>NZ_JBJGZT010000061.1:0-504 GCF_054050655.1 Geodermatophilus sp. SYSU D00663 | reverse complement strand
GCGAGACAAGAGATCAAAGATGCTCGCGTCCACTGTGCAGTTCTCAACGACCAACCCGCGCTCCTTCCCCAACGACTCCACCGGCCCGCGCACGCGCGGCGATGTGAAATCGGGAAGGCCCGGACGAAGAAGCGATAGCCCGCTCCCTCAGGACCCAACAGCGTGCCTACGACCGGTCCGAACTCCCCCGACCCCCGTTCCCCGCAGGCGCCCGAAGACGCGATGCCGTACTAGGAGGCCGCAGCAGCGGCCGGCCGAACTGGTCAGCGTTCCACCCTCGAGCACTGCCTCGGACGCTCCGCGGCCACCCGGACATGGGCGGCCATCACGGCCCGAGCACAGCTCTGCACCCGACGGACATCGTCCGCCGAGCGAGTTGCTCCTTAGAAAGGAGGTGATCCAGCCGCACCTTCCGGTACGGCTACCTTGTTACGACTTCGTCCCAATCGCCGATCCCGCCTTCGACGGCTCCCTCCCACGAGGGGTTGGGCCACCGGCTTCGGG
>NZ_JBJGZT010000060.1:0-532 GCF_054050655.1 Geodermatophilus sp. SYSU D00663 | reverse complement strand
GCGAGACAAGAGATCAAAGATGCTCGCGTCCACTGTGCAGTTCTCAACGACCAACCCGCGCTCCTTCCCCAACGACTCCACCGGCCCGCGCACGCGCGGCGATGTGAAATCGGGAAGGCCCGGACGAGGTGCACCCCCACCCCCGGCACGAGACCGGCGGACGGAGTCCGCTCCCTCAGGACCCAACAGCGTGCCTACGACCACCCACCTGCCCCCGGCTCCGGTCCACGCCGGCGCCCCGAAGGACACCCGGCAGTACTGGGAGCCGGCCACAGCCGGCGGCCGAACTGGTCAGCGTTCCACCCTCGAGCACTGCCTCGGACGCTCCGCGGCCACCCGGACATGGGCGGCCATCACGGCCCGAGCACAGCTCTGCACCCGACGGACATCGTCCGCCGAGCGAGATGCTCCTTAGAAAGGAGGTGATCCAGCCGCACCTTCCGGTACGGCTACCTTGTTACGACTTCGTCCCAATCGCCGATCCCGCCTTCGACGGCTCCCTCCCACGAGGGGTTGGGCCACCGGCTTCGGG
>NZ_JBJGZT010000059.1:0-829 GCF_054050655.1 Geodermatophilus sp. SYSU D00663 | reverse complement strand
GCCGCGGCCGCGGCGTTTACCGGCGCGTACGCCCGCTCGGGCAGCCGCGGCACCAGCAGGTCGTTCCAGGCCGCGAGCAGCACGGCCAGGCCGGCGGCCCGGCGGGCGTCGGAGCGGCGGACGTCGGAGCGGCGGCCGGCCACGTGCTCCCCCGGCCGGGTCAGCGGGAGCGCGACCAGGTGAGGACGGCGGGGCCGCCGGGGAAGGTCCGCACGTCGTCCAGGACGAACCCGGTGGGGGCGAACCCGGTGTCGAACAGCGGCCGGCCGGCACCGGCCACCACCGGGTACTGCTTGAGCACCAGCCGGTCGATCTCGGGGAGCAGCTCACCGGCGAGCTGCCCGCCGCCGGCGAGGTAGACGTCGAGGCCGGGCGCCTCCTTGAGGGCGCGCACGGCGGCCAGCGGGTCCTCCCGGACGACGGTGACCTCCGGGGCCGGGGGTTCCAGCGACCGGGAGACGACGACCTGCCGCAGGTGGGCGTGGGGGCTGACGATGCCCGCGGCGAGGCCGGGGTCGTAGGTGCGCCGGCCCATGACGACCGTGTCGAACCGGCGCCGGAGCGCGGCGTCGACCCCCAGCGCCCGGCGCACGTGCGTGGGCAGCGCGTCGGCGTACTCGGTCGCCATCCACTCGGTGAACGGCTCGGTGAGCGGGTAGAAGTCCACCTCGTCGTCGGGGCCGGCGATGAAGCCGTCGATCGACACCCCGACGTAGTAGACGAGGTCGCGCACGTCCCACCTCCACCGTCGTCGCCGACGTCACGCTCCCGTGGTGCGGCACCGGTGCGCAAGCGGCGACGGGCCGGGGACCCCGAGGGGTCCCCGGCC
>NZ_JBJGZT010000058.1:0-1475 GCF_054050655.1 Geodermatophilus sp. SYSU D00663 | reverse complement strand
AGTGCCACGGCTTCGGCGGTGTGCTTGAGCCCCGCTACATTGTCGGCGCGGAACCACTTGACCAGTGAGCTATTACGCACTCTTTCAAGGATGGCTGCTTCTAAGCCAACCTCCTGGTTGTCACTGCGATCCCACATCCTTTTCCACTTAGCACACGCTTAGGGGCCTTAGCCGATGATCTGGGCTGTTTCCCTCTCGACTACGAACCTTATCGCCCGCAGTCTCACTGCCGCGCTCTCACTTACCGGCATTCGGAGTTTGGTTGACGTCAGTAACCTTGTGGGGCCCATCGGCCATCCAGTGCTCTACCTCCGGCAAGAAACACGCGACGCTGCACCTAAATGCATTTCGGGGAGAACCAGCTATCACCGGGTTTGATTGGCCTTTCACCCCTACCCACAGCTCATCCCCCAGGTTTTCAACCCTGGTGGGTTCGGTCCTCCACGCGGTCTTACCCGCGCTTCAACCTGGCCATGGGTAGATCACCCGGCTTCGGGTCTAGAGCACGCGACTCACTCGCCCTGTTCGGACTCGCTTTCGCTACGGCTACCCCACACGGGTTAACCTCGCCACGTACCGCTAACTCGCAGGCTCATTCTTCAAAAGGCACGCCATCACCGCCCGCGCACGAGGCGCGGCTTCACGGCTCTGACGGCTTGTAGGCACACGGTTTCAGGTACTATTTCACTCCCCTCCCGGGGTACTTTTCACCTTTCCCTCACGGTACTCGTCCGCTATCGGTCACCAGGGAGTATTCAGGCTTAGCGGGTGGTCCCGCCGGATTCACACCGAATTCCACGGGCTCGGTGCTACTTGGGAACACGACAACAAGGAGGCGCAGCGTTTTCGAGTACGGGGCTCTCACCCTCTACGGCGACCCCTTCCAGAGGCCTTCCCCTAACAACTGCGCTTTCTCACTCCCCGCCAGTCCGGCAGAACTGACACGATCGGTCCCACGACCCCGCCTCCACAACCCCTGCCGGGTCTCACATGGAAACGGTTTAGCCTCATCCGCTTTCGCTCGCCACTACTCACGGAATCACGGTTGTTTTCTTCTCCTGTGGGTACTGAGATGTTTCACTTCCCCACGTTCCCTCCACACGCCCTATGTGTTCAGGCGCGGGTCACACCACATGACTGGTGCGGGGTTCCCCCATTCGGACACCCTCGGATCAACGCTCGGTTGGCAGCTCCCCGAGGCTTATCGCAGCCTCCCACGTCCTTCATCGGCTCCTGGTGCCCAGGCATCCACCGTGTGCCCTCAACATCTTGGCCACACACAAACCTACAAACACGCGAACTCCGGCACTCGCCAGCCGACGGCCACCCCGCAAGGTCCCCGCCGGCAGCGAGACAAGAGATCAAAGATGCTCGCGTCCACTGTGCAGTTCTCAACGACCAACCCGCGCTCCTTCCCCAACGACTCCACCGGCCCGCGCACGCGCGGCGATGTGAAATCGGGAAGGCCCGGACGA
>NZ_JBJGZT010000057.1:0-1508 GCF_054050655.1 Geodermatophilus sp. SYSU D00663 | reverse complement strand
AGGCGGCGCAGGGCTCGGGGCAGATCGCGGACAACATCTCCGGGGTCTCGGCCGCGGCGGACTCCACCACCCAGGCGCTGACCCAGACGCGCACCGCCGTCGACGAGCTCTCCCGCATGGCCGCCGAGCTCAGGGCGAGCGTCGGCCGTTTCACGCACTGACCCGTGTGACCCGGCCGCCAGGAATGGCCGTCCGTCCCGACGGCCGGTGACCACGGACCCGTCCGGAGCCATTTCCTCGACAATGGCTCCGGGCACGGTCGTCCGCCCCCGCCCCGACCGGCGGAAATGGCCATCTCCGCCGTTGGAGAGCTCGGCCGGCAGCGCGGATGCCCTTGTCGACTTGGGCATCTGTGCTGCTCGTCCAAGTCGTACCACTTGTCGACTTGCTGCCGGAAATGGTCCCGGCGTTGCCCGCCGCAACCAATAACGGCCGTGCTCGGATCGTTACCGACACGCCATTTCCGGACGACGCGAGTTCCTTTCCGGATCCGTCACTCTCCTACCCCGAGAGCGCCCGCTTCTTCACCACCGGCCACCCCGAGAACCCAGGAGCAGTCCCCATGAGCACGCAACGCGCCGGCCGCACCGGCGGCTGGTTCGCCGACCGCCCCGTCGGCGTCAAGATCGGCGCCGCCGTCGCCGTCCTCGCGCTGGTCGCCGTCGCGATGACCGTCCTCGCCGTCAACCGGCTGTCGGCGGTCCAGGACGCGGCCGCCCGGATCAACGACAACGTCGTCCGGCTGTCCGACCTGGCCAACATCCAGCGCTCCTGGCAGGGCGACCGGTCGCGCTACAACACGTACCCGATCGCGGACGCGCAGCAGCGCGCCGCCCTGCGGGCCGACCTGGCCGAGCGCCGCGAGACCATCGACGGCCAGCTCGACGCCTACGCCGCCGTGACGGTCAACAGGGAGGCGTTCGAGGAGTTCCGCGGCACCGTCGAGGACTACTACACGATCGCCGACACCCAGCTGCTGCCCGCGGCCGACGCCGGCAACCTCGCCGTGGCGGCCGCCGTCATCACCGGCCCGCTGCAGGACCGCTCCGACGTGCTCATGGACCAGTACAACGCCATGCAGGAGCGGCGGGTCGCCGCCGGCCAGGCCGACACCGACGACGCCGTCGGCATCGTCTCCTCGGCCACCACCACCCTGTGGGTCTCCCTGGCGCTGGGCACGCTGGTCGCGGGCGGGCTGACCGTCCTCGTGGTCCGGCGGCTCGTGGGCACCGTCCGCTCGGTGCAGCACTCGGTCGAGGCCCTGGCCGCCGGCGACCTCACCGTCACCCCCGAGGTGCGCGGGCGCGACGAGCTCGGCCGCATGGCCGCCGCCCTCGGCGAGGCCCAGGAGAACCTGCGCTCGGTGATGTCGGCCGTGGTCGCCTCGGCGGACGCGGTCGCGGCCTCCAGCGAGGAGCTGTCGGCGTCCTCGGCGCAGATCTCGGCCTCGGCCGAGGAGACCTCGGCGCAGTCCGGCGTCGTGGCCGGCGCGGCCGAGGAGGTCAGCC
>NZ_JBJGZT010000055.1:0-2073 GCF_054050655.1 Geodermatophilus sp. SYSU D00663 | reverse complement strand
TGAATGGTTGTCCGGCGGCGTCCTACTCTCCCACCCCGTCTCCGGGGCAGTACCATCGGCGCTGAGAGGCTTAGCTTCCGGGTTCGGAATGGATCCGGGCGTTTCCCTCTCGCCATGGCCGCCGTAACACTGTGAACGGTGCCCCGGCCCGCACCGGCCGGCTGGCCGGGTGCGGGGGGTTGGCTGCGTTCAGAACTGCACAGTGGACGCGTGGTGCACACCTGTTGTGTGTTGGCAGGAAGGTGTGTGGTCAAGCCCTCGGCCTGTTAGTACCGGTCAGCTCCACGCCTTGCGGCGCTTCCACTTCCGGCCTATCAACCCGCTGGTCTGGGCGGGGGCCTTACCCCATTGACTGGGTGAGAGACCTCATCTTGAAGCGAGCTTCCCGCTTAGATGCTTTCAGCGGTTATCCCTGCCGAACGTAGCCAACCAGCAGTGCACCTGGCGGTACAACTGGCACACCAGAGGTTCGTCCGTCCCGGTCCTCTCGTACTAGGGACAGCTCTTCGCAAGTCTCTTACGCGCACGGCGGATAGGGACCGAACTGTCTCACGACGTTCTAAACCCAGCTCGCGTACCGCTTTAATGGGCGAACAGCCCAACCCTTGGGACCTACTCCAGCCCCAGGATGCGACGAGCCGACATCGAGGTGCCAAACCATCCCGTCGATATGGACTCTTGGGGAAGATCAGCCTGTTATCCCCGGGGTACCTTTTATCCGTTGAGCGACACCGCTTCCACATGCCGGTGCCGGGTCACTAGTCCCAGCTTTCGCTCCTGCTCGACCCGTCGGTCTCACAGTCAAGCTCCCTTGTGCACTTGCACTCGACACCTGATTGCCAACCAGGCTGAGGGAACCTTTGGGCGCCTCCGTTACATTTTGGGAGGCAACCGCCCCAGTTAAACTACCCACCTGACACTGTTCCTGATCCGGCTCACGGACCGAGGTTAGACATCCAATTCGACCAGAGTGGTATTTCAACGGCGACTCCACCGACACTGGCGTGCCGGCTTCGCAGTCTCCCACCTATCCTACACAAGCCGAACCGAACACCAATATCAAGCTGTAGTGAAGGTCCCGGGGTCTTTCCGTCCTGCCGCGCGTAACGAGCATCTTTACTCGTAGTGCAATTTCGCCGAGCCTGTGGTTGAGACAGCTGAGAAGTCGTTACGCCATTCGTGCAGGTCGGAACTTACCCGACAAGGAATTTCGCTACCTTAGGATGGTTATAGTTACCACCGCCGTTTACTGGCGCTTGAGTTCTGAGCTTCGCCCCGAAGGACTAACCCGTCCCCTTAACGTTCCAGCACCGGGCAGGCGTCAGTCCGTATACCTCGTCTTACGACTTCGCACGGACCTGTGTTTTTAGTAAACAGTCGCTTCTCACTGGTCTCTGCGGCCCCCACCCGCTGCCCCGCGCAAGGCGGTTCACGGACGAGGGCCCCCCTTCTCCCGAAGTTACGGGGGCATTTTGCCGAGTTCCTTAACCACAGTTCGCTCGATCGCCTCGGTATTCTCTACCTGACCACCTGAGTTGGTTTGGGGTACGGGCCGCTCGGAACTCGCTAGAGGCTTTTCTCGGCAGCATAGGATCATCGGATTCGCCTCATTCGGCTACGCGTCAGGCCTCACCCTCGTGCGCCACGGATTTGCCTATGGCGCGGGCCACACCCTTGCACCGGTACCACCACTCACCGGCCCGACTACCTTCCTGCGTCACCCCATCGCTTGCCTACTACCAGCTCGGGTCCCCAGCTACTGCCACCCCGACCCCGAAGGGGCGGAGCGGTTTCGGTGGGTCAGCATCACTGGCCTGGGCATGGGCGCTCCTTCGCGGGTACGGGAATATCAACCCGTTGTCCATCGACTACGCCTGTCGGCCTCGCCTTAGGTCCCGACTCACCCTGGGCGGATTAGCCTGGCCCAGGAACCCTTGGTCTTCCGGCGGGGGAGGTTCTCACTCCCCTCTCGCTACTCATGCCTGCATTCTCACTCGCGTGGCGTCCACGGCTGGCTTCCGCCGCCGCTTCACCCGCCACACGACGCTCCCCTACCCACCCCGTCCCCTGGCC
>NZ_JBJGZT010000054.1:0-3005 GCF_054050655.1 Geodermatophilus sp. SYSU D00663 | reverse complement strand
GTCGGCCGACGCCCCGGGCCACCGCCCCGCCCGGAGACGGGCTCCCCGCACCGCCGATCGACCACCCGGAGCAACGGTGACCGCCACGAAGGCCCCCACCCCACCCCCGTCGCAGCAGCGCGTCGTGCGCCGGGCGGGGGACCGCATCTTCGCCGGCAGCGCCAAGGGCTCCGGCATCTTCATCCTGCTCGTGCTCGCGGGCGTGGCCGCCTTCCTCATCAGCGAGGCGATCCCCGCCCTCACCGCGCCGGCGGAGGACATCCCGGGCGGCGAGGGCCTGGCCGCCTACATCGGCCCGCTCATCCTCGGCACGCTCCTCGGCGCCGTCCTCGCCCTGATCGTGGCCACGCCGCTGGCGGTGGGCATCGCGCTCTTCGTCACCTACTACGCGCCCCGCCGCATCGCGGCCGGCCTCGGGTACGTGATCGACCTGCTCGCGGCCATCCCGAGCGTCGTCTACGGCTTCTGGGGGCTCGCGGTCCTCGCGCCGGCGCTGGTCCCGTTCCACGTCTGGGCCGCGGACGACCTGGGCTGGCTCCCGTTCTTCGCGGGCCCGGCCTCCACCAGCGGCCGCACGATGTTCACCGTCGGCCTGGTGCTCGCGGTCATGATCCTGCCGATCATCTCGGCCATCTCCCGCGAGGTGTTCAGCCAGGCCCCGGCCCTGCACCGCGAGGCCGCGCTCGCCCTCGGCGCCACGCGCTGGGAGATGATCAAGATGGCGGTGCTGCCCTACGGCAAGTCCGGCGTCATCGCCGGCGCGATGCTGGGCCTGGGCCGCGCGCTCGGCGAGACGATGGCGGTGGCCATCGTGCTGTCCGGCGGCGCCGGCGCCACGCTCAACCTGATCAGCAGCTCGAACCCCTCGACCATCGCGTCGAACATCGCCCTGCGCTTCCCCGAGGCCACCGGCCTGGGGATCAACACCCTGATCGCCAGCGGCCTGGTGCTGTTCGTCATCACCCTCGCGGTCAACATGCTCGCCCGCTGGATCGTCAACCGGCGCGCCGACTTCTCCGGAGCCAACTGATGAGCACCTCCACGCAGTCGACGCTGCAGGTCGCCCCGGAGCCGTCCGGCCCGGTCCCCCGCCGCTCCCGCCTCCCGCGGTTCGCCCCGCTGGGGCTCTACGCCGCCGGGATCGCGGTCGGGGCGCTGCTGTCGGCGCTCACCGGGTTCAGCGTCGCGCTCACCGTCATCTACGGCGCCGTCCTGGGCACGCTGGCCGTGTACGTCGGGTCCCGGGTCGTCGAGGGGTCACGCAAGGCCTCCGACCGGCTCGTCACCGCGCTGGTGACCACGGCCTTCGCGATCGCGATGATCCCGCTGGTGTCGCTGGTCTACACGGTGCTCGAGAAGGGCCTGGCGCGCTTCGACGCCGCCTTCTTCACCAACTCGATGTTCCGGGTCGTGGGCGAGGGCGGCGGCGCCTACCACGCCATCTTCGGCACGCTGGTCATCACCGCGGTGACCGCGGTGATCTCGGTGCCGATCGGCCTGCTGACCGCCATCTACCTCGTCGAGTACGGCACCGGCCGGCTGAAGAAGGCGATCACCTTCTTCGTCGACGTCATGACCGGCATCCCGTCGATCGTCGCCGGCCTGTTCGCCTTCGCGCTGTTCACGCTGCTGTTCGGCAACGACGTCCGGCTCGGCCTCATGGGGTCCGCGGCCCTCTCGGTGCTCATGATCCCGGTCGTCGTCCGCTCCTGCGAGGAGGTCCTCAAGCTCGTCCCCAACGAGCTGCGGGAGGCCAGCTACGCCCTGGGCGTGCCCAAGTGGCGGACGATCGTCAAGGTCGTCCTGCCGACCGCCGTCGCCGGCCTCGGCACCGGCATCACCCTCGCCGTGGCGCGCGTGATCGGCGAGACCGCGCCACTGCTCATCACCGTCGGCCTGATCACCGGCACGAACCTCAACCCGTTCGACGGGCGCATGGCGACGCTGCCGGTCTTCGCCTACTACCAGCTCACGCAGCCGGGTACCGACACCCAGGCGTTCCTCGACCGGGCCTGGACGGCGGCACTCGTCCTCATCATCCTGGTGATGGTCCTCAACGTCGTGGCCCGCCTGATCAGCCGCTTCTTCGCCCCCAAGACCGGTCGCTGACCGACCCCGACCCGGAGGATCCCCCCGTGGCCAAGCGCATCGAGGTCTCCGACCTCAACATCTACTACGGCAACTTCCTGGCCGTGGAGGGCGTGAACGTCTCCATCGAGCCGCGCAGCATCACCGCGCTGATCGGGCCGTCGGGCTGCGGGAAGTCGACCTTCCTGCGCTCGCTCAACCGCATGCACGAGGTCATCCCCGGTGCCCGCGTCGAGGGCAAGGTCGTCATGGACGGCCAGGACCTCTACGGCGCCGACACCGACCCGGTCGACGTCCGCCGGCAGATCGGCATGGTCTTCCAGCGGCCCAACCCGTTCCCGACGATGTCCATCTACGACAACGTCATCGCCGGCAACCGGCTCAACAACAAGCGGATGAAGAAGGCCGAGACCGACGAGCTGGTCGAGCGCTCGCTACGCGGCGCCAACCTGTGGGACGAGGTCAAGGACCGGCTGGGCCGCCCCGGCTCGGGCCTGTCGGGCGGTCAGCAGCAGCGGCTGTGCATCGCCCGCGCGATCGCCGTCGAGCCCGACGTGCTGCTCATGGACGAGCCCTGCTCGGCCCTGGACCCGATCTCCACGCTGGCCATCGAGGACCTGATGACCGAGCTCAAGGAGCGGTTCACCATCGTCATCGTCACGCACAACATGCAGCAGGCGGCGCGGGTGAGCCAGTCCACCGGGTTCTTCAACCTCAACGGCGTGGGCCAGCCCGGCCGGCTCATCGAGTTCAACCCGACCGAGAAGATCTTCAGCAACCCCGACCAGAAGGCGACCGAGGACTACATCTCCGGCCGCTTCGGGTGAGGGAGGACCCCTCGTCCCCCGCCGCTCGCGGCGGGACCCTGCGAGGGGGCCACGGACGGCCACGGGCCCGGTCAGCTGCTGACCGGGCCC
>NZ_JBJGZT010000053.1:0-3186 GCF_054050655.1 Geodermatophilus sp. SYSU D00663 | reverse complement strand
CTTTGCTGAGCGCGCCCGCATCCGCGCGCCCCTGGCTGTGCCGACACCCGCCTCCCCCGCGCGGACGGGGGGTCACGACGTCCCGCCTTTCGCGCGCGGAAGGCGGGAGGACGGCGTCAGGCGGTCGCGGCGAAGACGGGGTCGACGGTGCGGCCGGCCATGAGGTCGGCGGCGCGCTCCGCGATCATGATCGTCGGCGCGTTGGTGTTGCCGCGGACCAGCGTCGGCATCACCGAGGCGTCGACCACCCGCAGGCCGTCGAGCCCGTGCACCCGCAGCTGCGGGTCCACGACGGCGGAGTCGTCCACGCCCATCCGGCACGAGGACACCGGGTGGTACAGCGACTCCAGCGTCTCCCGGACCTTCGCCCGCAGCGCGTCGGCCGTGCGCACCGTGCCGCCGGGCGACCACTCCGCGGCGAGCACCTGCGCCAGCGGGCCGACCGACGCGAGCTCCCGCGCCTTCTCCACGCCGGTCACCAGCGCGTCGAGGTCGCGCTCGTCGGTGAGGTAGCCGGCGTCGATGGCCGGCGCCCACGTCGGGTCGGCCGAGCGCAGCCGCACCGAGCCGCGCGAGTGCACGTGCACCAGGACGGCGGCGGCGGTGAACGCGTCGACGTCGGGGTCGACCTCCGCCTGCCGCCAGAACTTGACCGGCAGGAAGTGGTACTGCAGGTCGGGCTGGTCGAGGTCCGGCCGCGAGCGGGTGAACAGCCCCGCCTCGGCCAGGTTCGACGACAGCGGCCCGCGGCGGGCGCCGAACCACTGCGCGTACCCCGACGGCGACTCCGCCCGGAGCAGCGACCTCCCCGACCGCACGTCCCAGACGACCGGCACCAGCGGGTGGTCCTGCAGCCCGCCGCCCACGCCGGGCAGGTCGTGGACGACGTCGACGCCGACCTCGCGCAGGTGCGCGCCCGGCCCGATGCCCGACAGCATCAGCAGCTGCGGCGAGTTCACCGCGCCGCCGCACAGCACGACCTCACCGGCCGCGTGCGCGGTGTGCGTCCGCCCGCCGCGCCGGTACTCGGCGCCGGTGGCCCGCCCGCCCGAGACCAGCACCCGGGTGGTGAGCGCGCCGGTGAGCACCGTCAGGTTGGGCCGGCCGAGTGCCGGGCGCAGGTAGGCGTCGGCGGCCGACCAGCGGCGGCCCCGCCTCTGCGTCACCTGGTACTGGCCCACGCCCTCCTGGGCGGCGCCGTTGAAGTCGTCGTTGCGGGGGTACCCGGCGGCCACTGCCGACTCGACCACCGCGCGCGTCCACGGGTGCGGCGAGCGCAGGTCCTCCACCCGCAGCGGCCCGCCGACGCCGTGGAAGCGGTCGGCGCCGCGCGCGTTGTCCTCCATCCGCCGGAACAGCGGCAGCACGGACTCGTAGGACCACGACGGGTCACCGGTCAGCCGGGCCCACTCGTCGTAGTCGGCCGCCGCGCCGCGGACGTAGATCATCGCGTTGATCGACGACGACCCGCCCAGCAGCTTCCCGCGCGGCCAGAACAGCCCGCGCCCGCCGAGGCCCGGCTGCGGCTCGGTGGTGTAGTTCCAGTCCCGCCGGGTGCGCCAGACCTTGTACAGCGCCGCGGGGATCTGCACCTCGAGGACGTCGTCGGAGCCGCCGGCCTCCAGCAGCAGCACCCGCACCGACGGGTCCTCGGTCAGTCGCGCGGCCAGCGCGCAGCCGGCGGAGCCGGCCCCGACGACGACGACGTCGAACTCGTCGCGCACCTCAACGCTCACCGGTGCCGCCCGTGCACCATGCCCATGACCCGCGCCACCGCGTCGAACGCGGCCGGCGGGCGGGCGAAGGACATCAGGTTCACCGGCAGCGCGTACCTCTGCCGGGTGATCGCCTTGGCGCGGGTGAACTCCCTGAGCCCGTCCTCGCCGTGGATCCGGCCGAAGCCGCTCTCGCCCACGCCACCGAAGGGGAGCGAGGGCACCCCGGCGAAGGTCAGCACCGAGTTGACGCTGGTCATGCCGCTGCGCATCCG
Organism: Geodermatophilus sp. SYSU D00663; assembly: GCF_054050655.1. Taxonomy (NCBI): domain Bacteria; kingdom Bacillati; phylum Actinomycetota; class Actinomycetes; order Geodermatophilales; family Geodermatophilaceae; genus Geodermatophilus; species Geodermatophilus sp. SYSU D00663. Next base: position 1,196 of record NZ_JBJGZT010000053.1, on the reverse strand, counting down.
GCGGGCGAGGTCCATCGCGCGCGCCCTCGACCGCGAGAACACCGCGCCGGCCAGCCCGTACGACGTCGCGTTGGTGCGCTCCAGCGCCTCCTCGGCGTCGGCCACACGGGTGATGGTCAGCGTCGGCCCGAACGTCTCCTCGCGGACCGCGGCCGACTCCTCGGGCACGTCGAGCAGCACCGTCGGCGCGACGTAGCCGGCGTGGGGGAGCCCGCCGTCCACCGTGCCGCCGAGGACCGCCCGGCCGCCGCGTGTGGTCGCGTCGTCGAGGTGCCGCCGCACGACGTCGGTCTGCGACGCCATCGTCATCGGGCCGTAGGCGGCCTCCTCGTCGGACCCCGGGCGCAGGGCGCGCACCCGCTCGGTCACCTCGGCGACGAAGGCGTCGTAGACCTTCTCCGTGGCGTAGACCCGCTCGATGCCGATGCAGGTCTGCCCGGCGTTGCTCATGCCGCCCCAGACGGCGGCGTCGGCGGCGGCGGCCACGTCGGCGTCGTCGTCGACGATCATCGCGTCCTTGCCGCCGAGCTCCATGAGCACGGGGGTGAGCGTCTCGGCGCAGGCGGCCATGACCTTGCGCCCGGTGGCCCCGGAGCCGGTGAAGGCCAGCTTGTCCACGCCGGCCCGGCACAGCGCGGCGCCGGTCTCGCCGGAGCCGGTGACGACCTGGAGGGCGTCGGCGACGTCGGGGACGGCCGCGCGCCAGGCGGCGGCCAGCCACGCGCCGACGGCGGGGGTGGACTCGGAGGGCTTGAAGACGACGGCGTTGCCGGCGGCCAGCGCGTAGGCGATCGAGCCCATCGGCGTGAACACCGGGTAGTTCCACGGGCCGATGACGCCGACGACGCCCATCGGCTGGTACTCGAGGTAGGCGGCGTGGTTGGCCGCGAGCATGCCGGCGCGCACCCGGCGCGGGCCCAGCGTCCTCCGCGCGTGCGCCCCGGCCCAGGCCAGGTGGTCGATCGCGAGGGTGATCTCGAGGAGGGCGTCGGCGTGCGGCTTGCCGTTCTCCCGGTGCACCAGGTCGGCCAGCTCGTGCATCCGCCGGGCCAGGTAGCCGCGGTAGGCGGCCAGCCGCTGCCGGCGGCCGTCGAACCCGAGCCCGGCCCAGCGCGCCGCGGCCGGCCGGGCGCGCCCCACCGTCTCGCGGACGGCGTAGGCGTCGTGGACGCGGAACTCGCCGCCGTCGGCGGCGG
>NZ_JBJGZT010000052.1:0-3464 GCF_054050655.1 Geodermatophilus sp. SYSU D00663 | reverse complement strand
CCCCCCCCCGCCCCGCCGCCCCCCCCCCGGGGGGGGGGGCGGCCGGGGCCCCTGGTGGTGTCGGACGCCGGTCAGGCGCGGGCGGCGCCCCGCCCCTCGGCGGCCATCCGGTCCAGCCGCTCGGCCACCTGCAGCGCGGTCACCGGGCGCTGCCCCACCGGGGCCAGGCACTCGGAGACGAGCGCGGCCTCCTCGTCGGTCAGGCCGGGAGCGATCGCCGGCTCGGCGCTCATCACCCGGCGGATGGCGAGCAGCGGCTCGCCGTCGGGCAGCTCGCCGTACAGGCCGGTGCCGGTGAGCGCCCGGTTGAGGGTGGCGCCCAGGGCGAACACCTCGGTGGCCCGCGAGGGCCGGTCACCGCGCAGCAGCGCCGGGTCCAGGAACTCGACCGAGGCGGCGCTGGCCATGCCGGTCAGCGTGACGCCCGGCGCGAGGTAGCGGGCCAGGCCCAGGTCGGAGAGCTTGCCACCCTCCTCGGTGAGCAGGACGTTGGCCGGCTTGACGTCACCGTGGGTCAGGCCCGCCTCGTGCAGCGCGTGCGCGGCGTGCGCGGCGTGCGCCACCGCGCGCAGCACCTCGCCGCGGCTCAGCGGCCGCGCCGGGGCGGCCAGCGAACCGAGGGGGCAGTACTCCATCGCGTACAGGAAGCTGTCCTGCAGCACGGCGTCGTAGACCTTGACCAGGTACGGCGAGGCCACCTGGGCGAAGGCGCGCAGCTCCCGCACGCCCCGCTCGTAGGCCTGCTCGCTGTGGGTGCCGGTGAAGACCTTCACCGCGACGTACTCGTCGGGCAGGCCGAGCCGCGCCGGGGGGCGGGCGAGGTAGAAGCGGCCGTTGTTGCCCTCACCGAGCACGCGGACCACCTGGTAGTCCGCGATGTTGGCAGGCGCCGCGCCCACCAGGCCGACGGCATCCATGCATGTCCTCCTGAAACGCTGTATCCCCGGCCGCGCCGGACGCCGCGGTGCGCGGCAGCGGCACAGTGTGCCGGGGGACCCGCCGTCCGGGAACCGGTTCGCGCCCGCCGAGATGCCGCGCGCGCGGGACCCCTGCGACCGGACCGCCGCGGCTAGCATCCGCGCCCGGCGTGGCCCCGGGTGCCCGGTCCCCGCCGTCCCAACCGACTCCCGCGCGGTCCCACGCGGCGCGGACAGCCATGCCCGGAGAACACGTGGAAGCGCGCCCCGTCGCAGAGATCATCGCCTACGTCTTCGTCGACCTCGCGGTGATCATGGTCATCGCCCGGCTGATGGGGCGGCTGGCCGTCAAGGTCGGTCAGCCGGCCGTCGTCGGCGAGATCGTCGCCGGCATCCTCCTGGGCCCGACGCTGCTCGGCGCCCTGCCGGGCGACCTCGACCTGCTGCTGTTCCCGACCGACATCCGGCCGTTCCTCAACGTGCTGGCACAGCTCGGCCTGGTGCTGTTCATGTTCCTGGTCGGCCTCGAGGTGGACCTGTCGTTCATGCGCGGCCGGGAGAAGGTGGCCGTCTCGGTGTCGCTGGCGTCGATCCTGCTGCCGTTCGCGCTCGGCGTGCTGCTGGCGACCTACCTGCACACCCAGCACGACGTCTTCACCGCGACCGACGGGTCGACCTCGGTGATCCCCTTCCTCGGGTTCGCCCTGTTCATGGGCGTGGCCATGTCCATCACCGCGTTCCCCGTGCTCGCGCGGATCCTCGCCGAGCGGCAGATGCACCGCGTCCCCACGGGCGTGCTCGCGCTGGCCTGCGCCGCCGTCGACGACGTCCTGGCCTGGTGCCTGCTGGCCGTCGTCGTGGCGATCGTGGCCGCCTCGTCGTTCACCGGCGTGGTGCTGATCCTCGGCCTGTCGGTGGCCTTCGCCCTGGTGATGTTCCTGGTGGTCAAGCCGGTGCTGCGGGTCCTCGTCACCCGCTACGAGCGGCTCGGGCAGCTCACCCCGGAGATGCTCGCCGGCGTCCTCATCGGCATCCTCACCAGCGCCTGGGTGGCCGAGGAGATCGGCATCCACTTCATCTTCGGCGCCTTCCTCTTCGGCGTCGTCATGCCCCGCAAGGGCGCCGCCCGGCTCAACCACGAGATCATCGACCGGCTCGAGCAGGTCAGCGTGCTCCTGCTGCTGCCGGTGTTCTTCGTCATCACCGGCCTCAACGTCGACGTCGGCGCCATCGACCTGGCCGGCCTCGGCGAGCTCGGCCTGATCCTGCTGGTCGCCATCTCCGGCAAGTTCGTCGGCGCGTACGCCGCCGCGCGGGCCATGCGGGTCCCGCGGCGCCAGTCCACCGCCCTGGCCACGCTGATGAACACCCGCGGGCTCACCGAGCTGGTCATCCTCAACATCGGCGTCCAGCAGGGCGTGCTCGACGGCGAGATGTTCACGCTCATGGTGATCATGGCCCTGGTGACGACGGGCATGGCCACGCCGCTGCTCAACCTCGTCTACCCCAGGCGGATCCTCGACCGGGACATCGCCGCGGCCGAGCGGGCGGAGATGGGGCTCACCGAGGCCTACACCGTCGTGGTCGTCGTGGACGAGCCCGACCGGGACGCCGCGCTGGTCGAGCTGGCCTGCGACCTGGTCGGCCGCGAGTCGCCCGCGCAGGTCGTGCTGACCCGGGTGGTCCGCCGCTCCCGGCCCAAGCCCGAGGTGTCCAGCGGCCTGGGCGCCGACCTCGAGCTGATGGCCACCGTGGCCGACGAGCTGCGGTCCCTGGCCCGGCTGGTCGAGGCCCGGGGGCTGAAGGCGTCGGTCGCCTCGCGGTTCAGCGAGGACCCGTGGGCGGAGGTGGCCGACCTGGCCGGCAGCACCGCGGCCGACGTCGTCCTGGTCCGCAGCGGCTGGGGCATCGTCGAGGGCGCGCTCACCGCCGGCACTCCCTGGCCGCCGTCGCTGCGCGGGTCGGTGGTCACCGTCTCGGGCGAGCTCGGCGAGGCGGGCCTGCAGCCGGGCGGGCCGGTCGCGGTGCTGCAGGACGGCGACGCCTCCGGCCGGGCCGCCCTCCGGCTGGCCGCGCACGCCGCCGTGGGCCGCCGGGTGCCGCTGCAGCTGCGGGCCGCGGAGGGCCGGCGGGGCGTCCGGCGCAACGTGGCCGACTCGCTGCGCAAGGCCGGCGTCCAGGTCGCCGCGGAGACCGAGACGCTGCCCGCCCTGCTGCTGGCCCCGGCCGGTGCCGGCCCCGTCCCGGCCGCCGACGACCTGACGCCGATCCTGCTGGTGCACGCCGGCACGGCCGACAGCGACCGGGACATGGACGAGACCCTGGCCGGCATCGCCGCCCGCCCCGGGGCCTCCTGAGCCCCGCTCCCCCGCAGGCCCGGAGCCCGCGTCCCGTTCGAGGGGACGCGGGCTCCGTCGCGTCCGGCTCCTGCTCCCCGGCCGCCGCTCGGGGGGTGGCCCCCCCCCGGGGGGCCGGGCCCCCGGCGCCCCGCCCCCCCAAAACACCCGCCCCCCCCCCCCCCCGGCCCCCCCCCCCCCCCGCCCCCCC
>NZ_JBJGZT010000051.1:0-5950 GCF_054050655.1 Geodermatophilus sp. SYSU D00663 | reverse complement strand
CGGGGACCCCGAGGGGTCCCCGGCCCGTCGCCGGGTGGAGCGGAGGATCAGGCGACCGCGGGCTGCCGCAGGTCGGTGTCGACGCCGCCGGTCTCCGCGGCGACCGGGGCGGACGCCCGGCCGGTGCGGAACCGCTCGAGGTCGAGGATGCCCTCGCGCCGGGCGACGATCGTCGGGACCAGCGCCTGGCCGGCGACGTTCACCGCGGTGCGGCCCATGTCGAGGATCGGGTCGATCGCCAGCAGCAGGCCGACGCCGGCCAGCGGCAGGCCCAGGGTGGACAGCGTCAGGGTCAGCATGACCACCGCGCCGGTGACGCCGGCCGTGGCGGCCGAGCCGACCACCGACACCAGCGCGATGAGCAGGTAGTCGGTGAGCGACAGGTCCACGCCGAAGAACTGCGCCACGAAGATCGCCGCCAGCGCCGGGTAGATCGCGGCGCAGCCGTCCATCTTCGTCGTCGCGCCCAGCGGGACGGCGAAGGAGGCGTAGGACCGCGGCACGCCCAGGTTCTGCTCGGTGACCCGCTCGGTCACCGGCAGGGTGCCGATCGAGGACCGGGAGACGAAGGCGAGCTGGATGGCCGGCCAGGCGCCGGCGAACCACCGCAGCGGCGAGAGGCCGTGCAGGCGCAGGAGCACCGGGTAGACGACGAACAGCACCAGCGCGAGGCCCGCGTAGACCGAGCCCGCGAAGACGCCGAGGGAGCCGAGCGAGTCCCACCCGTAGGTGGCCACGGCGTTGCCGATGAGGCCGACGGTGCCGACCGGGGCCAGCAGGATGACCCACCACAGCAGCTTCTGGACGACGGCCAGGGCGGAGCGGACCAGGCCGAGGAACGGCTCGGCCGGCTCGCCGACCTTGAGGATCGCGACGCCGATCGCGACCGACAGCACGATCAGCTGCAGGACGTTGAACGACAGGCCGACCGAGCCGTCGTCGCCCGCCGAGGCCTGCAGGCCGAGGACGTTGCCCGGCACCAGGCCGGTGAGGAAGTCCCACCAGGAGCCCGTGGTCTCGGGCGCGGCCTGGGCGGCGGCGTCGACGCTGCTGTTGCGGCCGGGCTGGGTGAGCAGGCCCAGGCCGATGCCGATGGTGACGGCGACCAGCGCGGTGATCGCGAACCACAGCAGGGTCTGCCCGGCCAGCCGGGCGGCGTTGGAGACCTGGCGGAGGTTGGCGATGCTGACGATGACCGCGGTGACGACGAGCGGCGGGACCAGGACCTTGAGCAGCGTGACGAAGGTCTGGCCGACGGTCTGGAGGGTGCTGGTGAGCCAGTTCGGCGTCCCGTCGGCGACGGGGCCGAGGTCGCGGGCCACGAGGCCGAGCGCGACGCCCACCACGAGGGCGAGGAGGACCTGCGCCGCGAACGGGACGCGGCGGAGACGTGCGAGCACTGAGGTGCCTTTCGGGGGTTCTTCGGGAGGGGACGGCGGCGCGGGCGGCGTCAACAGCCGGCGGTCGTCACCCGGCCGAAGTCGAGCTCACGGCGGCGCGTGAGTCCCCAGACGTTCTGCACGCCAGGGAGCAATGCGGATGCGGCACCGCGGCATCCCGGATGTGCGCGGACTCACCCGCCGGCGTGGACCTCGGCCCCCCGGAACCGGGCCGCTGACGCCTCAGGCGGCGTCGTCGACGGCGGGCTCGTCCTCCAGCGCCACCATGACCTCGTTGGTCTGCAGGGTGACCAGCCAGGCCAGCGCGTGGTCCTCGACCGGGCGGCCGGACACGTGGGCGATGGCGTCGAGCTGGGCGGCGACGAGCCCGCGGGCGGCCTGGTAGACGTCGGCGGCGGACACCGCCATCTCCAGCTCGTCGAGCCACAGCCGCCCGTCGGGCAGCACGCGGACGTCGGGCTGGCTGCCGACGCCGAGGTCGGCGGCCGCGCTGCCGAGGACCGACATCCCGGCACGCAGCTCGGTGAGCCGGCGGGAGCGACGGCCGGACGGGGCGGGCTGCGACGGAACGGGCTGCGACTCGGACATGCGGCTGCCTCCTGTCGGACCGGCCCCGCGGTCGTGGGGCCCGTCCCCAGGGTCGGCAACCGGAGTGCGGCACCGGACCACGCCTGGGACGGGGCGGGCGGCTGGGACGCGAGGGACGAGACGTTGCAGGCCCGACCCGTGCAGCAACCCCTTCCCCGGTCCGGCGGTGGCCTGCACGATGCCCCGCCGTGACCAGCCGCCCGGGGTGCACCCGCCGTCGCCGCCGCCGCTCCGCCCGCTCCTCCCGCAACTCCTGCGACGGCTGGGACGGCTGCTCGGAGGGCTGTGACGCGATCGGCCTGTTCACCCTGCTCTGGCTGGCCCTGCCCGCGGCACTGGTCACCCCGGCACCGGCCGGGACGCCGTGGGCGGCGCGCTGGCCCGTCCGGCTCGTCGTCGCCTACCGGGAGCGGGTCAGCCCCACCCGCCCGCCGGTGTGCCCGTTCACGCCGACCTGCTCGACCTACGGGCTCGAGGCGCTGCGGCGCCACGGCGCGCTGCGCGGGCTGTGGCTGACCCTCGACCGGCTGCGCCGCTGCCGCCCCGGCGCCGGCGGCAGCGACCCGGTGCCCCGGGCCCGGGCCCGGACTCAGGCGTAGCCCCAGACCTCCTGGGCGACCTCGACGACGAGCGCCAGCTTGGCCACCTGCTCGTCGCGGGTCAGCGCGTTGCCCTCGACGGTCGAGGAGAAGCCGCACTGCGGCGAGATCGCCAGCTGTTCCAGCGGCACGTACCGCGCGGCCTCGTCGATGCGCCGCTTGAGCGCGTCCTTCGACTCCAGCTCCGGCCGCTTCGTCGTCACCAGGCCCAGGACGACCCGCTTGCCCGGCGGGACGAACCGCAGCGGCTCGAAGCCGCCGGAGCGGGCGTCGTCGTACTCGAGGAAGAAGCCGTCGACCTCCAGGCCGCCGAACAGCGCCTCGGCGACGAAGTCGTAGCCGCCCTCGGCCACCCAGGAGGAGCGGAAGTTGCCGCGGCACATGTGGGTGGTGACCGTCAGCCCCTCCGGGCGGCCGGCCAGCGCGGCGTTGATCTGCCGGATGTAGCGCTCGTGCTGGTGCTCGGCGTCGCGGCCCTGGGCGGCGAGCTCGGCGCGCTGGGCCGGGTCGTTGAGGTAGGCCAGGCTGGTGTCGTCGAGCTGCAGGTACCGGCAGCCCAGCGCGGCGACGCCGCGCACCTGCTGCGCGTACGCCGCCGACAGGGCGTCCCAGAACGCGTCCTCGTCGGGGTAGACGGCCGGGTCGATCGCGGCCGCGCCGCCGCGGTAGTGGACCATCGACGGCGAGGGGATCGTCAGCTTCGCCGTCTGCCCCTCCCCCACCTGGGACTGCAGGTAGGCGAGGTCCGCGCCGAAGACCGGCTCGCCGATCGACAGCGGGCCGTCGACGTGCAGCCCCGCAGGGGTGAAGTCGATCGTGCCGTCGGCGTTGCGGAAGTGGACGACGATGTCCTCGCCGGTCACCTTGCTGATGCCGTCGATGGCGTAGATGAAGTCCATGTGCCACGAGGCGCGGCGGAACTCGCCGTCGGTGGCGGTGCGCAGGCCGACGTCGCCCTGCAGCCGGACGACGTCGGCGATCGCCTCGTCCTCGATCCCGCGCAGCTCGGCGTCGTCGATCTCCCCGGCGGCGTGCCGGGCGCGGGCCTCGAGCAGCGACGCGGGGCGCAGCAGGCTGCCGACGTGGTCGGCGCGGAAGGGCGGGCCGGAGGTGTCGGTCATGCCGCGAGCCTGGCGCAGGACGGCCCCGGACGCGCGCCGGCGGCGGATCAGGCCCGCGGGCGTGACCAGGGCCGGACCCCGGAGTCGCCGGACACCAGCCGCTCCGCGGCGGCGTAGACCAGGAGGGCCGGTACGGCCAGCAGCGACGGCGGCAGCACCAGCGGCGCCGCCAGCGCCGTGATCGCCAGCACGCCCGGCGCGCTGAGCAGCCAGCCGCGCCGCCGCCGCGGATCGGTCAGCGCACCCCACCGCACGCCGGTCCACATGAGCCAGCGCAGCAGCACCGGCACCCCGGCCTCCCGCATCGCCCGGCGGAAGACCCCGTCGGCCTGCCGCGCGGTGACCACGCCGGTGGCGATGCCCTCCTGGCACAGCCAGTCGTGCAGCACCGCGGCCAGCGTGTACCGCCCGGACTCCGGGACCAGCCACCGCACCGGCCGCGGCACGGACGCGAGGTCCGTGCGGAAGCCCGCCGGCACGACGAAGGTGTCGCGCTTCCCGTGGTAGGTGAGCGGCTCGACGAGCGTCCAGCCGCCGGCGCCGGCGGTGCTGAGCACGCCGGCGGGCGGGTCGAAGGGCACGTCCGTACCCTCCTCCCCGCCCGCCGCGTCCGCTCGGGGGAGCGGTCGGTACCGGGGTCGTCGGTACCGCGGCCGGGCCCACCCCTCCGCGCGGGTGCCCACGGATGTGCGACATCCCATCGTGCGCGGTGCATCGAAGTCCGCGGCGCTGGGCATGGGCCGGACCATGCGCCTGCCTCACGCCCGGGGCCCCCTGTCCGCGGCCCTCCGCGACGCCCTGCTCGCCGGGTCGGTCTCCCCCACCACCGTCGACCTCGCCCGCACGACCGCCGGGGCCGCGACCGACCCCCTGCACGACGACGACCTGCAGCTGGCGCTGGCGCTGTGCTACGAGCTGCACTACCGGGGCCTCGACGACGTCGACGACGCCCTCGAGTGGGACCCCGGCCTGATCACCCTGCGCGCGCACCTCGAGCGCCGGCACCTGGCCGCCCTGTGCGAGCTCACCGGCCCGCCCTCCCCCACCGGCGAGCCGGTCGACCGGCAGCTGACCGCGCTGATCGCCGCCGACGACGGCCCGTCGCTGTCGTCGTTCATGGCCAAGCGCGGCACCGCCGAGCAGTGGCGCGAGTACCTGACCCTGCGGTCGGTCTACCACCTCAAGGAGGCCGACCCGCACACCTTCGCCGTCCCCCGGCTGTCGGGCCGGGCCAAGGCCGCGATGGTCGAGATCCAGGCCGACGAGTACGGCGGCGGCGCGCCCGAGCGCATGCACAGCGAGCTCTTCGCCGGGATGATGCGCGACCTGGGCCTGGACGCCGGGTACGGCGCCCTGTGGGACGACGCCCCCGCCGTCGCCTTCACCTCGGTCAACACCATGTCGCTGTTCGGCCTGCACCGCCGCTGGCGCGGGGCGGCGCTGGGCCACCTGACCTGCGTGGAGATGACCTCCTCCGAGCCCAGCCGCCGCTACTCCGCGGGGCTGCGCCGGCTCGGCCACGACGGGACGACGACCGTCTTCTACGACGAGCACGTCGAGGCCGACGCCGTCCACGAGCAGATCGCCTCGGTGGACATGTGCGGCTCCCTGGTGGCCGAGGACCCCTCGCTCCTGGGTGACGTGCTCTTCGGCGCGGCCTGCTCCCTCGCCCTCGACGGGCTGGCCGCCCGGCACCTGCTCGGCGCCTGGGAGGCCGGGCGCTCGGCGCTGTACACCCGGACCGCGCTCGCCGCCTGAGTCGCGATCCGGTCTCGGAGCCGGGTTGCGGCTCACGATCGGCTGCAGTCCGCGGCGGCGCTGCCGAACCTCTCGGCGCAGGACCCTCCGGACCCGGGGTCCCCGACCCCGGAGGACGACCATGTGGCGGCGCACCGACCCGGACCCGTCCGGCACGCCGGAGACCAGGGCGACGCCGCGGGACGTCGAGGTCCTCGAGAGGGTGGTCGAGGCCCTCACCGAGGCGTCGACGTCGATCGGCGAGGTCGAGGACCTGGCCCGGGAGACCGCGGCCGCCACGCAGCGGGTGTCGGACCGGATCGCCGGCATCCGGACCAGCAGCGACCGGGTCACCGCCGGCACCCACGCGACCAGCGAGGTCGTCGGCCGGCCCGACGCGGTGCAGGCGCGGATCACCGACGTGCTCGAGGAGCAGGTCCGGATGGCCCGCGCGGTCGGGTCGGCCGCCTGAGCCGGGGTGCGGGCCGGGCACGGGGGCCGGCCC
>NZ_JBJGZT010000050.1:0-6332 GCF_054050655.1 Geodermatophilus sp. SYSU D00663 | reverse complement strand
CCGCCCGGGGATCCGGGCGGGCCCCTCCCGTGTCAGGCGGGTGCGCCGATGCGCGGCATGCCGAGCAGCACGCCGGGCGTGGTCGGGCGGGTGCCGGCCTCGTGCGCGTCGCCGGCGCGGGTGCGGCGGTGCGACAGCAGCGGGCCGTCGGCGACCAGGTGGTGCGGCGCGGCCGCGGTGACGACGGTCTCGACGACGTCACCGGGTCGCACGCCCTCGCCGCCGGCGAAGTGCACCAGCCGCCCGTCGCGGGCGCGGCCGCTCATCCGGCCGGTGCGGGCGTCCTTGCTGCCCTCCCCCGCGGCGGCCAGCAGCTCCACCGTGCGGCCGACCTGCGCGCGGTTCTCCGCCCAGCTGATCTCGTCCTGCAGCGCGGTCAGCCGCAGGTAGCGCTCCTGCACGACCTCCTTGGGCAGCTGGCCGTCCATCGTGGCGGCCGGCGTCCCGGGACGCTTGGAGTACTGGAAGGTGAACGCGCTCGCGAAGCGGGCCCGCCGCACCACCTCGAGGGTCTGCTCGAAGTCGGCCTCGGTCTCGCCGGGGAACCCGACGATGATGTCCGTGGTGATCGCGGCGTCCGGCATGGCGGCGCGGACCCGGTCGATGATCCCGAGGTAGCGGTCCTGCCGGTAGCCGCGGCGCATCCGGCGCAGCACGTCGTCGGACCCCGACTGCAGCGGCATGTGCAGCTGGTGGCACACCGCCGGCGTCTCGGCCATCGCCTCGATGACGTCGTCGGTGAACTCCCGCGGGTGCGGGCTGGTGAACCGGAGCCGCTCCAGGCCCTCGATCCGGCCGGCGGCGCGCAGCAGGTCGGCGAACGCGCCCCGGTCCCGGAACTCGACGCCGTAGGCGTTGACGTTCTGCCCGAGCAGGGTCACCTCGAGCACGCCCTGGTCGACCAGCGCCTGCACCTCGGCCAGGATCTCGCCCGGCCGGCGGTCCTTCTCCTTGCCGCGCAGCGCCGGGACGATGCAGAACGTGCAGGTGTTGTTGCAGCCGACGCTGATCGACACCCACCCGGAGTAGGCGGAGTCCCGCTTGGCCGGCAGCGTCGAGGGGAAGACCTCGAGCGCCTCGGCGATCTCCACCTGCGCCTCGGCGTTGTGCCGGGCCCGCTCCAGCAGCGCCGGCAGCGACCCGACGTTGTGCGTCCCGAAGACGACGTCGACCCACGGCGCCCGCTGCACGATCTCGCCGCGGTCCTTCTGCGCCAGGCACCCGCCGACGGCGATCTGCATGCCCGGGTGCGCGTCCTTCACCGGGCGCAGGTGGCCGAGGTTGCCGTAGAGGCGGTTGTCGGCGTTCTCCCGCACGGCGCAGGTGTTGAGCACGACGACGTCGGCGTCCTCGCCCTCGGGCGCCGCCGCGTAGCCGGCGGCCTCCAGCAGCCCGGACAGCCGCTCGGAGTCGTGCACGTTCATCTGGCACCCGTAGGTGCGCACCCGGTAGGTGCGCGGCGGGCTGGCGACCTCGGTTCCCATGACGCCTGCGAGGGTACGGCGCGACACCGGTCACACGGCGTCACCGCCTTCGTTACTCGACCGTGACGCCCCCGGGACGTCGGCACCTGCTCACGGCCCTAGGGTTCCGGACGTGACCAGCCAGCTCGCCGGAGGACCTCTCGTCCAGCTGACCGGCGTCAACAAGTGGTTCGGTGACCTGCACGTCCTGCAGGACATCGACCTCTCGATCGACCGCGGCGAGGTCGTCGTGGTCATCGGGCCGTCCGGGTCGGGCAAGTCGACGCTGTGCCGCGCGATCAACCGGCTGGAGGCCATCCAGCAGGGCGAGATCCGCATCGACGGCGAGAAGCTGCCCGAGGAGGGCAAGGCGCTCGCCCGGCTGCGCAGCGACGTCGGGATGGTCTTCCAGAGCTTCAACCTCTTCGCCCACAAGACGATCCTCGAGAACGTCACCCTCGCCCCGACGCGCGTGCGCCGGATGCCGAAGGCCGACGCCGAGCGGCGGGCGCGCGAGCTGCTCGACCGGGTCGGCGTCGGGCACCAGGCCGACAAGTACCCCGCCCAGCTGTCGGGCGGCCAGCAGCAGCGCGTGGCCATCGCCCGCGCGCTGGCCATGGACCCCAAGGTCATCCTCTTCGACGAGCCGACGTCGGCCCTCGACCCCGAGATGATCAACGAGGTCCTCGACGTCATGACCTCACTGGCCCGCGAGGGCATGACGATGGTCGTCGTCACCCACGAGATGGGCTTCGCCCGCCGGGCGGCCAACCGGGTGGTGTTCATGGACGGCGGCCGGATCGTCGAGTCCGCCGACCCGGAGACCTTCTTCACCAGCCCGCGCTCGGAGCGGGCCCGCGACTTCCTGTCCAAGATCCTCAACCACTGACCCACCCGGGAGGACACCCCATGCGCAGCACCCGACGGCTCGCGGCCCTGGCCACCCTCGGCCTGGCCCTGGCCGCCTGCTCCAGCGAGGCGGGCACCCAGGCCGAGGAGTCGGCCGAGAACACCGCCGAGGTCCAGGAGGACGTCGAGTTCGAGGCCGGCACGACGATGGCCGAGCTCAACGAGGCCGGTGCCATCACCATCGGCACCAAGTTCGACCAGCCCGGCTTCGGCCTGCTCAACCCGCAGACCGGGGACCCCGAGGGCTTCGACGTCGAGATCGCCAAGATCGTCGCGGCCGAGCTGGGCATCCCGGAGGACGGCATCACCTGGACCGAGACGGTGTCGGCCAACCGGGAGCCGTTCATCCAGAACGGCCAGGTCGACATGGTCGTGGCCACCTACACGATCAACGACGCCCGCAAGCAGGTCGTGGACTTCGCCGGGCCGTACTACATCGCGGGCCAGGACATCATGGTCGCCGAGGGCAACCCCGAGGGCATCGAGGGCCCCGACGACCTGGCCGGGAAGACCGTGTGCTCGGTCGAGGGCTCGACGCCCGCGCAGAACATCCGGGACAACTACCCGCAGGCCCAGCTGGTCACCTACGACGTCTACTCCAAGTGCGCCGACGACCTGCGCAACGGCAACGTGCAGGCGGTGACGACGGACAACGTCATCCTCACCGGCCTGGTCGCCGGCAGCGACGGCGCCTTCGAGCTGGTGGGCAACCCGTTCACCGAGGAGCCCTACGGCATCGGGCTCGAGCTCGGTGACACGGACTTCCGCAACTTCATCAACGACGTCCTCGAGGAGTCCTTCGAGGACGGCCGCTGGGCCGACGCGTGGGACCGCACCGCCGGCTCCATCACCGGCGAGGAGGCCCCCGAGCCGCCGACGGTCGACCGGTACTGATCCCACTCGACCCGGACGGACGCGACGCCGCCGGGCGGGCTCCCGCCCGGCGGCGTCGCCCCGTCCCCGACCTCTCGAGGGCGCGGTGCAGTTCCTCAGCGACAACTCCGACCTGTTGTGGAGCGCGTTCCTGACGACGCTCTCCCTCGCCGTCGTCAGCGGCGTGTGCGCCCTGGTGCTCGGCACCGTGCTCGCGGGCATGCGGGTGAGCCCCGTCCCGCCGCTGCGCGGGCTGGCGACCTTCTACGTCGAGGTCTTCCGCAACACCCCGCTGACGGTGGTGTTCTTCTTCCTCGCCTTCGGCATCGTGCAGATCGACCTGCAGTTCCCGAGCCGGTTCGTCACCGCCGTCGCCGCGCTGTCGCTCTACACCGCCGCGTTCGTCTGCGAGGCGCTGCGCTCGGGCATCAACGCCGTCCCGCCGGGGCAGGCGGAGGCCGCCCGCGCGCTGGGCCTGACCTTCGGCCAGTCGCTGCGCCAGGTGGTGCTCCCCCAGGCCTTCCGCACCGTGGTGCCGCCGCTGGGCAACGTGTGGATCGCGCTGGCGAAGAACACCTCGATCGCCGCCGGCTTCGCGGTGACGGACCTGACCGCCGCCCTGCAGCGGCTGGCCAACACCAACGCCGACCAGCTGCTCGCCGTGTTCGCCGCGGTCGTCGCCGGCTACCTGGTCATCACACTGCCCTCCGCCTGGCTGATCCGGGTGGTCGAGAACCGGGTGGCGATCGTCCGATGAGCAGCACCGTCCTGTTCGACCTGCCCGGCCCGCAGGCCCGCCGTCGCCAGCGGATCGGCACCGTCGTCGGCGCGCTGGTCATCGCGGCCCTCGTCGGGTGGGCGCTGTGGCGCCTGGGCGTCAACGGCCAGCTCGAGCCCGACCGCTGGGCCATCCTGTTCGACCCGGCGTCCGGGGTGCCGCAGGCGCTGTGGGAGGGCCTGGTCAACACCCTCGCCGCGGCCGCCGTCGGCATGGTGCTGGCCACCCTGCTCGGCGCGCTGCTCGCCGTGGGGCGGCTGTCCGACCACGCCTGGGTGCGGGCCCCGGTCGGTGTGGTGATCGAGTTCTTCCGCGCCGTGCCGCTGCTGATCCTGATCCTGTTCTGCCTGCTGTTCCTGCCGACCGTCGGCGTCCCGATGACCGCGTTCCGCGCGCTGGTCCTCGGCCTGACGCTCTACAACATGGCCGTGCTGGCCGAGATCTTCCGCGCCGGCATCCTGTCGGTGGACCGCGGGCAGCGGGAGGCGGCCTTCGCCCTCGGCATGCGCAAGACGCAGGTCATGACCCTGGTCCTGCTGCCCCAGGCGGTGCGGCGGATGCTGCCGGTGCTGGTGGCCCAGCTGGTGGTGCTGCTCAAGGACTCGTCGCTGGGCTTCATCGTCGGCTACGTCGAGCTGCTGCGGACCGCCCGGAGCCTGGTGGAGTTCTTCGCCTTCTCCTTCGGCAACACCTACACGTTCCAGCTGTACGTGGCCGCCGCGGTGATCTACATCGTGGTCAACGTGCTGCTGTCCTGGCTGGCCAGGTACGTGGAGAAGCGCACCCGGCGGAACACGAAGGCGGCCGCGGCCAAGGACGTCGAGCTGCCCGCCGACGTGCAGATGGGCGGGGGCGGCGGGCCGGTCTGACCCGGGGGCCGCGGGACACGGAACGGTCACGCGGCGTCCCGTCCGCCCCGCCGCGCACCCGGGGCGCGCGGGTGGTCAGCCCGCGCGGCGGGGCTGCCGAGAGGGGACCCGTGGACACCGCTCTCCGCCCCGCCGTGCCGCCGCTGCCCTCGGTGGTGCGCCTGCCCGAGGGACAGGTCGACGTCGCCCAGGACTTCGTGAACCGCCTGCGCGCGGCCGCCGTGCAGTTCGCCGTCGCCGCCGGTGCCCAGACCGCCGTGGTCCGCGAGGCCGTGCCGCCGGCCCGGCACCGGCGGGCCCGCTGCCGGGTGGTGCTGCGCGCCGCCGACGGCAGCGAGCGCGACCTGACCTTCCTCGGCCCGGTCAGCCGGCCGGCCGTGCTGCCCGACCGCACGTTCGAGCAGCAGATCCAGCAGTGGCTGGCCGCCCGGGTGGGCGACGGGGGCGAGTGGCTGGTGGCCGACGACGAGGCGCCCGACGGCGTCGCCGTGGACCTCACCGCGTGGACCGGCCGGCCCGCGGCGGCCGGCCTGCCGACCCAGGCGATGCCGCTGCAGAGGGCCCAGGCGGTCCCGGGGCCCGCGCACGCGCCGGCGACCGAGGCGGTGCCCGCCGTCGCCACCCCGCTCGCGGGCTGACCCCACTCCGGACGGACAGCGGCCGGTCGCCCCGAGGGCGGCCGGCCGCTGTCGTTCCGTGGACGGACGGGGACGGGCCCGTCAGAGGTCGGCGTCGTCCCAGCCCGCGGAGTCCTCGTCGGTGTCGGTGCCGAAGCCGGTCTCGTCCATGACCTCGCGCACCACGCCCGCGGCCAGGCCGCCGTTGTAGCCCTTGCGCGCGAGCATCCCGACCAGCCGGCGGGTGGCGGTGACCCGGTCCACCCGGCGCAGCGCCGGGAGCCGGCGCTCCACCAGGTGGCGGGCGGCGGCCCGCTCGTCCTCCTCGTCGACCTGCGCGAGGGCCTGCTCGGCGTCCTCGCCGTCGACGCCCTTCGCGCGCAGCTCGGCCCGCAGCGCCCGCCGGGCCAGGCCGCGGCCGGCCTGCCGGGAGCTCACCCACGCGCGGGCGAAGGCGGCGTCGTCGATGAGCCCGACGTCGCCGAACCGGTCGAGGACCGCGGTCGCGGCCTCCTCCGGGACGCCGCGGCGCTCGAGCAGGTCGGCCAGCTGCCGGCGGGTCCTGGCCGCGCCGGTCAGGGCCCGCAGGCAGATGGCCCGGGCCACCGACTCCGGGTCCCCCGGGTCGTCGGCGTCGCGGTCCCAGGGGACGGGTGCGGTTCCCGCACCGGCGGCGGCCGGGCCGTCCGGGTCAGGGGACGGCCCGGACCGCCGCCGCCCGCGCCCACCCCGGCCCGGGGGGGGGCGGGGGGGGGGGGGCCCGGCGCGGGGGGGCGGGGGGGGGGGGGGGGGGGGGGGGGGGGGCGGGGGGGGGGGGGGGGGG
>NZ_JBJGZT010000049.1:0-16098 GCF_054050655.1 Geodermatophilus sp. SYSU D00663 | reverse complement strand
TTACGGCGGCCATGGCGAGAGGGAAACGCCCGGATCCATTCCGAACCCGGAAGCTAAGCCTCTCAGCGCCGATGGTACTGCCCCGGAGACGGGGTGGGAGAGTAGGACGCCGCCGGACAACCATTCACAGGAAGGGCCCCCACCACCCGGTGCGGGGCCCTTCCGGCATTTCGTCAGGACGGCAACGGACGGCCGATCAGCGCCGACGGATCTCCTTCGTCGTCGCGCCGACGTTGTCCGCCAGCCAGGCGTTGAGAGCCACCAGGTCCCGCCAGGCGGTGCGGACCTGCTCGAGGGCCTCACGCCCGTGCAGCCACTCGGCGAAGTCGAAGAGCCGGCCGGCGTGCAGGGACCGGTGCCGCAGCAGGTCCGCGCGGGCGTCGTCGCCGCCCAGGTCGTAGCCCCTGGGCACCCCGGTGAGCCGGTCGCCGTCGACGGACCAGCCAGCGGCGGCCAGGCGACCCACCTCGTCCCGGAGCCGCGGGCCCTGGACGTCGTCCGCGACGGCGCGGCGGTAGCGCTCGACCTGGTCGGACTCCAGCCGCCAGGCGCCGCCGGCCACCCGCAGGCCCTCGGCGGAGATCTCGACGTACCAGGCACCCGCGCCGCGGCCCTCCGGGTTGGCGACGGCGCCCTGGTGCGTCTTGTACGGCGTCTTGTCGTTGCTGAAGCGGACGTCCCGGTAGGGGCGGAAGAGCTTCGCCGGGCCGAACTCGGCGGCCAGCTCGTCGACGAGGGCCTGCATGGGCGCCTTGACACAGGCGTCGTACACGGCGCGGTGCCGCGTCCAGTAGGTCTTGGAGTTGTCCGCCTCCAGGCCCTCGTAGAACACCAGGCCCTCGTCGGGGAAGCCCTGGAACGTCATGCGTCTCCTCCCAGGAGGGTGTGCCAGCGGACCTCGCGCAGCGGGACCCCGGCGGCGTCGAGGGTGCGCGCCCGGCCGTCCCGGTCCCACCCGGCCGACTCGAGGAAGCCGGCCGTGACCCGGTCGGCCTCGGGCACCCAGGCGGTCAGCCGCGCCGCACCGGTGCCGGCGGCCAGGTCGGCCACCGCGGCGAGCAGCCGGCTCCCGTGCCCACGCCGTCCCCACCGCGGCTCCACCAGGAGGACCGCGAGCTCGGTCGTCGGACCGGCCGGGTGCGGCTGCTCGCCGTCGGACAGTTCGGCGGGACCGAACGCGGCGAACCCGACCACCCGGCCGTCGTCGAGGGCGACCAGCACCCCGTGCGCCGCGGTGGGCGGGGCGGTGATCGCCGCGCGCCAGGCCGCCTCGGCTGCCGCGGCGTCCCAGCCCTCGAGCGCGGCAGGGGGCAGGACGTCGGCGTAGGCGGTGCGCCAGGTGTCGCCCTGCACGCGCGCCACCTCGGCGGCGTCCGCGGCGACGGCGGGGCGCACGGACACGTCCGCGGTGCCGGTCAGGCGCGGGAAGGCCGGGCGGGGGTCCACGCCGGGCAGCCTAGGTCGGGGGAGCGCGGCGGCGGACCGTCACCGGTGCACGGCAGGATCGGCGGCGTGCCCGCCTCCGTCGCCGACCGGCTGCCCGCCGCCCTCGCCCGGCGCATCGCGCTGGCCGCGCAGGGCTTCGCCGACCCGCGTCCCACCGGGGTGGTCGACAGCCGGCAGTTGCGGCGGATGGTCGACCGGCTCGGCGTCGTGCAGATCGACTCGGTCAACGTGCTGTCCCGGTCGCACTACCTGCCGGCGTTCAGCCGGCTGGGCGCCTACCGCCGGGCGGTCCTCGACGACTTCACCGCCCGCCGGCACGAGCTGTTCGAGTTCTGGGCGCACGAGGCGTCCTTCCTCCCGGTCCGGCTGCACCCCTACCTGCGCTGGCGCATGGCCGCCGCCGAGGAGCACGCCTGGGGCTCGATGGTGCGCATCCAGCGCGAGCGGCCCGGCTACGTGGCCGAGGTGCTCGACCGGGTGCGGGAGGGCGGTCCCACCAAGGCCAGCGACCTCGACGAGCCCCGCCCGGACCGGCCCGGGCAGATGTGGAACTGGCACGCCGGCAAGGTCGCCCTCGAGTGGCTCTTCTACACCGGCGTGCTCACGGCGCGGGCGCGCACGACGTCGTTCGAGCGGGTCTACGACCTCACCGAGCGGGTCCTGCCCGCCGCCGTCCTGCAGACGCCGACGCCGGACCCCGCCGACGCCGTCCGCGAGCTGGTGCGCACCGCCGCCCGCGCGCTCGGTGTGGCCACCGAGCGGGACCTGCGCGACTACTTCCGGCTGAAGCCGGCGCAGGCGCGGCAGGCGATCGCCGAGCTCGCCGACGCGGGGGAGCTGCTGCCGGTCGAGGTGGCCGGGTGGGGCGCGCCCGCCTGGCTGGACCCGGCCGCCCGCCGGCCGCGGTGGATCCGCGCCCGCGCGCTGCTGTCGCCGTTCGACTCGCTGGTGTGGGAGCGGCCGCGGGTCGAGCGCATCTTCGGCTTCCGCTACCGGCTGGAGATCTACACGCCCGCCGCGCAGCGGGTGCACGGCTACTACGTCCTGCCGTTCCTGCTCGGGGACCGCCTGGTGGCGCGGGTCGACCTCAAGGCCGACCGCCGGGCCGGCGTCCTGCGGGCGCAGGCCACCCACGCCGAGGACGGCGTCGACCGCGCGGAGGTCGCCGCCGCGCTGGCGGAGGAGCTGCGGCTGATGGCGGACTGGCTGGAGCTCGACGACGTCGCCGTGGCCGACCGCGGGGACCTGGCGGCCGACCTCACCTCCGCGCTGCCCGCCCCGCGCACCGTGGTCGCCTAGGCTCGACGCCCGTGGTGAGCAACGGACCGGTGGACACGCAGTACGAGGACCTCCTGCGGCGGATCCTCGAGACCGGCACGCCGAAGTCCGACCGCACCGGGACCGGCACGGTCAGCACCTTCGGCGAGCGGCTGCGCTACGACCTGTCGACGTCGTTCCCGCTCATCACGACGAAGAGGGTGCACTTCCGGTCGGTGGCGGTCGAGCTGCTGTGGTTCCTGCGCGGCGACGGCAACGTCCGCTGGCTGCAGGAGCACGGCGTCACCATCTGGGACGAGTGGGCCGACGCGAACGGCGACCTCGGTCCGGTCTACGGCGTCCAGTGGCGCTCCTGGCCCACCCCCGACGGCGGCACGGTCGACCAGATCCAGGGCGTCCTCGACACGCTCCGCAAGGACCCCGACTCCCGGCGCATGGTCGTGTCGGCGTGGAACGTCGCCGCGCTGCCGGAGATGGCGCTGGCCCCCTGCCACGCGCTGTTCCAGTTCGCCGTCCACGACGGCCGGCTGTCCTGCCAGCTCTACCAGCGCAGCGCCGACATGTTCCTCGGCGTCCCGTTCAACATCGCCAGCTACGCGCTGCTGACCCGCATGGTCGCCGCGCAGGTCGGGCTGGAGCCGGGCGAGTTCATCTGGGTCGGCGGCGACTGCCACGTCTACAGCAACCACGTCGAGCAGGTCCGCGAGCAGCTCTCCCGCGAGGCACGGCCGTTCCCGACGCTCGAGATCGCCCCGGCGCCGTCGCTGTTCGACCACACCTTCGAGTCGTTCACCCTGCACGGCTACGACCCGCACCCGGCCATCCGCGCCGCCGTGGCCGTGTGACCGTGCGCAGGACTCGGCGCCGATGGGCATAGCCTGCATCTGGGCGCAGGCCCACGACCAGGTCATCGGCGCCGGTGGCACCCTGCCCTGGCACCTGCCCGAGGACCTGCGGCTGTTCAAGCGCCTGACCGGCGGCGGCACCGTCGTCATGGGGCGGCGCACCTGGGAGTCGCTGCCCGCGCGCAACCGGCCGCTGCCGGGCCGGGTCAACGTCGTCCTCACCACCGACCCGGACTGGACCGCCGACGGCGCGCGGCGGGCCGGCTCGGTCGCCGGCGTGCTGGCCGCGCACCCGGACTGCTGGGTGATCGGCGGCGCGGCCGTCTACGCGGCGTTCCTCCCGCACGCGCACCGGCTGGTCGTCACGGACGTCGACCTGGCCGTCGACGGCGACACCCGCGCCCCCGTCCTCGACGACGGCTGGCGGCGCGTGTCCCGCACGCCGGAGGAGGGGTGGGC
Source organism: Geodermatophilus sp. SYSU D00663 (assembly GCF_054050655.1). Lineage (NCBI taxonomy): Bacteria > Bacillati > Actinomycetota > Actinomycetes > Geodermatophilales > Geodermatophilaceae > Geodermatophilus > Geodermatophilus sp. SYSU D00663. The sequence continues at coordinate 12,070 of NZ_JBJGZT010000049.1, read as the reverse complement.
CACCTCGGCGACGGGCCTGCGGTACGCCGTCTCCGAGTTCCGCCGGGACGCTGCCGGGACCGGGACGCCCGCGGCCGGTCGGTAGATTCCTCCGCATGACCACCGACCCCGCCCGGCCGTTCGGACGCGTCGTCACGGCGATGGTCACCCCGCTCGCGGAGGACGGCTCGATCGACCTCGCCGGGGCCCAGGAGCTGGCCGCGCACCTGGTCGACCGGCAGGCCCACGACGGCCTCGTCGTCCTCGGCACCACCGGGGAGGCTCCCACGCTCAGCGACGGCGAGCAGCACGCCGTCCTCGAGGCGGTCATCGACGCGGTGGGCGACCGCGCCTCCGTGGTCGCGGGCGTGGGCACCAACGACACCGCGCACACCATCGAGAACGCGCGCCGGGCCGAGCGGCTGGGGGCGGACGGCCTGCTCGTCGTCACCCCGTACTACAACAAGCCGCCGCAGGCCGGGCTGCTGCGCCACTTCACCGCGGTCGCCGACTCCACCGACCTGCCGGTGATGCTCTACGACATCCCGCCCCGCTCGGTCGTGCCGATCGAGGTGGAGACGCTGGTCCGCGCCGCCGAGCACCCGCGCATCGTCGCGGTGAAGGACGCCAAGGGCGACTTCGGCGCGCTCGCCTGGACGCTGGCCCGCACCGACCTCGCCTACTACTGCGGCGAGGACATGGTCAACCTGCCGATGCTGGCCCTCGGCGCCGTCGGCGTGGTGAGCGTGGTCGGCCACCTGGCCGGCCCCCGGCTCGCCGAGCTCATCGCCGCGGTCGAGTCCGGCGACCTGGCCAAGGCGCGCGAGGTCAACGAGACCCTGCTGCCGCTGTACACCGGCATCTTCCGCACCCAGGGCGTCATCATGGTGAAGGCGGCGCTGCGCGAGCTGGGGCTGCCCGCCGGCCCCGTGCGCCCCCCGCTCGTCGACGCCACGCCCGAGCAGATCGCGCAGCTGCGCGCCGACCTCGCCGACGGAGGCATCCCCCTGTGAGCCCTGTGAGCGCCACCCCGTGACCGTGAGCACCGCCGGCACCGCCGGTCAGCCGCACCTGGACCTCAAGACGCCGCCCCCGCTGCCCGCCGGCGGCCTGCGGGTCATCGCGCTGGGCGGGCTCGGCGAGATCGGCCGCAACATGGCCGTGGTCGAGTTCGACGGGAAGCTGCTGGTCATCGACTGCGGGGTGCTCTTCCCCGAGGCCGAGCAGCCCGGCGTCGACCTGATCCTCCCCGACTTCGGGGTCATCGAGCACCGCCTCGACGACGTCGTCGCCGTCGTCCTCACCCACGGGCACGAGGACCACATCGGCGCGATCCCCTACCTGCTGCGGCTGCGCGGGGACATCCCGCTGGTCGGCTCGCGGTTCACCCTCGCCCTGGTGGCGGCCAAGCTGCGCGAGCACCGGCTGGTGCCGACGCTGGTCGAGGTCGCGGCGGGCGACGACCACGTCGCCGGGCCGTTCCACTGCGAGTTCATCGCGGTCAACCACTCGATCCCCGACGCGCTGGCCGTCGCCGTGCACACGCCCGCGGGCGTGCTCGTGCACACCGGCGACTTCAAGATGGACCAGCTCCCGCTCGACGGCGTCCTCACCGACCTCGGCGCCTTCGCCCGGCTGGGCCTCGAGGGCATCGACCTGCTGCTGGCCGACTCCACCAACGCCGAGATCCCCGGGTTCGTCACCTCCGAGCGGTCGATCGGGCCGGTGCTCGAGGACGTCTTCCGCCGCGCCACCCAGCGGCTGATCGTCTCCAGCTTCGCCAGCCACGTGCACCGCATCCAGCAGGTGCTCGACGCCGCCGAGATGCACGGCCGCAAGGTCGCCCTGGTCGGCCGCTCGATGGTCCGCAACATGGGCGTCGCCCGGGACCTCGGCCTGCTGCGGGTCGCACCGGGGCTGATGGTGAGCCTGGACGAGGCGACGAGCATGCCGCCGGAGCAGGTGGTGCTCATCAGCACCGGCTCGCAGGGCGAGCCGCTGTCCGCGCTCGGGCGCATGGCCCGCGGCGAGCACCACCAGGTCACCATCGAGGCCGGCGACACCATCGTGCTCGCCTCCTCGCTGGTGCCCGGCAACGAGACCGCCGTCTACAAGGTCATCAACGGGCTGGCCCGGCTCGGCGCCACCGTCGTGCACAAGGAGACCGCCCGCGTGCACGTCTCCGGGCACGCCCCCGCCGGTGAGCTGCGGACGCTGCTCAACGTCGCCAAGCCGCGCTACCTCATGCCGGTGCACGGGGAGTGGCGGCACCTGCGGGCGCACGCCGCGCTGGCCGAGGAGACCGGCATGACCACCGACCGGGTCATCCTCGCCGAGGACGGCGTGGTGGTGGACCTGGTCGACGGCAAGGCCTCGATCACCGGGTCGGTGCCGGTGGGCAACGTCTACGTCGACGGGCTCAACGTGGGCGACGTCGGCGAGGAGTCGCTGCAGGAGCGGCGCATCCTCGGCGACGAGGGCTTCGTGGCGCTCACCGTGGTGATCGAGCCCTCGACGGGCACGATCGTCCGGCCGGTGCACCTGTCCACCCGCGGCTTCTCCGACGACCCGAGTGCCTTCGACGAGGTGCTGCACCTGGTCGAGGACAACCTCAAGCGGGACCTCGCCGACGGTCAGCGCGACGCCCACCGGCTGTCGCAGACGATCCGCCGGACGGTCGGCAAGTGGGTGTCCGACACCCACCGCCGCCGCCCGATGATCATCCCGACCGTCCTCGAGGTGTGATCCCGGCGGTCTGAACGGGGCGGCGGCCGCGGCCGTACCCCCTCGTGAGCGGCGCCCGGCTGGCGGGCGCCGCGGACCGAGGGGACTGCCATGCGACCCACGACCCTGCGCGCCGGCACCGCGGCCGGCGCGTCGGCGTTCGCCCTGCTGCTGCTCACCGCGACCCCGGCCGCGGCCGGCGGCCCGGGCTCCTCCGGCGGGAGCGGCGTCACGACCACCGCCGACGGGAGCCCCGGCTCCCTGCGCGCCGCGGTGCAGGCGGCCAACGCCGCCGGCTCGGGCACGATCGTGCTGTCCGACCGCACGTACCGCCTCGCGCTGTCCGGCCAGGACGACACCGCGGCCGCCGGCGACCTCGACGTCACCGGCCGGCTCGTCGTCGAGGGGCGCGGTGCCACCGTCGACGCAGCCGGCCTGGACCGGGTGTTCGACGTCCGGCCCGGCGGCTCGCTGACGCTGCGGGGCACCACCGTCACCGGCGGCGTGGCCCCCGGCGCGCCGGGCGCCACCGGCGGCGCCTCCGGCGGCGGCGTCCTCAACGCCGGGACCCTCGTCCTCGACCGCAGCACCGTCACCGGCAACACCGCCGCCCGCGCCGGCGGCGGCGTCGAGGCGGTCGCCGGGTCGGCGACGACCGTCACCCGCTCGACGCTGTCGCACAACACCACGGGCGCGGGCCCGGGCAACGGCGGCGGTCTGCACCTGACCGGCGCCGGCACCGTGCACGTCGACCGCAGCACGGTCACCGGCAACACCGCCGCGGCGGAGGGCGGCGGGTTGTGGAACTCCGCGGCCGGGACCATGACGGTCGAGCGCAGCACCGTCACCGGCAACCGCGCCGCCGGCCCAGCGGCCGACAACGGCGGCGGCGGGTTGTTCAACGACGGTGGGTCGCTGACGGTCGACCGCACCGAGGTCCGCGGCAACGTCGCCGACGGCGCCTCGGGCTCCGGTGGCGGGCTGCTCAACGACAGCGGCACGCTGACCGTCACCCGCTCGGTGGTCGCGGGCAACAGCGCGCGTCGGGCCGGCGGCGGCGTCGAGGCCGACACCGGGACCACGACACTGGAGCGGACCGAGCTCACCGGCAACACCACGGGCGCGGGCCCGGGCAACGGCGGCGGCCTGCACCTGACCGGCGCCGGCACCGTCCGCGTGGACCGCGGCACGGTCACCGGCAACACCGCCGCGACCGAGGGCGGGGGGCTGTGGAACTCCGCGGCCGGGACCATGACCGTCACCCAGACGACCATCCGCGCCAACACCGCGCCCACCGGCCCGGACGTGTTCCAGGACGGCGCCGGCACCGGCTTCACCGTCGACGGGCGCACCGTCCCCGGCGAGGCCTGATCCGGGGAGGGGGCGTCGGGCACGGGGGTCGGCGCCCCCTCTCCCTCAGAAGTCGGAGCGGACCACCACGTCGCCGTCGGCGTCGACCACCTCGAAGCCGACGGCGTCGGCGCGCAGCACCGAGGAGTTGAGGTTGCAGCGCAGCTCGACTCCGCCGACGCCGAGGAACTCCCCTGCGGGCACCTCGCGCCCGGCGTCGTCGGTGACCGCGACGCGGTAGACCTCGCCGTCCTCGAACCCGGTACCGGTCAGCTTCACCTCCACGCCCCAGGTGTGCGGCACCAGGTCCGCGCGCGCCTGCACGCCGGGAGCCACGGCCTGGACCGCGACCGGCTCGAGCGGGGGCGGGTCGGGCACCGGCCGCACCAGCCAGCCGACGGCGCCACCGGCCGCGGCCACCCCGGCCACCGCCGTGGCCGCCAGCACCCGTCGGCGCGTCCCCGCCCGCCGCAGCGGGAGCACCCGCCGCCGTTCCTCCTCGGCGATCCGGCCGAGCACGCGGGCGCCGAGGTCCGGCGGGGGAGTGGGGGTGGCGTCGAGCGCGTCGGGGTCGACGCGGGCCAGCCGCGCGGCCAGCGGCGCGATCTCGGCGAGCTCGGCGCGGCAGCCGGGACATCCGTCGAGGTGGGCGCGCACGCGGTCGCGCTCGGCCGGCCCGAGGGCACCCAGCGCGTAGGCGCCGAGCAGCTCGCGCAGCTCCCGGTGCTCGTCCCCGCGCGGACCGCTCACGGCTCGACCCCCATCTCGTCGAGGGCCAGGCGCAAGGCCTTGAGCCCGTAGAACACCCGGCTGCGGACCGTCCCGACCGGCACGCCGAGCTCAGCGGCCACCTCTGCGTGCGGCCGGCCGCGCAGGTGCGTCTGCACGATCGCCGTCCGGTGCTCCTCGCTGATCCGGCGCAGCGCCTCCTCGACCACCCAGGCGTCCACCAGCGCCTCGTCGGCGGCAGCCACGGGCGGCGCGTCGGACGCCGCGTCGTCGGTCAGCTGCCGCTGCCACGGCCGGACGGCGAACCGGCGGGCCTCGTCGACCACCGCGTTGCGGGCGATGGCGAACAGCCACGTGCGCAGGCTCGCCAGCTGCGGGTCGAACGAGCCGGAGGCGCGCCAGGCGCGGAGGAACACCTCCTGGACGACGTCCTGCGCCGCGCCGCCGTCGCCGAGCTGGCGCAGCGCGAAGCGGTAGAGCTCGGCGCCGTGGGCGGCGTAGGCCGCCCGCACGTCCAGCGGTGCCGCCGGTGCCCGCCTGGCCATCCGCGCCTCCTCCCGGGTCCCCCGTCCCGAGGACGTACGCACGCCGGGCCGCGGCGGTTCACCGGACGACGGTCACCGGCGCGATCCCCTCCTCCGGCAGCGTGAAGCCCCAGACCTGCGCGTAGAAGGACAGCTCCCCGTCGAGGGCGGCGCGGATGTTCTCCGCACGCCGGAAGCCGTGCTGCTCGCCGTCGAACAGCAGGTAGGCGTGCGGCACGCCCTTCTCCCGCAGCGCCGCGACCATCACCTCGGCCTGCTCCGGCGGGACGACGCGGTCCTCGGCGCCCTGGAACACCGCCAGCGGGGTGTCCAGCGCGTCGACCTGCGTGATGGGTGAGCGCTCGGCGTACACGTCGGCGCCCTCGGGCCACGGCGCGACCAGCCCGTCGAGGTAGCGGGACTCGAACTTGTGGGTGTCCGAGGCCAGGGCGCCCAGGTCGGCCACGCCGAAGTGGCTGGCGCCGGCGGTGAAGACGCCCGGCCGCAGGGTGAGCGCGGCCAGCGTCGTGTAGCCGCCGGCCGAGCCGCCGCGGATGGCCATGCGGGCGGGGTCCACCCGGCCGGCGTCGGCGAGGTGCTGCGCGCAGGCGACGACGTCGTCGAGGTCGACGACGCCCCACCGGCCCTGCAGCGCGTCGCGGTAGCGGCGGCCGTAGCCGGTGGAGCCGCGGTAGTCGACGTGCGCGACGCAGAAGCCGCGCGAGGTGAAGTACTGGATCTCCAGGTCCAGCACGCGCGGGTGGGCCGACGTCGGGCCGCCGTGCACCATCACGATCAGCGGCGGCAGGTCCCCCTCGGGCGCGCGGGCCTCCGGGTTCGCCGGCGGGTAGACCGCGGCGTGCGCCTCGGCGATGCCGGTGCCGCGCTCCTCGGTCGGGAAGGTCAGGTGCTCCGGCGCGGAGAACCACGCCGGGTCCAGCCCGAGGTCGCGCGCCGGGCGCAGGACCTCGCTGCGCCCGGAGAGGTCCGCGCGCAGCACGACCGGCTCGCTCGCCGGGCTGCCGGCCACGCAGACGACGCCGTCGCCGAGCGCGGTGAGGTACCGCAGGGCGGTCCACCCGGGCAGCGGCACCTCCCGCGTGGTCCCGTCGGCCTCGACGACGACCAGCCGGTCCCCGCCCTCGCCGCCGGCCGCGGCGACCACCCGGCCGCCGGGCAGCAGGACGAACCGGCGGGCGCCGAAGACCCACTGCGGCCCGGCGATCTCGGTGCCGGTGTCGAGGACCAGCTCCGCCCCGCCGCCCGGCCGCCACCGCCACAGCGACCACACGTCGGTCCGGTCGCAGCAGAACCAGAGGGTGCCGTCGTCGGCCCAGGTGGGCTGCACCGCCGACTCGCCCGGGCCGCCCGCGACCACGGTCTCGGTGCCGTCGGCGGCGCGGACGACCAGCTGCGCGGCGTCCCAGGGCATGTCCGGGTGGTCCCACTGCAGCCAGGCCAGCTGCCCGCCCGGGCCGGGCCGGGGGTCGGAGACGAAGTCCGGCCCGCTGACCAGCACCTCGGCGGTGCCGTCCGGCGCCAGCCGCACCACCTCGTCGACGACGTCGGCCGCGGCGCCGGAGGCGGCGTGCGTCTCGCGGACGGCGAGCAGCGAGCCGCCGGCGTCCGGGGTCAGGTCGGCGTACCGCACCCCGGCCGGCAGGTCCGGCTCGGGTGTGACGGCGACCGGGCCGTCGTCGCCGGGGGACAGCCGGTACAGCCGCTGGTCGTCGAAGTGGGTGAACCACAGCGTGCCGCCCGCGACCGTCCACGCCGCCCCGCCGTACTCGTGCACCCGGGTGCGGGCGTTCCAGGGGGAGGGGAGGGCGTCGGTCGTGGTGCCGTCGGCCGAGCGCCGGACCAGCGCCGACCGGCCGCCCTCGCCGGGGCGTGACTCGGACCACCAGACGTCGTCGCCGTCGACGGCGACCTCGCCGAGGCGCGCCGCCGCGCGGACGACGAGTGCCGAGGTGATCGGGGTCGGCCAGCTGCCGTACGGCACGGGGGAGGAGGTCGGCATGCAGCGACCGTAGGCCGGGGACACGAGCACGCGCCTTCCTGGGAGGACGCCGGCCGGCGGCTACCGTCGACACATGCCTGCCCGCACCACGCCCTCGCGCCGGCCGGCCGGCTCGGCCCCGAAGGGCCGGTCCGGGTCGACGGCCTCCGGCAAGCGGCCGGCCTCGCGCACGCCCGCCCGCAACGGCAACCGCAAGCCGCCCGCCCGCAGACCCGCCCCCAAGCAGGGGCCGGGCGCGGCGGCGGGCGCGTTCCGGGCGGCCGCGGGTGCCTGGTCCCTGCTCGCCCGCGGCGCCGGTGGGCTGGCCCGCTCGATCGCCCGCCCGGAGGAGGCCGAGCCGCTGGCCCCCGAGCACCGCCGCGACGGGGCCGGCCTCGCCGTCCTCGGGCTCGCCGTCGTCCTCGGCGCCGCCGCGTGGTTCGACGGCATCGGCCCCGTGGGCGCCGGCCTCGCCGACGGCGTCCGCTGGATCGTCGGCTCCCTGCTCGTGGTGCTGCCGGCGCTGCTGTTCCTCGTCGCGCTGCGGCTGCTGCGCCGCGCCCCGCGTCCGGAGGCCCGCGGCCGGCTGGCCATCGGCTGGGTGTGCGCCACGCTCGCGGTGCTCGGCATCGCGTCCGTCGTCGGCACCCCCGCCGACCCGATGGCCGGCGAGCCCGGCTCGGGCGGCCTGGTCGGCTGGGCGGTCGGGACGCCGCTGACCGCGGGGCTCGGCGCCGTCGTCGCCGTCGTCCTGCTCTCCCTGCTCGCCGTCTTCGCGCTCCTGGTGCTCACCGGGACCCCCCTGCACCAGGTGCCCGAGCGGCTGCGCGAGCTCGTCGGCCGGGGCGGTGACGAGGAGTGGGACGAGGACGGCTACGACGAGGACTGGGCCGAGGAGGAGCCGGCCGAGCCGGTCAAGCCGCGCCGCTCCAAGCGCGCGGCGCTGGCCGAGGCGCTCGCCGAGGGCGACTCGCCCGACCTCACCACCACGGGCCCGATCGACCACGTGCCGACCGCGGACGTGCGGGAAGCCGTCCGGCACGAGCCCGCCCCCGAGCCGGCGCCCGCCGCGGGCCGGCGGCCCGCCGTCGTCGACCGGACGGCGCCGCCGGAGGAGCTCCCGCCGGTCGAGGAGCCCCAGCAGCTGGTCATCGAGCCGGTCGAGGGCGACTACGTGCTGCCCTCGATCAACTCGCTGCGCCCGGGCACGCCGCCGCGGGCCCGCTCCCAGGCCAACGACGCCGCCATCGAGGCGATCACCGGCGTCCTCGAGCAGTTCAACGTCGACGCCGCCGTCACCAGCTTCACCCGCGGCCCGACGGTCACCCGCTACGAGATCGAGCTCGGCCCCGCGGTCAAGGTCGAGAAGATCACCGCGCTGACCAAGAACCTCGCGTACGCGGTCGCCAACGACAACATCCGCATCCTCGCCCCGATCCCGGGCAAGTCCGCGGTCGGCGTCGAGGTGCCCAACACCGACCGCGAGACCGTCAGCCTCGGCGACGTCATGCGCTCGAACGTGGCCAAGCAGGACCCGCACCCGATGCTCGTGGGCCTGGGCAAGGACATCGAGGGCGGCTTCGTCTGCGCCAACCTCGCGAAGATGCCGCACCTGCTGGTCGCCGGCGCCACCGGCTCCGGCAAGTCCAGCTGCGTCAACTCGGTGCTGGTGTCGCTGCTGCTGCGGGCCACGCCCGACCAGCTGCGGATGATCCTGGTCGACCCGAAGATGGTCGAGCTCACGCCCTACGACGGCATCCCGCACCTGATCACGCCGATCATCACCGACCCGAAGAAGGCGGCCACCGCGCTGGCCTGGCTGGTCGAGGAGATGGAGCAGCGCTACCAGGACATGCGGGCGTCCGGCGTCCGGCACATCGACGACTTCAACCGCAAGGTCGAGCGCGGCGAGATCGTGGCGCCGCCCGGCAGCGAGCGGGTCTACCGGCCCTACCCCTACATCCTCGCGATCGTCGACGAGCTCGCCGACCTCATGATGGTCGCCCCGCGCGACGTCGAGGAGTCGATCGTCCGCATCACCCAGAAGGCGCGCGCGGCCGGCATCCACCTCCTGCTCGCCACCCAGCGGCCCTCCGTCGACGTCGTCACCGGCCTCATCAAGGCCAACGTGCCCTCGCGGCTGGCGTTCTCCACCTCCAGCCTCACCGACAGCCGGGTCATCCTCGACCAGCCCGGCGCGGAGAAGCTGATCGGCATGGGCGACGCCCTGTTCCTGCCGATCGGCGCCGGCAAGCCGATCCGCGTGCAGGGCGCCTACGTGTCCGACGCCGAGATCGAGGCGGTCGTCGAGTTCACCAAGCGCCAGGCCGAGCCGGAGTACCGCGAGGAGGTCTTCAGCGCCGCGCAGGGCGAGAAGAAGGAGATCGACGAGGACATCGGCGGGGACCTGGACCTCCTGTGCCAGGCGGTCGACCTCGTCGTCACGAGCCAGTTCGGCTCGACGTCGATGCTGCAGCGCAAGCTGCGGGTCGGCTTCGCCAAGGCCGGCCGGCTCATGGACCTCATGGAGACCCGGGGCGTCGTCGGCCCGTCCGAGGGCTCCAAGGCCCGCGACGTGCTGGTCAAGCCCGACGAGCTGGAGTCGGTCCTGTTCACACTGCGTGGCGGGACCCTGCCCACCGAGGCGTGAGCGCCGCGGCCGAGGCGTCGTGCGGCGCCCCTCCAGCAGGGGCCCGCGGCGTCCCCGTGAGCCGTGGGGGCCAGGAGGGTCCTTCGACTACGATGGGCCGGTGACAGCTCCGCCCAGCCCTGCCCGCACGGTGGCGGTGGTGACCCTCGGCTGCGCCCGCAACGAGGTCGACTCGGAGGAGCTGGCCGGCCGCCTGGCCGCCGACGGCTACCGACTGGTCGAGGACCCCGAGGGCGCCGACGCCGTCCTGGTCAACACCTGCGGGTTCATCGAGTCGGCGAAGAAGGACTCGGTCGACGCCGTCCTCGCGGCCACCGACAGCGGCGCCGAGGTGGTCGCCGTCGGGTGCATGGCCGAGCGCTACGGCTCCGAGCTGGCCGAGGCGCTGCCCGAGGCCACCGTCCTCGGCTTCGACGACTACGCCGCGATCGGCGACCGGCTCGACGACGTCCTCGCCGGCCGGCCGCTGGTCCCGCACTCGCCGCGCGACCGCCGCACGCTCCTGCCGATCAGCCCGGTCGCCCGCACCGCCGCGGCCGCCTCCGCGGAGGCCCCGGCCATCCCCGGCCACGGCTGGGTGCAGCGCCGCCGGCTGGCCTCCGGCCCCTCCGCCGCGCTCAAGCTCGCCTCCGGCTGCGACCGGCGGTGCGCCTTCTGCGCCATCCCGACCTTCCGCGGCTCGTTCGTCTCCCGGCCCCCGGCCGAGGTCCTCGGCGAGGCCCGCTGGCTGGCCGAGCAGGGCGTGACCGAGCTGGTGCTGGTCAGCGAGAACTCCACCTCCTACGGCAAGGACCTCGGCGACCTGCGCTCGCTGGAGCGGCTGCTGCCGCAGCTGGCCGCGGTCGAGGGGATCGCCCGGGTGCGGGTGGCCTACCTGCAGCCCGCCGAGCTGCGCCCGGGCCTGCTCGAGGTCATCGCCGCGACCGAGGGCGTCGCGCCCTACTTCGACCTGTCGTTCCAGCACTCCTCGCCCGGCCTGCTGCGCCGGATGCGCCGGTTCGGCGGCACCGACGACTTCCTCGCCCTGATCGAGCGCGCCCGGTCGCTGGCGCCCACGGCCGGGTTCCGCACCAACGTCATCCTCGGCTTCCCGGGGGAGACCGAGGACGACGTCGCCGAGCTCGAGCGCTTCCTCACCGAGGGCCGCCTCGACGCCGTCGGGGTCTTCGGCTACTCCGACGAGGAGGGCACCGAGGCGATCGGCCTGCCGGGCAAGCTCGGCCGCGCCGAGATCGACGCCCGCGTCCGGCGGATCACCGACCTGGTCGAGGAGCTCACCGCCCAGCGCGCCGAGGACCGCGTCGGCGAGCGCGTCGAGGTGCTGCTCACCGAGGACCTGTCCGCGGAGGAGGGGCCGGGCGTCTGGGCCGGCCACGCCGCGCACCAGGACCCCGACGCCGACGGCACGACCACGGTGACCCGCGTCCCCGCCGACGCCCGGCCCGGGCAGCTGCTCACGGCCGAGGTGGTCGGCACCGAGGGCGTCGACCTGGTCGCGGCCGCCCTCGAGCCCGCCGCCCTCCCGGCCGGGCGGTGACCGCGCGGTGAGCGCCGTCCTGCCGGACCCGGCGGCGACCCCGCCGCAGTCGGCCAGGCTGGTCAACCTGCCGAACGCGCTCACCGTCCTCCGGTTGGCCCTGGTGCCGGTGTTCGCCGTCCTGCTGCTGTCCGACGGCGGCATGGACGACGACCGCCGCGTGTGGGCGACGGTGTTCTTCGCGCTGGCGATCATCACCGACCGCTACGACGGGCTCATCGCGCGCCGAACCGGCCAGGTGACCGAGTTCGGCAAGCTCGCCGACCCGATCGCGGATAAGGCGCTCACCGGGACCGCGCTGGTCGGGCTGTCGGTGCTCGGGCTGCTGCCCTGGTGGGTGACGCTGACCATCCTCGTCCGCGAGGTCGGCGTGACCCTGCTGCGGTTCTGGGTCATCCGGCACGGCGTCATCGCCGCCAGCCGCGGCGGCAAGGCCAAGACCGTCGTCCAGGCCCTGGCCATCGGGCTGTACACCCTGCCGCTGACCGGGGGGGGGGGGGGGGGCGGGGGGGGGGGGGGGGGGGGGGGGGGGGGGGGGCGGGGGGGGCGCGGGGGCGTCGCGCGTGACCGCCCGCTCA
>NZ_JBJGZT010000048.1:0-18535 GCF_054050655.1 Geodermatophilus sp. SYSU D00663 | reverse complement strand
GGCCGGGACCGTCCCCGGGGACGGTCCCGGCCGCCTCCTCCCCCGCCGCCACCTCCCCCGCCGCCACGTCGGCCTGGTGGCGCAGCCACAGCAGGCCGAGCACCGGCAGCACCAGCGGCACGAACCCGTAGCCGCGGCCGAACGCCGACCACACCGTCTCGTCGGGGAAGGCCGCCGGGTCCACCAGCGACAGCACACCCACCACCAGCACGCCGGCCAGCTCCACCGAGCACGCGACGACGGCGGTCCGCCGTCCCGCCCGCCCGCCGCGGGCCAGCCCGACGGTGGCGACCAGGTAGACCACCGCGGCCAGGGCCGACAGCAGGTAGGCCACCGGCGCCTCGTCGAAGCGGGTGGCCAGCTGCACGCCGGCCCGCGCGCCGGCTGCCAGCGCGAAGACGGCGTAGACGGCCACCAGCACCCGGCCCGGCCCGGCGGCGGTCCCGCCCGGCGCGGTGCCCCGCGCGTCCCGCTCAGGCACCGGGGGCCTCCCAGAGCTGCACCAGCCGCCAGACCATGACGGCGGTCACCAGCGACGCCACGGCCAGCACCGTCCCCGCCCAGCGGCTGGGCTCGGTGCGCGACCACAGCACCCCGGCCACCGGCAGCAGGACGACGCCGGCCAGGTAGCCCACGAAGGTCGCCGTCTCCGGGGGCCGCTGCCCGTCCGCCAGCGCCACCGCTGCCACCACCGCCTGGACGACGAGCAGCACCTCGAGCACCGCGGCGCCGGCCAGGTGCAGCAGGCCGATCCGCCGGCGGGCGAGGGTGGACGCCAGGCCGGCGAGGGCGACGAGCAGGGCCACCGCCGTGGCCGACCAGACGAGGAGGGCGTTCATCGCCTCCCATGATCGCGCGCCCTCCGGGGGAGCCGGGAGCGGGCGCGGGGTAGGCACGGGCCATGACCGTCCGCGACCTGGTGGTGGACCTGTGCGCCGAGCACCTGGACGCCGTCACGGGCGACCCGGTGCCGCTGCAGGCCCTGGTCGGCCTCCTCGCGGCGTGCGGGGTGGCCAAGCCGAGCACCCGGGCCGCCGCGTCGGCGCTGCGCCGCGCCGGGTGGCTGACCGCGTCCCGGCGCGGGCGGGAGACGCTGCTCGCCCCGACCGCGGCGCTGCGCGCGGCGGTCACCACCCGCTGCGACCGGGTCCGGTCGCGGCTGGGCCCGTGGGACGGGGAGTGGCGGATGGTCGTCTACGGCGTGCCGGAGACCGACCGCGCGGCCCGCGAGCGGGTGCGGCGCGGCCTGGCCCGCGCCGGCTTCGGCCCGCTGGCGCCGGCCACGTGGGTGTCGCCGCACGCCGCCGCGCTGGAGGAGGTGCGCGCCGAGCTGGCCGGCGAGCGCACCTCCCGGCTGGACCTGCTCACCGCGCGCGTGGCCGACCCGCGGCTGTCCGACGCCGACCTGGCCACCCGCTGCTGGGACCTCCCCCGGCTCGCCGCCGCCTGGACCCGGGTGCTCGACCGGCTGCGCGCGGTCGCGGACGCGGTGCCCCAGGGCCCGGCCGCGCTCGGCCGCCACCTGCGGCTGCGGGCGGACGTGCGGGCGGTGCTCACCGGCGACCCGCTGCTGCCCCCGGCGCTGCAGCCGGAGGCCTGGCCGGCGCGCGAGGTCCGCGACGCGTGGGCCGACGCCGGCGCCCGGCTGGCCGCCGCCGCCCGCGCCCACGTCGCCGAGGTGCTGGGCGCCGTCACGCCCCGGACGGCCGCGTGGTCCGGCCTCCCCGCAGGGGCCCGGCGCGAGCGCGCGAGGGGTGGGGGCAGCGAGGTTCTCCGTCAGCGGTGGACGCCGGACATGTCCGGGTAGCGGTCGCCGACCGCGGCGCCGACCGGGGCGGCCTCGTCGAGCCGGCGCAGGTCGTCGTCGGACAGCTCGACGTCGGCGGCCGCGGCGTTCTCCTCGAGGTAGCGCACCCGCTTGGTGCCGGGGATCGGCACCACGCCCGGGTTGCCCCCGCGGTCGCTCTGCGCCATCACCCACGCCAGCGCGAGCTGCGACGCCGTCACGCCCTTCTCGTCGGCGATCTCGCGCACCCGGTCGACCAGGCGCAGGTTCTGCTGGAACGCCTCGCCCTGGAACCGCGGGTTGTGCCGGCGGAAGTCGTCGGGCGCGAGGTCGTCGACGCTGCGGATCTGCCCGGAGAGGAAGCCGCGGCCGATCGGCGAGTAGGCGACGAACCCGATGCCGAGCTCGGCGCAGGTGGCCAGGACGCCGTTCTCCTCGGGGTCGCGGCTCCACAGCGAGTACTCGGTCTGCACGGCGGTCACCGGCTGGACGGCGTGCGCGCGGCGGATGGTCTCCGGCGCGGCCTCGGAGATGCCGACGGTGCGCACCTTGCCCGCCTCGACCAGCTCGGCCAGCGCGCCCCAGGTGTCCTCGACCGGGACGGTGGTGTCCACCCGGTGCTGGTAGTAGAGGTCGACGACGTCGACACCGAGCCGCTCGAGCGAGGCGTCGCAGGCCCGCCGCACGTAGTCCGGCCTCCCGTTGATCCCGCGGAACGAGCCGTCCTCGCCGCGCTCGTTGCCGAACTTGGTCGCGAGCACCACCTCGTCGCGGCGGCCGGCGATCGCCTTCCCGACCAGCCGCTCGTTGGTGAACGGGCCGTACATGTCGGCGGTGTCGAGGAAGGTGACGCCGAGGTCGAGGGCCCGCTGGATGGTGCGCTCGGCCTCGGCCTGGTCGCCGGTGCCGTAGAACTCGCTCATCCCCATGCAGCCCAGCCCCATGGCGGGGACGGACAGGGACCCGAGGGTGCGTGTCTGCATGGGCCGCTCCTGCCCGCCGGTGGAGGGGGGCAACCGGCCGTGAGGGGACCCCGCCGTTCCGTTGCCCCGGGGGCTGTGACAGGTTAGGCCGTCCTCAGTTAGGGCAGCCTGACCTACTTCGAGCAGGAGAACGATGCGCACCGCGACCCGGCCGCTGGCGGCCGCCTCCCTGTCCCTGGCCACGGTCCTCGCGCTCGGCGCGTGCTCGTCCGACGGGCCGGTGGCCGAGGCCTCGACCGACGCCGGGACCGTGACCTGGACCTGGGACCGGAACACCGCCGCCGAGGACCAGGAGCCGGAGTACGAGGAGACGACGGTCGAGGTCCCGGTGGACCCCGAGCGGATCGTCGTCTTCGACATGGCCAGCCTCGACACCATCGGCGCCCTGGGCGGGGAGGTCGCCGGCGCCCCGCTGGACTCGGTGCCCGACTACCTGCAGCGGTACCTGGCCGACGACGCCTTCGACGCGGGCACCCTGTTCGAGGCCGACCTGGTCGAGATCGAGTCGCAGCAGCCCGACCTCATCGTCATCGGCGGCCGCTCCTCGACGCTGTACGAGGACCTCAGCGAGATCGCGCCGACCGTCGACCTGAGCCTGCGCGGCAGCTACACCGAGACCCTCGAGCGCAACGCCACCTTCCTCGGCGAGGTGCTCGGCGCGGAGGACGAGGCGGCCGCCGCCGTCGCCGACCTGGAGGCGGGGATCGAGGAGGCGCGGGCCGCCACCGCCGACGCGGGCACCGGCCTCGGCCTCATGGTGGCCGGGGGCGAGCTCAGCGCGATGGCCCCGGCGGGCGACGGCGCGGACGCCCGGGGCGCCCGGGGCGGTCTCATCTACGACGCGTTCGGCGTGCAGCCCGTCGTCGACGACATCCAGGCCGCCACGCACGGCGAGCCGGTCTCCTTCGAGTTCCTGCTCGAGACGGACCCCGACCACCTGTGGGTCGTCGACCGCGACGCCGCCACCGGCGAGGAGGGCGCGCAGGCGGCCGCGGCGGTGCTCGACAACGACGTCGTCGCGCAGACGACCGCCGCCCAGCAGGGCCAGATCCACTACCTCGACCCGGTCGCCTGGTACGTCGTCTTCGGTGGCATCGACACCACCCGGATCATGATCGACGACGTCCTGCAGATCGCCGGCTGAGTCCCGCACCTCCGCCGTGACGGCACTCGACACGGGTCGGACGAGCACCCCCGCCCCGGCGCGCCCCCGGCGCACCGGCGTGGGGGTGCTCGTCGGCGTGCTGCTCGCGGTCCTCGCGGTCGCGAGCCTGTTCATCGGCGTCTCCGACGTCTCCCCGGTGTCGGTGCTCACCGGCGGGTCCGACGGCACCGCCGCCTTCCTGCTCGGAGCCACCCGGATCCCGCGCACCGTGGCCCTGGTCCTCGCCGGCGCCTCGCTGGGCATCGCCGGGCTGATCATGCAGATGCTCGTGCGGAACAAGTTCGTGGAGCCGAGCACCACCGGCGTCACCGAGTTCGCCACGCTCGGCATGCTCGTGACGACGGTGTTCCTGCCGGGGCTGGCCGTCGTCGGCAAGACGGCCGTCGCCGCGGTGTTCGGCCTCCTCGGCACCTGGGTGTTCCTGCGGGTGGTCCGGGCGGTGCCGGTCCGCCAGCTCGTCCTCGTCCCGCTGGTCGGCATCGTGCTCGGCGGCGTCGTCGGCGCGGTGACGACGTTCGTGGCCTACCGCCTGGACCTGCTGCAGTCCCTCGGGCAGTGGGCGCAGGGCAGCTTCGCCGGCGTCGTGCAGGGCCGGTACGAGCTCGTGTGGATCGCCGGCGTGATGGTCGTCGTCGCCTGGCTGGCCGCCGACCGGTTCAGCGTCATCGGCCTCGGCGAGGAGTTCGCGACCAACCTGGGGCTGGACCACCGCCGGTGGGTGGCCGTCGGGATGGTCGTCGTCGCGGTCATCACCGCGGCGGTGCTCGTCACCGCGGGGCTGGTCCCGTTCCTCGGCCTCGTCGTCCCGAACGTCGTCAGCCTGCTGATCGGCGACAACGTCCGCCGCGCGATCCCGTGGGTGGCCGCGCTCGGGGCCGTGTTCGTCGTCGCCTGCGACGTCCTCGCCCGGGTCCTGCGCTTCCCCTACGAGATCCCGCTGTCGGTCGTCGTCGGCATCGTCGGCGCGGTGCTGTTCCTCTGGCTGCTGCTGCGGAGGGGGAGCCGTGCTCACTGACCCCGCCCCGACGACGGTCCGCCCCCGCGCGGCGGTGCGCGTGCGCCGGGCCGGGCCCGCCGCCCGCCTGGCCGTGCTCGGCGCGGTCGTCGTCGTCCTGACCGCGCTCTACCTGTTCACCGACGTGCCGGGGTCGCTGGCCTACGCGCTGGAGAAGCGCGGCCTGACCGTGGCCGCGGTCGTCGTCGTCGCGGCGGCGGTCGGGGTCTCGACGGTCGTCTTCCACACGATCACCCAGAACCGCGTCCTCACCCCGTCGATCATGGGGTTCGACGCGTTCTACGTGCTGGTCTCGACCGTCGTCGTCTTCGCCGCCGGGTCCGCGGCGTTCCTGGCGGCGGACCCGCTCGTCCTGTGGGCGGTGCAGGTGGCGGTCATGGTCGGGTTCAGCGTCGTCCTGTTCACCTGGCTGTTCGGCGGGAAGCGGCGCTCCATCCACCTGATGCTGCTGGTCGGCGTCGTGCTGGGCACGTTCTTCCGCGCCTTCAGCGAGTGGATGCAGCGGATGCTCGACCCGCTGGACTTCCAGGTGCTCTCCGACGCCTTCTTCGCCTCCCTGACCCGGCCCGACGAGACGCTGCTGGCGCTCACCGCGGGCCTCGTCGTCCTCGGCTGCGCGGTGGTGGTGCCACTGCTGCGCACCCTCGACGTGCTGACCCTCGGCGAGCCGGCCGCGGTGGGCCTGGGCGTCGACCACCGGCGCGTGGTCCTGACGCTGTTCCTGGTCGTCTCGGTGATGGTCGCGGCGTCGACGGCGCTCGTCGGGCCGATCCTGTTCTTCGGCCTGATCGTCGCCAACCTCGCCTACTCGTGGGCCGGCTCGTTCCGCCACGTGTGGACGGTGCCCACGGCGGTGCTCCTCGGCGTCGCCTGCCTGCTCGGCGGTCAGCTGGTCCTGGAGCGGGTGCTCGGCTTCGGCGGCACCCTCTCCACGGTCATCGACTTCGCCGGCGGTCTGTTCTTCCTGTACCTCGTCCTGCGGAAGGGGGCGCGGTGATCGCGCTCGAGGGCGTCACCAAGCGCTACGGCGGCCAGACGGTGGTCGACGACGTCACGATCCGCTTCGGCGGCGAGGGGGTGACGGCGCTCATCGGTCCCAACGGCGCGGGCAAGTCGACGCTGTTCGGCCTCGTCGGCCGCCTGGTCCGGCCGGACGCCGGCCGGGTCACGGTGGACGGCCTGGACGTCGCGACGACGCCGTCGCGGGAGCTGGCCCGGCGCCTGGCCGTGCTGCGCCAGGACAACCACGTCGCCGCGCGCCTGACCGTCTCCGACCTCGTGGAGTTCGGGCGCTTCCCGCACTCCCGGGGCCGGCTCACCGTCGCCGACCGCGAGCACGTCGACCGGGCGATCGCCTACCTGGAGCTCGACCCCTACCGGGACCGGTACCTCGACGAGCTCTCCGGCGGTCAGCGCCAGCGGGCCTTCATCGCGATGGTCCTCGCGCAGGACACCGAGTACGTGCTGCTCGACGAGCCGCTCAACAACCTCGACCTGCGGCACATGACCGAGATCATGCGGCTGGTCCGGACGATGGCCGACGAGCTCGGCAAGCGGGTCGTCACCGTGCTGCACGACGTCAACTCGGCGGCTGCTCACGCCGACCGCATCGTGGCCATGCGGGACGGCACCGTCGTCGCGGACGCCCCCGCGCGCGACGTCATGCGTCCCGAGGTGCTCGCGGCCGTCTACGACACCACCGTCGACGTCCGCGAGATCGACGGCCGCCCGGTCGCCCTCTACTACGGCTGAGCGCGCGGTGTCGACCTGCTGTCGTCTCCGTGCGCGGGAGACGACACCAGGTCGACACGCGGCGAGGACGCGCGGGCGCGCCGCGCTAGGCCCAGCGGGCGAGGGCGGTGCTCGTCCCGGGGGCGACCACGGTGAACCCCGCGTCGACCACCTCGACGTCCGCCCGCGGGCGCAGCGCCGTCCACCGCGCGGCGTCGGGGTGCTCGACCACCACGGGGAAGCCGGCGGCCGCCCAGGCGTCGAACCGCCCGTCGCGCATGCGCACCGCCGACAGCTGCGCGGCGTGACCGCTGGCCGCGGCCGCCTTGCCCAGCGGCAGGAACGGCTCGGGGCAGACGGAGACGACGAGCGGGCCGCCCGGTTCCGGGTCGACCACCGGCCGGGCGCCGGGGTCGTCGAGCTCGCTGCCGGTCAGCTGCAGCTTCGCGACCTCCGGGGGGATGGCGTCGGTCGGGCCCGGCACCAGCGCGCGGACCTCCGCCCCGGCGACCGCGGCGGTCACCCCCGGGAGCCCCGAGACCCGGTCCCACGCGACCCCCCGCGCCCGCCGGCAGTGCTTGCGGATCGCCCCGTCGGTCCACCGGCGGACCAGCGGCTCCCACTCCCCGCCGGGCAGCGCCCGGTCGTCGGCGAGCAGCCGCACGACCGCGACCGCCGCGGCCTCGCAGACGGCCGTCCGGCCCGGCGGGTCGACCCGCTCCACGCGCGCCACCAGCTGCATCGCCCAGGGCGCCTCGCCCGGCGGGTCGTCGTACACGCCCCCACCCTGCCCAACGCCCGGAAGCCGGCGACACGCCCGGTCGCCCCCACGGCGTGACCGGCGTCGCAGCGACTCGTTCGAGCAGGGCACCCGTCAGTTCTCAACGAGGAGAGCCCATGACCCGGTCGACCCGTCGCGCGCTCGGAGGAGGGAGCCTGGCCGCGCTGGTCGCCGGCGCGCTGCTGGCCTCCCCCGCCCAGGCGGCCCCCGATCCGCTCGCCCCCGTCCAGGACTTCCTGGCCGACCAGCTCGCCGGCCTGGCCGCCGCCGTCCCCACCACCGTCCTGGTGCACGGGGAGGACGCGCAGGCCGCCCGGGCCGCCGTCGCCGCCAGCGGGATGCGGACCGTCACCGAGTTCGAGCGGATCGGCGTGGTCGTCGCCCGCGGCACCGCCGCCCAGGTCCGGGCCGCCCGCGGCGAGCCCGGCGTCACCTACCTCGAGGGCAACACCCCGATCGAGTTCGCCCAGGAGACCTCCCACACCGCCACGGGCGGCGCGCAGGCCGTGCGGACGCTCACCGGCCCCGACGGCTCCCCGCTCGACGGCAGCGGCGTCTCGGTCGCCGTCATCGACTCCGGCGTCGACCCCACCCACCCCTACCTGCGCGACCCCGACGGCGGCAGCGCCGTCGTGGCCAACCTGAAGAGCCTGTGCCTGCTGGAGACCGCGACGACGCCGGACTGCGTCGTCCGGGTGCCGACCGCGGTCGACACCGACACGCTGTCGGTCGGCGGGCACGGCACGCACGTCAGCGGGATCGTGGCCGGCCGACCGACGGCGCTCCCCGACGGCGGCCGGCTGCAGGGCGCGGCCCCCGGCGCGAGCCTCGTGTCCGTCTCCACCGGCGCGGCGCTGCTCATCGTCGGCGCCGACGCGGCGCTGAACTGGGTCCTGGAGAACCACGAGCACCCGTGCGGCGCGGACGTCCCCGCCGACGTCTGCCCGCCCATCCGGGTCACCAACAACTCCTACGGCCCGAGCGGCGGCGGGGAGTTCGACCCGGAGAGCGCCACGGTCAAGCTGCAGCGCGCACTGGCGGCCGAGGGCGTCGTCACCGTGTGGGCGGCCGGCAACGACGGCGGCGACGGCTCGACGTCGCTCACCAACCCGCCCGGCCAGGACCCGACCGGCGGGATCATCAGCGTCGCGTCCTACTCCGACCAGGACACCGGCACCCGCGACGGCGCGGTCAGCGGGTTCTCCTCGCGCGGCGCCGCGGCCGACCCCTCCACCTGGCCGGACGTCTCCGCGCCCGGCGAGGCCATCACGTCGTCGTGCCGGCCGTACCTGCCGGTCTGCGCCACCGGCCTCGACCCGCGCAACGGTCCCGGCCTGCTCGACCTGGGGACCTTCACCACGATCAGCGGGACCTCGATGGCCGCGCCGCACGTCGCGGGCATCGTCGCCCAGCTGTTCGAGGCCGACCCGGCGGCGACCCCGGCCGAGGTCGAGGAGGCGCTCACCTCGACCGCGTACCGCTATCCCGACGGTGCCGCCTACACCACGATCGGCAGCCGGACGACGTCGTACGACAAGGGCGCCGGCCTGGTCGACGTCCCGGCCGCCGTCGCCGCGCTGACCGCCTAGCGGGAGGTCGCACGGCCCGGTTCCACGTGGAACCGGGCCGTGTGACCTTCCTGTGAACTGGGCCCACCACGTCGCGAGGCCCGGCACCCTGGGGTTGGATCGAACCCATGTGCGGCCTCTCCGGCGAGATCAGGTTCGACGGCTCCCTGGCCGACACCACCGCGGTGGCGCGGATGGTCGAGGCGCTGGTCCCCCGCGGGCCGGACGGCCAGGGCCAGTGGAGCGCCGGCCGGGTGGCGTTCGGCCACCGGCGGCTGTCGGTCATCGACCTCTCCCCCAGCGGCTCCCAGCCGATGGTGGACAGCGAGCTGGGCCTCGAGGCGGTCTTCAACGGCTGCATCTACGACTACAAGGAGCTGCGCGCCGAGCTCGAGGGCCACGGCTACCGCTTCTTCTCCACCAGCGACACCGAGGTCCTGCTCAAGGGCTACCACCACTGGGGCCTCGACTTCGTCGACCACCTGCACGGCATGTTCGTCGTCGTCATCCACGAGCGGGACACCGGCCGGGTCGTCATGGCCCGCGACCGGCTGGGCATCAAGCCGCTGTACCTCGCCGAGACGCCGGGCCGGCTCCGGTTCGCCTCGTCGCTGCCGGCCCTGCTGCGCGCCGGCGACGTCGACACCTCCATCGACCCCGTCGCGCTGCACCACTACCTGACCTGGCACGCCGTCGTCCCCGCGCCGCGCACCCTGCTCAACGGCGTCCGCAAGCTGCCGCCGGCCACCGTCCGCGTCATCGAGGCCGACGGCACCAGCCGCGAGCACCGCTACTGGGAGCCCACGTACGAGCGGCGCCCCGAGCACTCCGGCTGGTCGAACCGCGACTGGGAGGACGCGATCGAGGAGGCGCTGCGGGTCGCCGTCCGCCGCCGCCTGGTCTCCGACATCCCCGTCGGCGTGCTGCTGTCCGGCGGGCTGGACTCCAGCCTGATCGTGGGCCTGCTCGCCCAGGAGGGGCAGACCGGCCTCGCCACCTACTCGATCGGCTTCGAGACCGTCGGCGGCCACGCGGGCGACGAGTTCCGCTACTCCGACGTCATCGCCGAGCGGTTCGGCACGAACCACCACCGCATCCGGGTGTCCTCCGACGAGCTCGCCGCCGCGCTCGGCCACGCCATCGGCGCGATGGCCGAGCCGATGGTCAGCCACGACGTCGTCGCCTTCGACCTGCTGTCCGAGCGGGTCAGCCAGTCGATCCGCGTCGTGCAGTCCGGGCAGGGCGCCGACGAGGTCTTCGCCGGCTACCACTGGTACCCGCCGCTGGCCGACGTCGACCGCGAGGAGGCCGTCGAGCGCTACGCGAAGGCGTTCTTCGACCGCGGCGCGGAGGACATGCGCGCGCTCGTCGGCGAGCGCTACGCCCTCGACGGCGACCCGAGCCTGGAGTTCGTCCGCGACCACATGTCCCGCCCCGGCGCGCAGACCGCCGTCGACGCCGCCCTGCGGTTGGACAGCGAGGTCATGCTCGTCGACGACCCGGTCAAGCGGGTGGACAACATGTCGATGGCGTGGGGCCTGGAGGCCCGGGTGCCCTTCCTCGACCACGACCTGGTGGAGCTCGCGGCCCAGTGCCCGCCGGAGCTCAAGCTCGCCGACGGCGGCAAGGGCGTGCTCAAGGCGATCGGCCGCCGGATCATCCCGCCGGAGGTCATCGACCGGCCCAAGGGCTACTTCCCGGTGCCGGCGATCACCCACCTCGAGGGCAAGGTGCTCGGCCTGGTGAAGGACGCGCTGTCCAGCGAGGCGGCGCGGGAGCGGGCGCTGTTCCGCCCGGAGTACGTGTCCCGGCTGCTCGAGGACCCCAACGGCGAGCTCACGCCGCTGCGCGGCAACAAGCTGTGGCAGCTGGGCCTGCTGGAGCTGTGGCTGCAGAACCACGGGGTCTGAGGAGGCGCACCGTGGCACCCCGGCTCGCCGGGCACCGCCGCCGCACGGCGGTGGCCGGCACCCCCGACCTCACCGGACGCAACTGGATGCGGCCCTCCGAGCACCAGCTGGAGGGCATGGCCGCCGACGTCGTGCTGGACCTGGCGTGGGGGCGCCTGGTCTTCGGCCAGACCTTCACCGAGATGCGCGACATCCTCGCCGCGCTGCGGGCCGAGGAGACCGGGCAGCGCGACATCTGCATCTACGCCCGCGACCCGCACGTCCTCGTCGGCCTCGCGCCCGACGAGCTGTTCATCGACCCCAGCTACACCTACCGGCTGGACCTCTACCGCTACCGGCCCCGCCCCGAGCTCATCCGCGGCGTCTTCGTGCGCACGGTGACCTCGCTGGAGGACATGGTGGCGATCAACGAGATCTACGCCCGCAACGGCATGGTGACCGGCGACCCCGAGACCATGTGGGCCAACCACCGCACCCGCGCCTTCACCTACCTCGTCGCCGAGGACACCCGGACCTCCCGCGTCGTCGGCACGGTCACCGGCGTCGACCACGTGCTGGCCTTCGGTGACCCGGAGGGCGGCACCAGCCTGTGGTGCCTCGCCGTCGACGGGCAGAGCGCGCCGCCCGGCACCGGCGAGGCGCTGGTGCGGGTGCTGGCCGAGCGGTACGTCGGCCGCGGCCGCTCCTACGTCGACCTCTCGGTGATGCACGACAACAAGGGCGCGATCGCGCTCTACCGCAAGCTCGGCTTCGTGCGCGCGCCCGCGGTGTGCGTCAAGCGGAAGAACCCGATCAACACGCCGCTGTTCGCGGCCCGCCCGCCGGGGCTGACCCGGCTGAACCCCTACGCGCGGATCATCGCCGACGAGGCGCTGCGGCGCGGGATCCGCGTCGAGGTGACCGACGCCGAGTTCGGCGAGATGCAGCTGTCCCTCGGTGGCCGCCGGGTGCTGACCCGCGAGTCGCTGTCGGAGTTCACCACCGCCGTCGCCATGAGCCGCTGCGACGACAAGCGGGTCACCCGGCGCATCGTCGAGGCCGCCGGGGTGCGCGTGCCCCGCGGTGTCACCGTGCCCGGTGACGACCTCGGCCCCGCCCGCGAGCTGCTGGCCGAGCGCGGGGAGCTGGTGGTCAAGCCCGCCCGCGGCGAGCAGGGCAAGGGCATCACGGTGGGCGTGACCAGCGAGGAGGAGCTCGCTCGGGCCGTCGACGCCGCGCGGCTGTACTGCCCGGACGTGCTGGTCGAGGAGCTCGTCGAGGGCGAGGACGTGCGCGTCGTCGTCATCGACCACGAGGTGGTCGCCGCGGCGGTGCGCAAGCCCGCGGAGGTCGTCGGCGACGGCCGCAGCACCGTGGCCCAGCTGGTGCGCGAGACCAGCCGGCGGCGGGAGCGGGCCACCGGCGGCGAGTCGCGGATCCCGCTCGACGACGTCACCACCGACGTCGTCCGCGCGGCCGGGTACGCGATGGACGACGTCCTCGCCAACGGGCAGCGGCTGCGCGTGCGGCGGACGGCGAACCTGCACACCGGCGGCACCATCGAGGACGTCACCGACCGGCTGCACCCGGCGATCGGCCAGGCGGCGGTGCGGGCCAGCCGGGCGATCGGCATCCCCGTGACCGGTGTCGACTTCCTCGTCCCCGACGTCGAGGGCCCCGACGCGGTGTTCGTCGAGGCCAACGAGCGCCCGGGGCTGGCCAACCACGAGCCGCAGCCCACCGCGGCGCGCTTCGTCGACCTGCTGTTCCCCGAGACCCGCCGGCGGTGAGGGCCCCGACGGCGGCCTGTGCGCTGGCGGCGGCCGGCGGGGCGCTGGGGGCGCTGGCGCGGTGGGGCGTCGCCGAGGCGCTCCCCTCCCCCGGCGCCGGCTGGCCCTGGGCGACGCTGCTGGTCAACCTCACCGGCTGCCTGCTGATGGGCTTCCTCCTCGGCCTGCTCACCGCGGGCCCGGAGCCGGCGTGGGTGCGCCCGTTCCTCGCCGTCGGCGTGCTCGGCGGGTACACGACGTACTCCGCGTTCGCCGTCGAGGTCGTCGAGCTGACCGACGCCGGCCGGGTCCTCCTCGCCGCGGGCTACGTGCTCGCCTCGGTCCTCGGCGGGGTGCTGGCCACGGCCGCCGGCCTGCTCGCGGTCCGGCGGCGGACGCCGTGACCCCGCTGCTGGTCGCGGCCGGCGCGCTGGTCGGCGCGCCGCTGCGGCTGCTGGCGGTCCGCCTCGCGGGGCGGGCGGGCCGGGACCCCGCGGTCGGCACGCTGGCGGTCAACGTCGCGGGCTCGGCCGTGCTCGGCGTGCTGCTGGGCCTCGGTGACACGCCCCCGGCGGTGGTCGCGCTGGTCGGCACGGGCTTCTGCGGGACGCTGACCACCTTCTCCGGCTTCGGCGCCGACGTCGTCCGGCTGGTCGAGGAGCGGGCCGTCGGCCGGGCGGCGGCCTACCTCGCGGCGACGCTGGTGCTCGGCCTCGGTGCCGCGGCCGCCGGGTACCTGCTGGCGCGCTGACCGGCCCTGCGGGTGACGTGGCCGCTGCGTCTCAGTAGGGTCGACGGCGTATGGCCAGGACAGGCGCGGGAGACGTGGGGGCGGACAGTCCCGTCGTCGTGGTGGCCAACCGGCTGCCGGTCGACCAGGTGACCGACCCCGACGGGACGACGCGCTGGCAGCGCAGCCCCGGCGGCCTGGTGACCGCGCTCGAGCCCTTCGTCGCCGGCCGCGGCGGCGCGTGGGTGGGCTGGTCCGGCTCGGCCGGTGAGGCGCCCGAGCCCTTCGAGTCCGGCGGGATGTCGCTGATCCCCGTCGAGCTCTCGGAGGAGGAGGTCGACCGCTACTACGAGGGCATGTCCAACGCCTCGCTGTGGCCGCTGTACCACGACGTGGTCGAGAAGCCGGAGTACCACCGCACCTGGTGGGACGCCTACGTGCAGGTCAACAAGCGCTTCGCCGAGCGGACCGCGGAGGTGGCCGCCGAGGACGCGATCGTCTGGGTGCACGACTACCAGCTGCAGCTGGTGCCCGCGATGCTGCGGCAGCGCCGGCCCGACCTCACGATCGGCTTCTTCCTGCACATCCCGTTCCCGCCCTACGAGCTGTTCACCCAGCTGCCGTGGCGGTCGGCGATCGTCGAGGGGCTGCTGGGCGCGGACCTGGTCGGCTTCCAGCGGCCGAGCGCCGCGGCGAACTTCGTCCAGCTGGCCCGCCGGCTGCACGAGCTGCCCACCCGCGGCGCGACGGTCGAGTACGACGGGCGCACGGTGACCGCACGGGCGTTCCCCATCTCCATCGACGTCGCCGCCTTCGACGAGCTGGCCTCCTCGCCGGAGGTGGTCAAGCGGGCCGCGGAGATCCGCGCCGAGCTCGGCGAGCCGGACAAGATCATCCTGGGTGTCGACCGGCTGGACTACACCAAGGGCATCAGCGTCCGGCTCAACGCCTTCCAGGAGCTGCTCGAGGACGGCGCGATCGAGGCGCCCGGGACCGTCATGGTGCAGGTGGCCACGCCCAGCCGCGAGCGGGTCGAGCACTACGTGCACATGCGGGAGACGATCGAGCAGCAGGTCGGCCACATCAACGGCGTCTTCGGCTCCATCGGCGGGCCGGCGGTGCACTACTTCAACCAGTCGATGCCCCGCGAGGAGCTCGCCGCCCTCTACCGCGCGGCCGACGTCATGCTCGTGACGCCCTACCGCGACGGCATGAACCTCGTGGCCAAGGAGTACGTCGCCGCCCGCGGCGACCTCGGCGGCACGCTCGTCCTGTCCGAGTTCGCCGGCGCCGCCGCCGAGCTCAAGCAGGCGTTCCTCGTCAACCCGCACGACATCGCCGGCGTGAAGAACCAGCTGCTGCGCGCGCTGCGGATCGAGCCCGACGAGGGCGCCCGCCGGATGCGCGC
This sequence comes from Geodermatophilus sp. SYSU D00663, assembly GCF_054050655.1. NCBI lineage: Bacteria > Bacillati > Actinomycetota > Actinomycetes > Geodermatophilales > Geodermatophilaceae > Geodermatophilus > Geodermatophilus sp. SYSU D00663. Next base: position 3,710 of record NZ_JBJGZT010000048.1, on the reverse strand, counting down.
CATGCGCCGGTACCTCGCCAAGCACGACCTCGACCACTGGGCGTCGTCCTTCTTCGACGCCCTGCGCGCCCAGGCGTGAGCGTCCCGGAGGGGACGGCGGCCGCGCTGGCGGCGGTCGCCGCCCGCCGCCCGCTGCTGGTCGCCTCCGACTACGACGGCGTGCTGGCCCCGCTGGTCGGGGACCCCGGCGCGGCGGTCCCCTCCCCCGGCACCGCCGAGGCCCTCGCCCGGGTCGCCGCCGCCGACGGCGTGACCGTGGCGCTGGTCAGCGGCCGCGGGCTCGAGGACCTGCGCGCGGTCAGCGGCTTCACCGGCCCCTACCGCTGGGTGGGCAGCCACGGCGCCGAGTTCGACGGCCCGCTCACCGGCGACCTGGCCGGCCGCCGGGACGCCCTCGCCGGGCAGCTGGCGCCGCTGGTGGCCGCGGTCCCCGGTGCGCGGCTGGAGGTCAAGCCCGCCAGCGTCGCCGTCCACGTCCGGCAGGTGACCGACCCCGCCGCGGCCACCGCGCTGCTGGCGTCCGCGGACGCGGTCGCGGATCCGTCACTGACGAAGAAGCCGGGCAAGGCGGTGCTCGAGCTCGCGGTCACCGACGCCGACAAGGGCAGCGCCGTGCGCCGGCTGCGCACGGAGATCGGCGCCGCCGCCGTCGTCTACCTCGGCGACGACCGCACCGACGAGGACGTCTTCCGCTCCCTCGGGCCGGACGACGTCGGCATCAAGGTCGGCGAGGGCGAGACGGCCGCGACCCAGCGGGTGGCCGACCCGGCCGCCGCCCTCGCCGTCCTCCGGCTGCTCGGCGACCTGCTCGCCTGACCCCCGGCGCGGCGCGTCGCGCGCCGGCCCGGGACGACCGCTCCCCCGTCGCGCGGTCACCGCCCGCTGTGGGTCGACACGGCGCCCCTCCCCCGCGCCGACCTCCACGGACGTCCCCGGGCCCGGCCGGTCACCGGCGGGCTCCGTCGACTCGGCGACGGCGCGGCGGGCGGTCACCGCCTCCTCCGCAACGATCCGTCCCGGGGCGTCCCCGGCAGCGCGGCGCGGGTGCCGGCCGCCGCCACCATTCCTGCTGCACGCCCGTCACACCCGTCGCAGCGTGCACAGGAAGCCCAGGAGGCTCTCGTGAACGCCGCATCCCGCCCGCGTGCCGGCTGGTTCGCCGACCTGCGCGTCAACACCAAGCTCATGTCCCTGCTCGCCGCACTGCTGCTGGTGGCCGGCGCCGTCGGGGGCCTCGCCATCGTGCAGCTCGGGACGGTGAACGCCGCGGCGGAGAGCATCTACAGCGACGGCGCGGTGCCGCTCAGGGACCTGGCGGAGGCCCAGGAGGCCGTGGGGAGCATGCGGCAGCGCGTGCTGCTCCACCTCGCCGGACCGGTGACGGACAAGCCGCGCCGCGAGCAGGAGATCACCCGGTTCGACCAGGTCTTCGACACCGCGGTCGCGGCCCTGCGCCGGGAGGCGGTGGACCCGGGCCTGCTGGACGGCTACCTCGCGGCCGTCGCGGAGTACCGCACCTACCGGGACGGCACGATCCTGCCCGCGAGCCGGGCGATGGACCCCGCCGTCGACGTGGCGCCCGTCCTCGCCGAGTGCGACCGCCTGTTCGGCGTCGTCGTGGAGGCCGGTGACGCGCTGGGCGCCGCACAGACCGACGCCGTCCAGGGCACCCAGGCGAACGCCGCGGCGTCGTACCACAGCGCCCGGACGCAGGTCCTGGTGATCCTGGTGGTCGGCGCTGTCCTCGGCCTGGCGCTGGCGCTGGTCATCGGCCGCCAGATCGTCCGCCCGCTGCGGCGCGTCCAGCACGTCGCCGCCGGACTGGCCGACGGCGACCTGACCCGTACCAGCGGTCTGCGCTCGCGTGACGAACTGGGCCAGACCGGTCGTGCGCTCGACGCGGCGATGGAGAGCCTGCGCGGCGTCATGGCCTCGGTCGTCGCCTCCGCGGACGCGGTCGCGGCCTCCAGCGAGGAGCTGTCGGCGTCCTCGGCGCAGATATCGGCCTCGGCCGAGGAGACCTCGGCGCAGTCGGGGGTGGTCGCGGCGGCCGCGGACGAGGTGTCGCGGTCGGTGCAGACGGTCGCCGCGGGCGCGGAGCAGATGGGCGCCTCCATCCGGGAGATCGCCACCAACGCCGCCGAGGCGTCGGCGGTGGCCGCCCGCGCGGTGACCGCGGCGGAGACCACGACGGCGACGGTGGCCAAGCTGGGCGACTCGTCGGCCGAGATCGGCAACGTGGTCAAGGTCATCACGAGCATCGCGGAGCAGACCAACCTGCTGGCGCTGAACGCCACCATCGAGGCGGCGCGGGCCGGGGAGGCCGGCAAGGGCTTCGCGGTGGTGGCCAACGAGGTCAAGGAGCTGGCGCAGGAGACGGCGAAGGCGACCGAGGACATCGCCCGCCGCGTCGAGGCGATCCAGAAGGACACCGGCGCCGCTGTCGCGGCGATCGACGAGATCTCCCACATCGTCGCCCAGATCTCCGACCGGCAGACCACCATCGCCTCCGCCGTCGAGGAGCAGACCGCCACCACGAGCGAGATGTCGCGCTCGGTGCAGGAGGCCGCCCAGGGCTCCGGCCAGATCGCGGACAACATCACCGGGGTCTCGGCCGCGGCGGACTCCACCACCCAGGCGCTGACCCAGACCCGGGTCGCCGTCGACGAGCTGTCCCGCATGGCCGCCGGCCTGCGCACCAGCGTCAGCCGCTTCACCCACTGACACCCTGAGAGGCACCACCGTGCACCTGTCCTGGCTCTCGTCCCTGCGGATCGGCCGCCGGCTCGCCCTCGCCTTCGGCGTGGTGGGCGTCCTGGTCGCCGTCAGCGCCGGCACCGGCCTCTCGGCCGTCGCCGAGCAGCGCGACCTCGCCGAGGAGCTCAGCCGCGCCGACGCCGTCCTGGCCGAGGCCGAGACCGCCCGCTTCCAGATCGCCGACGTCACCGGGTGGCAGGGCCTGGTGGTCGCCGACGCGGTCACCTTCGGCCCCGCGGTCGCCCTGGCGCCCGACGCCTACAACCGCTCCGGCCTGCTGGAGGCGAAGGACGGTGTCTACGCCTGGCTGGACGACGTCGACACCTCCGCCATGAACGAGGAGGAGGCCGCCGCCTTCGCCGGGCTGCGGCCGGCGTGGGACGACTACTTCCGGTGGGACGACCAGGTCGTCACGTGGCTGTCGTCGGGCACGACCGAGGGCTACCGCACCGCGCTGGAGAGCATCAACGGCGGCGAGGCCGGCGAGGGCTACGGCGCCGTGCTCGACCTGGCCGACCGCATGCAGGCCTCGGCGACCGAGCGGGCCGCGCAGCTGCGCGCCGAGCAGGACTCCGCGCAGACCCGCGCCACCGTGCTGCTGAGCGTCGTGGGGCTGGCCGCGCTCGTCCTCGCCGGGCTGTGCGCGGTGCTGGTCGGGCGGTCCGTCGTCCGGCCGCTGCGCCGGGTGCAGGTGGTGGCGGCCCGTCTGGCCGCCGGTGACCTCACGGCGCGGACCGGCATCGAGCAGGGCGACGAGGTCGGTGACCTGGCCCGCGCGCTCGACGCCGCCCAGGACGAGCTGCGCGCGGTGATGGCCGCGGTGGTGGCCTCGGCGGACGCGGTCGCGGCCTCCAGCGAGGAGCTGTCGGCGTCCTCGGCGCAGATCTCGGCCTCGGCCGAGGAGACCTCGGCGCAGTCCGGCGTCGTGGCCGGCGCGGCCGAGGAGGTCAGCC
>NZ_JBJGZT010000047.1:0-20626 GCF_054050655.1 Geodermatophilus sp. SYSU D00663 | reverse complement strand
GAGAGGCAGCACCTCTGCCTCTCGCGCGCGGAAGGCGGGGACAGCACCTGACGGATGTCAGCCCGGGCCGACGACGTCCGGCAGGTCCGGTACCGGGATCGGCAGGTCTACGGTCGGGCGCCGTGGACGCCCACTCCCGGTGGCGGCAGATCGGCTGGTCCCTGCCCTGGCTGCTGTTCCAGGCCTTCCCCCTCGCCGACCTGCTGACCACCGACCGGCCGACGGCGGTCCGGGTGGTCGCCGGCGCCGCGCTGCTGGTGTTCACCGCCGTCTACCTCGACGTGTTCCGCCGGTCGTTCACCAGCTGCGACCCGGGCGGACCGCTCGGCCGGCTGGCGGTGATCGCGGCGCTCGGTGCCGGCCTCGCCGTCTGGCTTGGCCCGGCGTGGGCGGGTCTGCTGATCTACGTGTCGGCGGCCTCGGCGGCGGCACTGCCGCGGCGCTGGGTGTGGCCGGCGGTGCTCGCCGCCGCCGCGGTGTGCGCCGGGGTCGTCACGGCCGACGGCCAGCTCGCGAACCTGTTCATCCTCCCGGTGATGTGCCTGCTCACGGCGTTCGCGATGCGCGGCACCCGCCACCTGGTCGAGGTCAACACCGAGCTCGCCGCGGCCCGCGAGGAGCTGGCGCGCAACGCGGTCGCCGAGGAGCGGCTGCGCTTCGCCCGCGACCTGCACGACCTGCTCGGCCACAGCCTGTCGCTCATCGCGCTCAAGAGCGAGCTCGCCGGGCGGCTGGCCGAGGTCGACCCGGCACGGGCGCGCACCGAGATGGCCGACGTCGAGGCCGCCGCCCGCCGCGCGCTGGCCGAGGTCCGCGACGCGGTCAGCGGCTACCGCCAGGTCAACTGCGCGCAGGCGCTGGCCGAGGCGCGCGCGGCGCTGTCCGGCGCGGGGATCGCCGCGCGCCTGCCCGACCGGGTGCCCGTGCTGCCCGGCCCGGTCGACGCCGCCCTGGGCTGGGTGGTCCGCGAGGCGACGACGAACGTGCTGCGGCACAGCGGCGCCCGGACGGTCACCGTCACCCTCGCCGACGACGGCACCGACGCGGTGCTCACCGTCACCGACGACGGCCGCGGCCCCGCCGACGACACCGGGCCCGGCTCCGGGCTCACCGGCCTGTCCGAGCGGGTGGGCGCGCTCGGCGGCCGGCTCACCGGCGGCGCCGGCCGCGACGGCGGCTACGAGCTGCGCGCGGTCCTGCCGCTGGTGCCGGCTCACGCGGCGGCGGTGGCCCGGTGATCCGGGTGCTGGTGGCCGAGGACCAGTCGATGGTCCGCGGCGCGCTGCGGGCGCTGCTGGAGCTGGAGCCCGACATCACCGTCGTCGCCGAGGTGGGCCGGGGCGACGAGGTGCTGGCCGCCGCCCGGGAGCACGCCCCCGACGTCGCGCTGCTCGACATCGAGATGCCCGGGCGGGACGGTCTGGAGGCCGCCCGCGAGCTGGCCGCCGAGCTGCCGGGCGTGCGCGCCGTCGTCCTCACCACCTTCGGCCGGCCGGGGTTCCTGCGCCGCGCCATGGAGGTGGGCGCGGCGGGCTTCCTGGTGAAGGACGCGCCGGTCGCCGAGCTCGCCCGGTCGATCCGCGCCGTCGTCGCGGGGGAGCGGGTGATCGACCGGGAACTGGCCGCCGCCGCGCTGGCGATCGGCGCGACGCCGCTGTCCGCGCGCGAGGCCGACGTGCTGCGGGAGGCCGCCGACGGCGCCACCGTCGCCGACATCGCCCGGCGGCTGTTCCTGTCCGAGGGCACGGTGCGCAACTACCTGTCCTCGGCGATCGGCAAGACCGGCGCCCGCACGCGGGTGGAGGCCGCCCGCGTCGCCGCCGACAAGGGCTGGCTGTAGCGGCTAGAGCTCCAGCTTCATGCCGACGTGTGAGGCGACGAAGCCCAGCCGCTCGTAGAAGCGGTGCGCGTCGGGGCGGCGGACGTCGGTGGTCAGCTGCAGCAGGGCGGCGCCGCGGCGGCGGGACTCCGCGGCGCACCACCGCAGCATCGCCTCGCCGCGCCCCCGCCCGCGGGCGGCCGCGGCCACCCGCACGCCCTCCACCTGTGCGCGCAGCGCGCCGCCGCGGGACAGCCCGGGCAGGAACGACAGCTGCAGGGTGCCGACGACGGCGCCGGCGTCCTCGGCCACGACCAGCAGGTGCGCGGGGTCGGCGTCGACGGCGGCGAACGCCCGCTCGTACGGGACGGGGTCGGCCGACTCCCGGGTCGCGCCCAGCGGGTCGTCGGCCAGCAGCGCGACCACCGCGGGCAGGTCCCCGACGGTCGCCTCCCGCAGCAGCACCCCGCCGTCGAGCCGGGCCGGGTCCATCAGGCCAGGTTGGCGGGCATCAGCGCGTCGAGGTCGAGCACCCGGACGTGGATGACCGAGCGCTGCTGCAGGGCCGCCCGCAGCGCGCGGTGCAGGCCGTCCTCGAGGTAGAGGTCGCCGTGCCACTGGACGGCGTGCGGGAACAGGTCGCCGTAGAAGGTCGAGTCGTCGGCGAGCAGGGTGTCCAGCGCCAGTTCGCGCTTGGTGGTGACGAGGGTGTCGAGCCGGATCTGCCGGGGCGGGATCATCGCCCAGTCCCTGGTGGACAACCCGTGCTCGGGATAGGGGCGCCCGTTCCGCACCGCTTTGAAGATCAGGGACCCGACCTCCGTCCAACACCTGCCCCGTACCGGCACCGACGCGTCCGAGCGTATCGGCCCGCCGCCCGCCGTGCCGGGCCCCCACCGGGTGGTGGACCCCGTCACGTCCGCGACGGAACGGCTCCCTGGTCGTATGCTGGATTGGCACTCGGTCCGTGCGAGTGCCAACCCGGCCGGGCACCCGGCGAGGGCGGGCCGGAGCCCCCGCGGCTCCCCGCACGGCGACGTCGACCGGTTCGGGGAGGTGTCACCGTGGCGCACGACGAACGGCGCCTGCAGGTCCTGCGGGCGATCGTGCAGGACTTCGTCTCCACCAACGACCCCGTGGGCAGCAAGGCCCTGGCCGAGCGGCACGACCTCGGGGTCTCGCCGGCGACCATCCGCAACGACATGGCCGTCCTCGAGGAGCAGGGCTACATCACCCAGCCGCACACCAGCGCCGGGCGGGTGCCCACCGACAAGGGCTACCGGCTGTTCGTCGACCGGCTCTCGGCGGTCAAGCCGCTGTCGCCCGCCGAGCGCCGCGCCATCGAGCGGTTCCTCGACGGCGCGGTCGACCTGCACGACGTCCTCGGCCGCACGGTGCGCCTGCTCGCCCAGCTGACCCACCAGGTCGCCGTCGTCCAGTACCCGACCCTGTCGCGCAGTGCGGTCCGCCACCTCGAGGTGGTGCAGCTGACCGGCTCGCGGCTGCTGCTGGTGCTCATCACCGACACCGGCCGCGTCGAGCAGCGGGTCGTCGACTGCCCGGTCGACGTCAGCCGCGACGACGTCTCGGACCTGCGCGCCACGCTCAACGCCGCGTTCACCGGCGCCCGGCTCGCCGACGCCGGCAGCAAGGTCCCCGACCTCGTCGAGACCGCGCCGGAGCACCTGCGGGCGCTGGTCGCCGCGGTCAGCGCCGCGCTGGTCGAGACCCTGGTCGAGCCGGGGGAGGACCGTCTCGTCATCGGCGGGACGGCGAACCTGGCGCGCGTCGCGCTCGACCCGGGCAGCCTGCGCCCGCTGCTGGAGGCACTGGAGGAGCAGGTCGTCGTCCTCAAGCTGATCAGCGAGGTCGACAGCAGCGGCGCGGTGCTCGTGCGCATCGGCGAGGAGAACGCCCACGAGGCGCTGGCCGGTGCGTCGGTCGTCTCGGTGGGGTACGGCACCGGTGACCGGGCGCTGGGCGGGCTGGGCATCGTCGGCCCGACCCGCATGGACTACCCAGGCAACATGGCCGCGGTGCGAGCCGTGGCCCGCTACGTCGGCCAGTTGCTGGCCGGGAGCTGAGGTCTCGACCCCTGATGGCAACCGACTACTACGGCGTGCTCGGGCTCTCCCGGGGCGCCTCCGACGCCGACATCAAGAAGGCCTACCGGCGGCTGGCACGGGACCTGCACCCCGACGTCAACCCCGACCCGGAGGCCAAGGAGCGCTTCCAGGAGGTCAGCCGGGCCTACCAGGCGCTGACCGACCCGGACAAGCGGCGCATCGTCGACCTCGGCGGGGACCCGTTCGACAGCGGCGCCGGCGCCGCCGCGGGCTCGCCGTTCGGCGGCGCCGGCTTCGGCGGGCTCGGCGACATCATGGACGCCTTCTTCGGCGGCGGGATGGGCACGCGCGGGCCGCGCAGCCGCGTCCGCGCCGGCGACGACGCCCTGATCGCGCTGGAGCTCGACCTCGAGCAGACGGTCTTCGGCACCACCGAGACGATCACCGTCGACACCGCCGTCCTGTGCGGCACCTGCGCCGGCGCCGGCACCGCGCCGGGCACCCACCCGACCACCTGCGTCACCTGCTCCGGCCGCGGCGAGGTGCAGAGCGTGCAGCGCTCGTTCCTCGGCCAGGTCGTCTCCAGCCGGCCGTGCCCGACCTGCGCCGGCACCGGCCAGGTCATCCCCGACCCCTGCCCCGAGTGCGGCAGCGAGGGCCGGGTCCGCGCGCGGCAGGACATCCAGGTCAAGGTGCCCGCCGGCGTCGAGGACGGCATGCGGATCCGGCTCACCGGCCGCGGCGAGGTCGGCCCCGGCGGCGGCCCCGCCGGCGACCTGTACGTGGAGATCCGCGAGCGCCCGCACCCGGTGTTCACCCGCGACGGCGAGGACCTGCACTGCCACGTCGCGCTGCCGATGACGGCCGCGGCGCTGGGCACCACGCTGCCGCTGACCCTGCTCGACGGCGAGGACACCGACGTCGACGTCCGCCCGGGCACCCAGGCGGGCACCGTCCTCACCCTCCGCGGCCAGGGCGCGCCCCGGCTGCGGGCCACCGGCCGGGGCAACCTGCACGTGCACGTCGACGTCCAGACGCCGACGCGACTCGACGCCGAGCAGGAGAAGCTCCTGCGCGAGCTGGCGGTGCTGCGCGGCGAGGACCGCCCCGGCCCGGCGGAGACGCAGGGCGGCCTGTTCTCCCGGGTCCGGAACTCGTTCAAGTGAGCGTCCCGGCCCCCGACGACGCCCGGCCGGCCCTCGACGGCTCCCCGTTGTTCCTCCTGGACGAGCTGCCGGGTGACGGGGCGGACGAGGTGCTGGTCGGCGGCGCCGAGGGCCGGCACGCCGTCGACGTGCTGCGGCTGACCGCCGGCGAGGCGGTGCGGGTCGGCGACGGCCGCGGCGCGGTCGTCGAGGGCACCGTGCTCCACGCCGGGCCGGCCGGGCTGCGCGTGCAGGTCACCGCCCGCCACGACGTGCCCCCGGCCGAGCCGGAGTTCGTGCTGGTCCAGGCGCTGCCCAAGGGCGACCGCGGCCCGCTGGCCGTGGAGCTGGCCACCGAGCTCGGCGTCGACCGGGTGGTCCCGTGGGCGGCCGCGCGCTGCGTCACCCGCTGGCGCGAGGACCGCGTCGAGAAGGGCCTGGCGAAGTGGCGGGCCGCGGCCCGGGCGGCGGCCAAGCAGTCGCGGCGGCCGCGGGTCCCCGAGATCGGCGACCTCATGACCACCCGGCAGGTGTGCGGGGAGCTCGCCGACGTCGACCTCGCGCTGGTGCTGCACGAGCAGGCCCGCCGTCCCCTCGCCGGGGTGGACGTCCCCGCCAGCGGCACGGTCGCCGTCGTCGTCGGCCCCGAGGGCGGGCTCACCGACGGCGAGGTCGTGGCCCTGCGCGCGGCCGGCGCCCAGCCGGTGCGGCTCGGGCCGGAGGTGCTGCGGACCTCCACCGCCGGCGCCGCGGCGCTGGCCGCCCTGTCGGTCCGGACCCGCTGGGCCTGAGCACGCTCAGCGGAGGGCCCGCCGCGCCCGCTCGCTGACCAGGTCCACGGCGAGGGTCAGCGCGATCGTGGCCAGCAGCACCGTCGTCACGGCGGGCCAGTCGAAGACCGCCAGGCGCGAGGCCAGCAGCGCGCCCAGCCCACCGGCGCCGAGCAGCCCGACCAGCAGCGTGTCCCGGACGGCGACCTCCCACCGGTACAGCGCGAACGCCAGCACCGGCCCGGCCGCCTGCGGCGCCACCCCGTACAGCCACGCCCCCGCCGGGCGGGCGCCCAGGGCGGTGAGCGCCGACCGCGGCCGCGCGTCGGCCTCCTCCACCACCTCGGCGGTCAGCCGCCCGAGCACCCCGAGCGTGTAGACCCCGAGCGCGAGCGCCCCGGGCAGGACGCCGGGCAGCAGCACGAACAGCAGGACCAGCGCCCACACCGGCGGGGGCACCGCCCGCAGCAGCAGCAGGGCCGCGCGCACCAGCACCCCGGCGACCCGCCCGGGCGCCGACCGCCCCGCGAGCCGCGCGGCCGACCCGGCCACCAGGACCGCGCCCGCCGTCGCCACCGCGATCGCCAGCACCGACGTCTGCAGCGTGACGACCGCCTGCCGGGCGACCTCCCGCAGCAGGTCGCCGCCACCGGCCGGGGGCCAGGCCGCGCCGAGCACGTAGCCGGCCTGCTCGCGGGCGCGCGCGGACACCAGCGACGCCGGCGACAGCGCCAGGAACCACCACGCCCACGCGACGGCGGCCGGCGCCGCGAGCGCCGCCGCGGTCAGCACGCGGTCGCGGGAGAGGGTGCCGGCGCGCCGCCGCGGGGCGGCCACCCGGCGGCGCACCGCGCGCCCGGCGACGTCGGCGCCGAGGCACAGGAGGGCCAGCGCGTAGACGGCGGTCCAGACCTCGGGCCAGCGCAGCGACGAGAACGACAGCGACAGCTGGTAGCCCAGCCCACCGGCGCCGACCAGCCCCAGCACGACGGCGGACCGGACCGCGCACTCCAGGCGGTAGAACGCGTACGACAGCAGCCCGCCGGTCGCCTGGGGGACCAGCCCGTACAGCGCGGCGGCGACCCGTCCCGAGCCCTGCGCGAGCAGCGCGTCGTACGGCCCGCGGGGCACCTCGTCGAGCAGGTCCGCGAACACCTTCGCGGTCACGGCGCCGCAGGGCAGGCCGATCGCCAGCACGCCGACCCACGGGTCCAGCCCGAGCAGGTTCACCAGCAGCAGGCCCCACACCGCCTCGTGCAGACCGCGCGGCACCGCGAGCGCGCCGCGGGCCGCCGCCCAGCCCAGCCGCCGCCCGCCCCAGGTGGTGCGGGCGAGCAGCACCGCCCCCGCCGCGCCGAGGACCAGGGCCAGCGCGGTGCCCAGGACGGCGTAGGCGACCGTCACCAGCGCCGCGGTGCCGAGCACGCCGAGGAAGGCGCCGTCGAGCGCGGGGGACAGCGCCGCCCCGGCGAACCGGCCGAACTGCGTGCCGCCGGCCGGGTTGAGCACCCCGCCGTCCAGCGCGCTCGCGAGCGCCCAGCCGACGGCGGCCGGCGCGGCCAGCCCCCACGCCCAGCGGCGCCGGTCCCGCCGCAGCGGCGGTGCCGCCGGGCGGGACAGCACCGCGGTCACGCGGCCGCCCCGTAGAAGTCGGCCAGGTCGCGGACCGACAGCGAGGCGGCGCGGACGTCGAGGACCACCCGGCCGGCGGCCAGCCCGACCACCCGGTCGCAGCACCGCAGCGCGAGCGCCGGGTCGTGCAGCGCGGCCAGCAGGGCGCCGCCCCGGGACGCGGGCCCGCCCAGCAGCTCCAGCACCCGGCCGGACAGCGCCGGGTCCAGCGCGGAGGCCGGCTCGTCGGCCAGGACCAGCTCGGGGTCCTGCACCAGCACCCGTGCGACGGCGACCCGCTGGCGCTGCCCGCCGGACAGGGCGTCGGTGCGGTCGAAGACGCGGTCGGCCAGCCCCACCCGCTCCAGGGCGGCGAGCACCTCGGGCAGGCCCTGCGGCCGCAGCAGGGACCACGCCGCCCGGGCCGCCGGCCACCCGCCGAGCCGGCCGGCGTTGACGTTGTGCACCACGCGCAGCGGACCCACCAGCTCGAGGTGCTGGTGGACGGTCCCCACCCGCGCGCGCAGCCGGCGCAGCGCCCGCCCGCGCAGGGCCGCGGGGTCCTGCCCGAGCACCTCGACCGTGCCGGACGACGGCGGCACCGCGCCGTTGGCCACGGCCAGCAGCGTCGACTTCCCGGCGCCCGAGGCCCCGACGACGGCGACCCGCTCGCCGGGACCGACGGTGAGGTCCACGGACTCCAGCGCGGTCGCCGCCCCGAACCGGACGGTGACGCCGGTCAGCCGGAGGACGGCGCTCAGGTGACCAGCCCCAGGCCGCGGCCGATCTCCTCGATCCGGTCGTGGTCGGAGGCCCGCGCCGGGACGAAGGAGCCGGCGCCGAACAGCTCGAGCACCGCGGCGTCGTCCGGGTCCTCGGCCGACAGCCCGGTGAAGTAACCGGTGAGCCGCTCGGCGACGTCGTCGCCGAAGCGCTCGGGCGCTCGCGGGCCGAGCAGCCAGTGGTAGTCGTGGTAGGCCGGGGTCCGGGCGTACCGCACGACCGCCGGGTCCACCGCGCCCGCCTCGGAGCGGGAGGTCCACACCTGCTCGTTGAGCACCCCCGCCTGGTAGGTGCCCGAGGCGACGAGCTGGATGGTCGCGTCGTGCGAGCCGGAGAACCCCGGCCCGCCCGGGAAGCCCTGCGGGTCCACGCCGGCCTGCTGCAGGAAGTACGCGGGCATCAGCCGGCCCGACGTCGAGGTCTCGCTGCCGTAGGTGAACCGCAGCCCGGCCAGCGGGCGCAGGTCGTCCGACGGCGCGAGGCCGGTGGCCGTGTGGACCACGAAGACCGAGTGGAACGCCGTGTCGATGTCGCGCTGGGCGACCGGCCGCGCACCCGGCGCCTGCAGCCGCGCCTGCACCCCGGTGAGCCCGCCGAACCAGACGAGGTCGAGGTCGCCGGTGCGGAAGAGGGAGACCGCGGCGGCGTAGTCGGTGACCGCCACGTAGGTGACGTCGAGGCCGAGCGCGGCGGACACCGAGTCGGCGAGGGTGCTGTAGAGGCGCTGCAGGACCTCGGGGTCCTGGTCGGGGATCGCGCCGATGCGCATGGTGGCCGTCGCGCCGGAGGAGGGGGCGGCGCCGACGGGGGAGGAGCGGCCGCACGCGGCGGTGGCGAGGGCGAGAGCGGTGCCGGCGAGGAACGCGCGGCGGGACGGGTGGACCCCGGGGCTCCCCGACCGGAGAGCGCTGCGGTTGGTCACTACGTCCTGCTGGCGGGCGGGGGGACGGGCACGGGGCACCTCCGGGGACGGGCGGGGGAGGGGGACCGGCCCATCGTGTCGCGCGTGCCCGGGCGGCGCGCGTCCTAGTGTCGGCGCGTGACCGACTGCCTGTTCTGCCGGATCGTCGCCGGGGAGATCCCGGCCGACGTCGTGCACGAGACCGACCGCACGCTGGCCTTCCGGGACGTCAACCCGCAGGCGCCCACGCACGTGCTGGTCATCCCCAAGCAGCACCACGCGACGGCGGGGCTTCTCGTCGGCGCCGACCCGCAGCTGCTCGCCGACGTGGTGGCCGCGGCGCACGCGGTGGCGATCCAGGAGGGGCTGGCCAGCGAGGACGGCACCGAGCCCGGCTACCGGCTGGTGGCCAACACCGGCCCGCAGGCCGGGCAGACCGTCCACCACCTGCACCTGCACGTCCTCGGCGGCCGCGACCTCCACTGGCCCCCGGGCTGAGCCGGGCGGGCCGCCTGGCAGGGTGGCCGGCATGACCGACGCCGGCAGCGCCGCCCCCGTCCGGATCGAGCGGGACGGCGACGTCGCCGTCGTCGTGCTGGACGCACCGCCGCTCAACCTCTTCGACGAGTCGGTGTTCGCCGCGTTCGAGCGGGTCGCCGCCGAGCTGGTCGCCCTCACCGAGCCCGGCCGGCCCGACCGCGCCCGCGCGGTGCTGCTCGAGGCCCGCGGGAAGGTCGTCTCCGGCGGCGTCGACGTGCACGCCTTCCAGGAGATCGCCGAGGGGCCCGAGCCCGCGCAGCGCGGCGCGGCGCTGTGGGCGCGGCTGCTGCGCATCGCCCAGACGCTGGAGGACCTGCCCGTCCCCACCGTGTTCGCCGCGCACGGGCTCACCCTCACCGCCGCCTTCGAGCTGGCGCTGGCCTGCGACGTGCTGCTGGCCGCGGAGAAGGCGTCGTTCGGGCTGCTCGAGATCGTCGTCGGGCTGACCCCGTCGATGGGCGGGCCGCAGCGGCTGGCCGAGCGTGCCGGCCCGGCGCGGGCGAAGGAGCTCATCTTCACCGGCGAGCGCTACCCGGCCGCGGTGCTGGAGCGGTGGGACGTCGTCAACCGGGTGCTGCCCGACGACGGCTTCGCCGAGGCCGCCCGCGACTACGCGCGCCGGGTCGCCGCCGGCCCCACGCTCGCGCACGCGGCCACCAAGCGCCTCGTGACGACGGCGGTGCGGCACGGCGCGCGGGCCGCCGACGAGATCACCCCGCAGGTCTCCGGGCCGCTGTTCGCCACCGACGACCTGCGCGGCGCCGTCGCCTCCTTCCTGGCCGACGGGCCGGGGAAGGCGACCTACTCGGGGCGGTGACCCGCCTGCGAGCGCGGTTCCCGGTGGCGGGGCACGGGTAGAGTCGAACCGTCTAGTCCCCGTGCCAGGAAGGCAGGGTCGAGGGTTCTTGCCCGACACCTCCCCGAACGTCCCCGTGCCGGGCGCCCCCACGTCCCGCGAGGCCTCCGCGCAGGCCGTCGCCGCGGACAGCGCCAGCACCCTCGCGAGCGCCACCCCCGCCGCGGTCCGCGCCACCATCACGGTCCCCGACTCCGTCTCGATGGTCGCCCTGCTCGGCTCCGGTGACGAGCTGCTCCGGCTGGTCGAGTCCGAGCTCGACGCCGACGTGCACGTCCGCGGCAACGAGATCGCCGTGACCGGGCAGCCGGCCGACAACGCCTTCGCCGTCCGCGTGTTCGACGAGCTCATCGCGCTGCTCGGCACCGGCCAGGCGCTGCGCCCGGACTCGGTGCGCCGGGTCATCGGCATGCTGCGCAGCGGTGGCTCCGAGCGGCCGGCCGACGTCCTCAGCCTCGACATCATCAGCCGCCGCGGCCGCACGATCCGGCCCAAGACGCTGAACCAGAAGCGCTACGTCGACGCGATCGACGCGCACACGGTCGTCTTCGGCATCGGTCCCGCCGGTACCGGCAAGACCTACCTGGCGATGGCCAAGGCCGTGCAGGCGCTGCAGACCAAGCAGGTCAACCGGATCATCCTCACCCGCCCCGCGGTCGAGGCCGGCGAGCGGCTGGGCTACCTGCCCGGCACGCTCAGCGAGAAGATCGACCCGTACCTGCGCCCGCTCTACGACGCGCTGCACGACATGGTCGACCCCGAGTCGATCCCGCGGCTCATGCAGTCCGGCACCATCGAGGTCGCGCCGCTGGCCTACATGCGCGGCCGCACGCTCAACGACGCGTTCGTGATCCTCGACGAGGCGCAGAACACGACCGCCGAGCAGATGAAGATGTTCCTCACCCGGCTCGGCTTCGGCTCGAAGATCGTCGTCACCGGTGACGTCACGCAGGTCGACCTGCCCGGCGGCGCGCAGAGCGGCCTCAAGGTCGTGCGCGAGATCCTCGACGGCATCGACGACGTGCACTTCGCCAACCTGACCAGCTCCGACGTCGTCCGTCACCGGCTGGTCGGCGACATCGTGGACGCCTACGAGCGGTGGGACGCCGCCCACCAGCAGGGCGCCGGCCGTCCCGCCGGCCCGGCCCGGCCCGCGCGGCCGACCCGCCGGCAGGGGAGCTGACCGCCGTGCCCGTCGAGGTCGCCAACGAGTCAGAGATCGCCGTCGACGAGGCCGAGCTGACCGGCATCTGCCGGTACGTCCTCGCCGAGATGGGCGTCAACCCGATGGCCGAGCTGTCGGTGCTGTGCGTCGACCCGGACTACATGTCCGTGCTGCACGAGCGCTGGATGGGGGAGAAGGGCCCGACCGACGTCCTGGCCTTCCCCATGGACGAGCTCGACACCGCCCGCCCCGACGACCCCGAGCCCGGCCCCGCGCTGCTCGGCGACGTCGTGCTGTGCCCCTCGGTCGCCGTCCGGCAGGCCCGCGCCGCCGGCCACTCCATGGACGACGAGCTGCTGCTGCTGGCCACCCACGGCGTGCTGCACCTGCTCGGCTACGACCACATGGAGCCCGAGGAGGAGCGGGAGATGTTCGGCCTGCAGACCCGCCTGCTGGAGGGCTGGCGCGCGGCGCCGCGGCAGCCGGTCACCGGCGAGCCGGCCGAACGGGGTCCCGGGACGCGGTGACGCGATGAGCGCCGGTACGGTCACGCTGCTGGTGGTCGCAATCTGCCTGGTGCCGCTGGCCGGACTCTTCGGCGCCATGGACGCCGCCCTGCAGCGGGTGTCCGCGGCGCGGGTCGAGGAGTTGCGCCGCGACGGCGTCCGGCGGGCGGCCACCCTCGAGCGGGTCCTCGACGAGCGCGCCCGCCTGGTGGCGCTGCTCCTGCTGCTGCGGATCGTCTGCGAGATGGTCGCCGCGGTGCTGGTCGCCGTCGTCCTGGTCCGCGTGCTGGGCATGGGCTGGCAGGCGGTGCTCGCCGCCGCCGGCGTGATGACCGTCGTCAGCTACGTGCTGGTCGGCGTCGGGCCGCGAACGCTGGGCCGCCAGCACGCCTACCCGCTCGCCCTGGCCACCGCCGGGGTGGTGCGGCTGCTGGGCCGGGTGCTCGGCCCGGTCGCGACGCTGCTGATCCTGATCGGCAACGCGATCACCCCCGGCCGCGGCTACCGGGACGGCCCGTTCTCCACCGAGGTCGAGCTGCGCGAGCTCGTCGACCTCGCCGAGGAGCGCGGCGTCGTGGAGTCCGGCGAGCGGAACATGATCCACTCGGTGTTCGAGCTCGGTGACACCATCGCCCGCGAGGTCATGGTGCCGCGCACCGACGTCGTGTGGATCGAGCGCACCAAGACCGTCCGGCAGGCGCTGGCCCTGGCGCTGCGCAGCGGCTTCAGCCGCATCCCGGTGATCGGGGAGAACGTCGACGACGTCGTCGGCGTCGTCTACCTCAAGGACCTCGTGCGCCGGTCGCAGAACCTCGGCGACGGGCGTGGCCCGAAGGTGGAGGAGCTCATGCGCCCGCCGGCGTTCGTGCCGGAGTCCAAGCCGGTCGACGAGCTGCTGCGCGACATGCAGGCCCGCCGCACCCACATCGCGATCGTCGTCGACGAGTACGGCGGCTTCGCCGGGCTGGTCACCATCGAGGACATCCTCGAGGAGATCGTCGGCGAGATCGCCGACGAGCACGACGCCGTCCAGCGGCCGCCGGTCGAGCACCTCGACGACGGGTCGGTGCGGATCACCGCCCGGCTGCCGGTCGAGGACCTCGCCGAGCTGTTCGACGTCGAGCTGCCCCGCGACGACGACGTCGAGACCGTCGGCGGCCTGCTCGCCCGCGAGCTCGGGCTGGTGCCGATCGAGGGGTCGTCGGCGGAGGTCGCGGGGCTGCGGCTGGTCGCCGAGAGCACCGGCGGGCGGCGCAACCGCATCGACACGATCGTCGTCACGCGGGTGCCCGACGCCGATCCCGGGCACCAGTCCGGGGCCACCCGGGCCGAGGTCCCGGCCGGCGTGGAAAGCTGAGCCCTCGTGCCCGACCTGCAGCCCGAGGACGCCAAGCTCGTCACCCTCGCCCGCTCCGCGCGCGGCCGCACCGGCGCCCCGGAGGGCGCCGCGGTCCGCGACACCGACGGGCGCACCTACGTGGCCGCCAGCGTCGCGCTGCCCTCGCTGCAGCTGTCCGCGCTGCAGGCGGCCGTCGCCGCGGCGGTCTCCAGCGGCGTCGAGGGCCTGGAGGCGGCGGCGATCGTGTCCGACGCCGACGCCGTCGAGCAGGAGGGCCTGGCCGCCGTGCACGACCTGACGCCGTCGGCGCCGGTGCACCTCGCCGGGCCCGACGGGGTGCTCCGCACCACGGCGTGACCGCGACGAGTGGGGGCCGGAGGCCTCCGCGAGGAGCGGTCGTGGGGTTCCACGCCTGTGGCGGACGGCACGTGGCCGCGGTGTCGGCCGGTGGGCCGACGATGTCGTCACGCAGTGGGAGACTGGGCCGGTGAGCACGCCGGACCAGCCGTACCGCAGCGGCTTCGCCTGCCTGGTCGGCCGGCCCAACGCGGGCAAGACCACGCTGACCAACGCCATGGTCGGCGAGAAGGTCGGCATCGTCAGCAACCGGCCGCAGACCACCCGGCACGCGATCCGCGGCGTCGTGCACCGGCCCGGCGGGCAGCTCGTCCTCGTCGACACCCCCGGCCTGCACAAGCCCAGGAGCCTGCTGGGCCGCCGGCTCAACGACGTCGTCCGGGACACGCTGTCCGAGGTCGACGTCGTGGTGTTCTGCATCCCGGCCGACCAGCCGGTGGGCACCGGTGACCGCTTCATCGCCCGCCAGCTGAAGGAGGTCACGGCGCCGGTGGTCGTCGTCGTGACCAAGACCGACGCCGCGTCGAAGAAGCAGGTCGCCGAGCAGCTGGTGGCCGCCAGCCAGCTCGTCGAGGCCGCCGAGGTCGTGCCGGTGAGCGCGGTCGCGGGCGACCAGGTCGAGCTGCTGGAGGACCTGCTGGTCGGCCTGCTGCCGGAGGGTCCGCCGCTGTACCCCGAGGAGCAGACCACCGACGAGGACACCGACCGCCAGATCGCCGAGCTCATCCGCGAGGCGGCGCTG
Organism: Geodermatophilus sp. SYSU D00663; assembly: GCF_054050655.1. Classification (NCBI taxonomy): domain Bacteria; kingdom Bacillati; phylum Actinomycetota; class Actinomycetes; order Geodermatophilales; family Geodermatophilaceae; genus Geodermatophilus; species Geodermatophilus sp. SYSU D00663. The sequence goes on along the minus strand of NZ_JBJGZT010000047.1, from coordinate 6,026 downwards.
GAGAAGGTGTTCCAGGAGGTGCCGCACTCGCTCGCCGTCACCGTCGAGGAGCTCAACCGCCGGCCCGACCCCAAGCGGGAAGGCGCGGAGCTGGTCGAGGTGCACGCGCTGCTGCACTGCGAGCGCCCCAGTCAGAAGCCGATGCTGCTGGGCAGGGGAGGGTCGGTCATCAAGGCGATCGGCACCGAGGCCCGCGCCGGGCTCGAGCAGCTGCTCGGCGCGCGCGTCCACCTCGACCTGCACGTCACCGTGCTCGGCGAGTGGCAGGACGACCCCAAGAAGCTCAACCGGCTCGGGTACTGATGAGCACCACGCCGAAGTCGCTGTACCGCGACGAGGGGATCGTCCTGCGCACCCAGAAGCTGGGGGAGGCCGACCGCATCGTCACGGTCCTCACCCGCCGGCACGGCAAGGTGCGCGCGGTGGCCAAGGGCGTGCGCCGCACCAAGAGCAAGTTCGGCGCCCGGCTCGAGCCGTTCAGCCACGTCGACGTGCAGTTCTACACCGGCCGGAACCTCGACATCGTCAGCCAGGCGGAGTCCATCCGCTCCTACGGCTCGGTCATCGCCGCGGACTACCGCGCCTACACCGCCGGCACCGCGGTGCTCGAGACCGCCGACCGGCTGACCGCGGAGGAGAAGGAGCCCTCGCTGCGGCTGTTCCTGCTCGTCGTCGGCGCGCTGCGGGCGCTGGCCGAGCAGACGCACCCGGCCGGGCTGGTGCTCGACGCCTTCCTGCTGCGCGCGATGTCGGTGGCCGGCTGGGAGCCGGCGCTCGGCGACTGCGCCCGCTGCGGCCTCGAGGGGCCGCACCGGCACTTCTCCGTCCCCGCGGGCGGCTCGGTGTGCCTCGACTGCCGCCCCGCCGGAGCGGGCAGGCCCAACCCCGTCACCATCGGGCACCTGGAGGCGCTGCTGTCCGGCGACTGGGCCACCGCCGAGGCCAGCGAGGCCGCGCAGTGCCGCGAGGGCAGCGGCCTGGTCGCCGCGCTGCTGCAGTGGCACCTCGAGCGCGGGCTGCGCTCCCTGCCGCTGGTCGACCGCTCGGACCCGTCGGCCCCGCGCCGGGAAGTGAGCCTGCTGAGTGAGGCGTGAGGTCCCGGCGCCGCGGCAGGTGAAGCCGCCGAACCCGCACCCCTCGGGCGTCCGCCCGCCCGAGCTCCCCGCCGACAAGGTGCCCCGGCACGTCGCGATCGTCATGGACGGCAACGGCCGCTGGGCGAAGGAGCGCGGCCTGCCCCGCACGGCCGGCCACGAGGCGGGGGAGTCCTCGCTGTTCGACTGCGTCGAGGGCGCCATCGAGCTCGGCGTGAAGGCGATCAGCGCCTACGCCTTCTCCACGGAGAACTGGCGGCGCAGCCCCGAGGAGGTCCGCTTCCTCATGGGCTTCAACCGCGACGTCATCCGCCGCCGCCGCGACGAGATGCACGACCTCGGCGTCCGGGTGCGCTGGGCCGGCCGCCGTCCGCGGCTGTGGCGCAGCGTCATCCGGGAGCTCGAGGTCGCCGAGGAGCTCACGCGGGACAACGACGTCCTCACGCTGACCATGTGCGTCAACTACGGCGGCCGCGCCGAGATCGCCGACGCCGCCGCGGCCATCGCCCGCGAGGTCGCCGCCGGCCGGCTGGACCCGGGCGAGGTCGACGAGGACACCGTCGCCCGGTTCCTCGACGAGCCCGACATGCCCGACGTCGACCTGTTCGTGCGCAGCTCCGGGGAGAACCGGACGAGCAACTTCCTGCTGTGGCAGTCGGCCTACGCCGAGTTCGTCTTCCTCGACACCCTCTGGCCGGACTTCGACCGCCGGCACCTGTGGGCCGCGTGCGAGGAGTACGCCTCCCGCCAGCGCCGCTTCGGCAAGGCGTAGGCCCCCGTCCGCGGGTCCGCGACGGGGACCGCCCGGACCGCTCCGCGGGCGTCCGTGCAGGCCGGGACGCGGTTCCGGCCTGCCGCGCCGGAATCCGTTGACAGTGCGTGCGCGCCCCCTGACAGTGGCGGCTCCCCCGACAGAGGACGGAAGCCCCCACCGTGAGCGAGAGCACGATCGCGTCCCAGCACGCCCGGACCCCGGCAGCACCACCGCAGCCCGGTGACCTGAACGACCAGCTGATCGCCAGTGACTTCTGGACCGACCAGATGCTGGCCGACGCCGGCATCCCCGTCGTCGACGTCCCGTTCGTCACCTTCGGTGGCGGCATCGGCTCGTTCGTCACGGTCGACTACCTGCGGATCTGCGGTGTCCCGACGAGCGCCATGCGCGTGCTCACCCCGCTGAAGACGCCGTGGGAGAGCTACGAGTACCTGACGACGGTCTCCCAGATCCCGCGCGGCGAGCGGCTGCGGTCGGACTCGTCGTCCTGCCCCGACAACATCTGGGGCTTCCCGAGCTACGCCATCCGCGAGGCCCTGCAGGGCAACCTCAAGCAGGCCTGGAACGTGCTGGTCGAGCCGATCTTCGCGAACTACTACACGCCCAAGGCGGGGCACGCGTTCGAGTCGATGGAGAAGGAGATGTACCGGATCCGGTACCCGGAGATGGTCGTCCACGGCCAGGTCCGCATGGTCCGGCGCCGCGTGGGCGGCGGGTACTTCACCATCCTGACCCCGCCCGAGGGCGCGACGCCGACCAAGCGGATCGCCTACCGCAGCACCTGGGTGCACGTGGCCGTCGGCTACCCGGGCCTGAAGTTCCTGCCCGACCTGCAGCGCTACCGCAACGAGCACAACGACTACGGCAGGGTCGTCAACGCCTACGAGCGGCACGAGCAGGTCTACGAGCGGCTGCACCAGCGCCCGGGCACCGTCCTCGTCCGCGGCGGCGGCATCGTGGCCTCGCGCGTCCTGCAGCGGCTGATCGACGACCGCGACCGGCTCGGCCTGCAGACCCAGATCGTGCACCTGTTCCGCACCTACGTGGACAGGCCGCACGGCACCGGCATCCTCAAGCGCCGCAAGGGCGCCGACGGCTGGGCCTACCAGGGCTTCAACTACCCGAAGTCGGTGTGGGGCGGCCAGCTCAAGCAGCAGGTGCGCAAGAGCGAGGGCGCCGACCGGAAGCGGCTGTACGAGGAGATGGGCGGCACCAACACCCCCGTCCGGCGGGACTGGAAGGAGCAGCTCAAGCGCGGCCGCGCCGAGGGCTGGTACCGGGTGATGATCGGCCGGATCGAGGAGATGAAGCCGGCCGGCGACCTCGTCGAGGTCACCGTCAGCACCCCGGACCAGGGCCCGCACACCGGCACCTTCGACGCCGTCATCGACTGCACCGGCCTCGAGGCCGACATCCGCGAGCACCGCGTCCTGGCCGACCTGCTCGACCACTCCAACGCCACCCGCAACCCGGTGGGCCGGCTCGACGTCCAGCGGAACTTCGAGGTCACCGGCACGCGGAACGGCGGCAAGGTCTACGCCTCCGGCAGCGCCACCCTCGGCGGCCCGTTCCCCGGCGTCGACACGTTCTTCGGCCTGCAGATCGCCGCGCAGGAGATCGCCGACGACCTGATCGCGCAGGGCTTCGCGCAGAAGCTCGGGCCGGGCCGGTCGACCAGCCAGTGGTGGAAGTGGGTCCGGAACGAGCAGATCTGACCGACCCGCCCTCACCCCGCCGACCGACGTCCGCGACGACCGAGAGAGACGACGCCGTGCTGCCCACCCTGAACGGCCGCATCCAGACCAGGATCTTCCTGCTGGCCGTGGTCGGTTCGATCTGGACCCTGATCATCACCCCGGTGCTCCCGACCGGGGCCTCGCTCGGCGCCTCCTACGGCGCCACCTTCTCCGTGCTGCTCGTCGTGCTGGTGCTCGGCGTGCTGTGGGAGCTCGTCTACCACGGCATCCAGCAGTTCCGGTGGGAGAAGGACTGGCCGACGCTGTTCGGCCTGCTCACCGGCATCCCCGAGGGCCTGCTCGTGTGGTTCCTCTTCGCCGGCGGTGCGATCCCGTGGATCGACTCGCTGCCCGGCCCGGCGTTCGCCGTCCACTTCGTCAGCACCTGGCTGATCGTGTGGCTGGTCGCCAACGGCCCGATGCGCGTGCCGTTCATCCACTGGCGGATCAACGGCGGGAGGCTCGTCTGATGTCGGCCCCCACGCCTCCGCTCACCGGGACGACCGGCGCACCGGCCACGGTTCCGCCGTTCGACCAGGTCGCCGTCCGGGTCGCCCCCGGTCCCGACCTCGTCGTCCGGATGCCCGGGGTGCTCCTGGTCGTCGGGGTCACCACGCAGCCGTCCGGCCCCGCCGCCCCGGCGGCCCGGCCGGCGCTGGTCGGCTGGGGCTCGGCCCCGGTCCCGCCCGCGCCCGCGGCCGCCCCGGCCGGCGACGCGCACGTCGGCGAGCTGGTCGCGCTGTGCCGCCGGCTGTCGGCGGCCGGCTCCCGCGCCCCGGGCCGCCGGCTGCACGAGGAGCTGCGGACCTGGCTCGGCACCGTGACCGAGCCGCCGTCGTTCGCGGTCGCCGCCGCCACCGAGGACGGGCTGACGCTCGTGCTCGTCGGCGGCGGCAGCGCCGAGGTGCCCGACCTGGGGCTGCGGCTCACGCCGGCCCAGGGGGAGAAGCTGGACAACGGCACCCTCGTGCTCGACCGCTTCGTCACCTGGCCGCCGGCCCCGCTGCACCTGTCGGCCGGCTCGCCCGCCGACACCGCGCCGCACCCGCTCGCCGACCTCGAGGCCGGCGCGGTCCCCGGCGCGGCCGCGGTGCTCTCACCGGCCCCCGCGCCCTCGGCCGCCGCCCCGGCGCCGTCGGGCACCATGCAGGTCCGGCTGCCGGCACCGCACGCCCGGGTGCCGCTGTCGACGGCCAAGCCGCCGGCCCGTCCGGTGCCCGCCGCGCCCGCCGGGGCCCCGGCCGGCCACGACCACGCCGGCCACGCCTCCGCCGGTCACGACCACGCCGGTCACGACTCCGCCGGGCACGCGCACGCGGCCCCGGCACCCCTCGCGGCCCCGGCACCCGCCGTCGACCCGGCTCCGGTCGCGCCGCCGCCCGCGCCGGTGGAGCTGCCGGCGCCGGAGCGGTCGTCCCTGCTGTTCGGTGCCGCCGCCGAGGCGGAGCCGGCGCGGCAGCCGCTGCCGACCCCGGGCCAGGAGCCGGCGCCCGCCGCCGCGGAGCCGGAGGACGAGCGGCCCACGGTCAAGGGCATCCTCTGCAAGAACGGCCACCTCAACGACCCGCGGGCCGGGTTCTGCGCGCTGTGCGGCATCCGCACGACGCAGCAGACGGCGGTCGTCGTCGAGGGCGTGCGCCCGCCGCTGGGGCTGCTCGTCTTCGACGACGGCGCCACGGTGAGCCTGGACATGGACTACCTGCTGGGCCGCGAGCCGGAGACCGACGAGCGCGTCGTCTCCGGCCGGGTGCGGCCGCTGCTGGTCCTCGACCAGACCGGCGGCGTCAGCCGGCACCACGCCGAGATCCGGCTCGAGGGCTGGGACGTGCTGCTGGTCGACGTCGGCTCGGCCAACGGCACGCTCGTCGCCCCGCGCGGCGCCCCGGGCTGGTCCTCGCTGGTGCCGCACCAGCCGATCCGGCTGACCCCGGGCACGGCGGTCCGCATGGGCGGTCGCCAGTTCGCCTTCGAGTCGCAGCACGGCGGGTACTGACCCGCACCCCGCTCCGCTCCGGCGCCCGTCTCCCCACCCGGGGAGGCGGGCGCCGTCGCGTTCCGGGGACTCCCGCGGGTGCCCCGCCCGCGGTGGAGCTCTGTACCGGTCAGGGCGCGGCGCCCGGGGGCCGGGGAGGGGGAGGGGTCCTGCGCACGCTCGTGCTCTGCCCACCGGTGTGTGCAGAGCACGAGCGGTCGGAGCGGGGACGACCGGGGGCAGGGACCACCAGGAGGTGAGGAGGGCCAGGAGGTGAGGAGGGCCAGGAGGTGAGGAGGAGCGGGAGATGAGGAGGAGCGGGAGCAGTCGTGGGGGGGGGGGGGGGGGGGGGGGGGGGGGGGGGGGGGGGGGGGGGGGGGGGGGGGGGGGGGGGGGGGGGGGGGGGGGGGGGGGGGGGGGGGGGGGGGGGGGGGGGGGGGGGGGGGGGG
>NZ_JBJGZT010000046.1:0-21183 GCF_054050655.1 Geodermatophilus sp. SYSU D00663 | reverse complement strand
GGTCAGCTGCTGACCGGGCCCGTGGCCGTCCGACGTCCGGATCCGGTCCCGTGCCCGCTCGTGCTCTGCCCCCGATGCGGACCAGTGCACGAGTCGCCGGGCGAGGCCCCACCCGGTGGAGCGCCTCGGTCAGCAGCTGACGGGCGTGGCGGGGGCGGCCGTCGTGGAGGGCGCCGCGGGCGTCTCGGGGGCCGGCGCGGCGGCCACGGCCGGGGCGGGGGCCGGGGGCACCTGGACCGGGACGACGCCGGTGTAGCCCGGGCCGAGGACCAGCTGGACGGTGTCGCCGATGGCGTCGCTGGGCTGCAGGACCGCGCCGGGGACGGCGGCGGCGACGGTGCGCGCCTGCTCGACCGCCCCGGGGCCGTGCCGGACGACGGTCTGGTTGACCGTGCCGCGCTCGTTGCCGACCTGGCCCACGGCGAAGCCCTGCTGGCGCAGCAGGTCGCCCACGGTCGAGGCCAGCCCGGAGGTGGCGGTCCCGTTGAGGACGTCGACGGTGACGGCGGCCGGCGCCACGGTGAGCGGTTGGGCGGCCGGGCTGGCGGGCGCCTGCTCGGGCGCGGTGGCGGGGTCGGCGGCCGGGGTCTCCGCGGCGGCCGGGTCCGCCGGGGCGGTGGTCGCCGCGGCGACCGGGGTGGCCAGCTCGGCGGGCACGGTGCTGTCCTCGATGACGTCGTCGAACAGCGTGCGGGTGGCGGCGCCGTCGAGCAGCACGTAGGCCTGGTCGCTGCCGGCCGGCACGTAGCCGACCTGCGCCACCGGCAGGCTCGCCCGCTGGACCGCGTCGCCCTCGAGGTCGCCCAGTGCCGAGGCCAGCGTGCGGAGGTCGCCGAGCGTCGTCTGCTCGTCGACGGTGAGCGCGCCGGCGGACCGCGTGAGGAACCGCGTGAGGTCGTAGGTGTTGGCCAGCGTCCCGACGGTCATCGCCGAGCGCAGCGTGGCCGACAGCAGCAGCTGCGTGCGCTCGGCCGCGGCGACCCCCGTGACGTCGGAGCCGGCGTCGCCGGGCGCCAGGTAGCGGCCGACCTGCGCCCCGGTCAGCTCCGACGTGCCGGCCGGCAGCGGGGCGACCGAGGCGGCGTCGGCGGGACCGGCGGTGGGCAGGCAGACGCTGACCCCGCCGACGGCGTCGACCATCGCCGGGAGGCGGCCGAGGTCGACGGCGAGGTAGTGGTCGACGCGCAGGCCGGACAGCTGCTGCACCGCGCGGACCATGCACGAGGGCCCGCCGGCCAGCAGCGACGCGGCGAACGCCTCGGAGACGGGCTCGCGGGCGGCGCCGTCGTCGGTCCGGCAGGCGGGGGTGTCGACCCACGCCGTCGGCGGGACGCTGACCAGGACGGCGCGCTGCTCGTCCGCGGCGACGTGCACCAGCAGCGTGGTGACCGAGGCCGGCCCGTCGGTGCCGGGGAGGTCGGTGCCGACGACGAGGTAGGTGGTCGACCCGTCCTGCAGCTGCGGGGCGATGACCTCCGGCCCCTCGGGGGCGAGGGCGGCGACGCGGGCGATGCTGCGGTCGACGTAGGCGTACAGGCCCGCGTGGTAGCCGACCACGAGGCCGAACAGCACGCCGAGGGCCACGGCGGCGCGGACCAGCCGGCGCCGGCCGGGGCTGCGCGGCGGGCGGGGGGCCACGGGCCGCCGGGTGCTGCCGGCGCCGGACATCGCCGGCCCGTCGAGGCCGGGGATCGGCGGGTGCGCGGGGCGGCCGGGCAGCGGCGGGACCGGGCGGGAGTACTGGACGCCCGCCGCCGGCGTGCCGGGCAGCGGCGGCACGGGCGTCGACCAGTGGGTCCCCGCGGGCGGCGTCCCCGGCAGCGGCGGGACGGGGCGGGAGTGCTGCACGCCGGCCGGCGGCGTCACCGAGGCGGGGCGCCGGACGCCCTTCGGCGGGGTGCCGGGCAGCGGCGGGACCGGGCGGGAGTACTGGACACCGGCCGGCGCGGCGGGGACCGGCGGCAACCCGCGGCGGGGCTCCTCGGGCGCGGCGGCCGGCGGCGCGGCGGCGGTGCCGGGCACGGGCGGCTTCGGCCCGCGGTGCGAGGGCAGTGACTCGCCGGGCTCCAGCGGGATGGGCACCTCACCGGTGCGGCGCGCGGCGCGGCGGCCGGTGGCGCCGCCCTGGCGGGCGAGCAACTGCTCGACGGTCACCGGACCGGGCGCGTCGCCGCCCACGGCCCGGTCGTCTCCCCGCTCGTCCCGCACCGCTGTCGATCCCATCGTCGTGGTCCGCGCCGTCGCTCACCGCACACGCGGCAGCACTCAACGATACGGGCGGAAGGCCGCCTCGACCGGTTGCACGCGGCGTGACCCGCCGGGCGGGTCGCGTATCCGCAGGCCACGACCGGGGGAGGGCGGTCGCGGACGGGCGGGGTCCGGTGCGCGGACGTAGCGTCGGCGCGTGCGGCTGCCCTCGATCCCCGGTCCCTCCGACGTCTTCTCCGCCGTCGAGAGCCTGCGCGACGGCGTCGCCGACGCGCTCGCCCTGGTGCCCCGGGTGGCCGCGGCGATCGGGCGGCTCGAGGGGCTGCTGGACCGCGTCGACACCGTCGTGGACCGTGCGGAGGGCCTGGTCGACCGGGTCGACGGCGCGGTGACCGCCCTCGACGAGACGCGGCAGCGCGCCGACGAGCTGGTCGCCGGCGCCGGGTCGACGCTGCGGGCCGCCGACGCCGCGATCGCCGCGGTCGGCGGGACGCAGCAGAAGGCCGACGCCGCCATCGGCGCCGTCGAGGGCACCCAGCGCCGCGCGGACGCCGCCATCGGCGCCGTCGAGGGCACCCAGCGCCGCGCGGACGCCGCCATCGGCGCCGTCGAGGGCACCCAGTCCCGCGCGGACGCCGCCATCGGCGCCGTCGAGGGCACCCAGTCCCGCGCCGACGCCGCCATCAGGGCCGTCGAGGGCACCCAGTCCCGCGCGGACCGTGCGATCGAGGCGGTCGAGGGCACCCAGCAGAAGGCCGACGCGGCCATCGCGGCGGTGGGCACCACCATCGAGCGGGCGCAGGACGCCGTCGGGCGGGCCGAGAGCGCGGTCGACGGCGCCGAGGGCACGCTCGGGCGGGCGGACGGCGCGGTCACCGCCGCCGAGGGACTGGTCGGGCGGATCGACCCCCTGCTGGCCGGCTACGAGGAGCCCCTGACGCGGCTGGCGCCGTCGGTGCGGCGACTGGCCGAGACGCTCGACCCGCACGAGGTGGAGGCGCTGGTCCGCCTGGTCGACCGGCTGCCGGACGTGGTCACGCACCTCGACGAGACGATGCTGCCGGTGCTGGAGTCGCTGGGCGACGTCGGTACCGACGTGCACGACCTCGTCGACACGATGCAGGACATCCGCGAGGTGGTGAAGGGCTTCCCGGGGTCCAGGCTGTTCCGCCGGCGCGGCCGCGACGAGATCGCCGAGGACGAGAGCGGCGAGGGGGCCCAGGAGCGCACCGGCTCCTGAGCCCCCTCGGGTCCCGCTCGTCCCGCCGGTCAGGTCTCGGTCGGGTACCCCAGCGCGCGGGCGACGTCGCCGATCCGCTCGTACGTCTCGCCCTCGGGCAGCCGGCGCAGCTCGTCGACCACGGCGTCGGTCGCCCGGTGGTCGAGCGCGGCCTCGACCAGTCCCGGCCCGTCGTTCGGGAAGTCGGCCCGCACCAGCCAGCGCGCCAGCTCCGCGCGGGCGACCACGGCGTCCTCGGTCATCCCGACGGGGACGCCGCCGACCAGGGTGCCCGCGGGGTTCGCGGCGATGTCCGGCTCGCCCTCGGCGACCGGCTCGACCTCCCGGAACTCCTCGGCCCGGGTGGCCCGCTCGGCCTTCAGCATCCCCTGGATCTCGTGCTCCAGCTGCTCGTCGAGCCGCGGGTTGTGCTTGTTGCTGCGCGACGACACACCAGCGAACCCGTCGTCCATCTCGCTCACGATCGCCTCCCTGTCCCTGTGACTACTTCTCGTCGAGCGCGGAGGGCTTGTGCACCGCCGTCTTGCCGCTCTTGTCGCTCTCGACCTCGTACTGGGGGTCGTCCGAGCTGGCCTTGACCTTCCGGCCCCCGGCCTCCGTCTCCTCCGTGATCTTCCGGGTGACGGTCCCCTCGGCCTTGCTGCCGTGGCTGTTCCAGGTGACGTGGTCACCCTTCTCGAACTCGTCGGCCATCTCGGACCTCCGTGTCGTCGGGTCGTCCCTCCCCCGTGCCCGGCGTCCGGAGCGCACACACATCGGCACCCGGAGCGACGCAGATCACCCTCCGGAGAGCGGGCGTCACCCGCTCGTGCGGTGGCAGGACGGCCGTCCTCACGTAGCGTGTGCAGTGACGGGGACCGGACGGGCGAACCTCCTGCTGAGAGTCGAGCAGTGGTGACGCTCGGTGAGGTCACCCGTCCTCGATCGCCGGCCCGGTCGACCCCATTCCCCCGGGGTCGGCCGGGTCGGCCCCGTTCCCGGCCCGGTCCCTACGCTCGCCGGCGTGACCGATCCCGCCGGCCCGCCCGCTCCCGCTGACGGGGACCACCTGCCGGGCAGCCCCCGCCCCGTCGACGTCCTCACCGTCGTCTCCGTCACCGACGTCACCCCGTCGGTGCGCCGGGTCGTCCTCTCGGGGACCCCGGCCGCCGTCGCCGCGGCCGGGCCCACGGTCAACCTGCTGGTGCCCCGCGTGGGGGATCCGGAGCCGCGGTGGCCGGCGGTCGCCCGGGACGGCCGGGTCGTGTGGCCGGCCGGGCCGCACGGCGTCAGCCTGCGCAGCTACACCGCCCGCCGCCAGGACCCCGGCCGCGGCGAGGTCGACGTCGACTTCGTGCTGCACGGCGACGGCCCGGCCGCCGCCTGGGCCGGCGCGGCGGCCCCGGGCGCCCTGCTCGGCGTGGCCGGCAGCGGCCCGCTGGGCGACCGGCCGGCCGGCACGCTGCTCCTCGCCGGCGACGAGACGGCGCTGCCGGCCATCAGCCGCATCCTGGCCGCGGCCGGACCGGAGACCGTCGGGACGGCGCTGCTCGAGGTCGCCGGGCCGGAGGAGGAGCAGCAGCTCGCCGCGCCGGCCGGCGTCGAGGTGCGCTGGCTGCACCGCGGCGGCACGCCGCCCGGCGAGAGCACCCTGCTCGCCGACGCCGTGGCCGCGACGGAGCGCCCGGCCGGCGACGACGTCTTCGCGTGGGTGGCCGCCGAGTCGGCCGCCGTCCGGGCGGTGCGGGCCGACCTGCGCGGCCGCTGGGGGCTCGCCCGCGCCCAGCACCACGCCATCGGCTACTGGCGGCGCGGCCGCGCGATGGCGCCCGCCGGCTAGAAGGGCCGCCCTCAGGGAACTCACAGGTAGCGTCCAGGGGGACTGCAGTTCCGCGGCAGAGCCTCGGGGCATGACGACAGCAGCCAGGCGTCCGACGGGAGTTGTCGTGACGGGAGCCCGCACCGCTCGGCCCGCCGCCCCGGAGGCGCGCCTCCTGGTGGTCGACGACGAGCCCAACATCCGCGAGCTGCTCTCGGCCAGCCTGCGCTACGCCGGGTTCGAGGTGGCGACGGCCTCCGACGGCCAGCAGGCGCTGGCCCTGGCCTCGACGTTCCGGCCCGACCTGCTGGTCCTCGACGTGATGATGCCGGGCCTGGACGGCTTCGGCGTCGTCCGCCGGCTGCGGGAGAGCGGCCGGCACACCCCGGTGCTGTTCCTCACCGCGCGGGACGCGGCCGAGGACAAGGTCTCCGGGCTGACCCTCGGCGGCGACGACTACGTGACCAAGCCGTTCAGCCTCGACGAGGTGCTCGCCCGCATCCGGGCGGTCCTGCGCCGCAGCGCCGGCCAGCAGCGCGCCGTCGAGACCAGCCGGCTCACCTTCGCCGACATCGAGCTCGACGAGGAGTCGCACGAGGTGGTGAAGGCCGGCCAGGTGGTGAACCTGTCCCCCACCGAGTTCAAACTGCTGCGCTACCTCATGGCCAACGCCGGGCGGGTGCTGTCGAAGGCGCAGATCCTGGACCACGTGTGGAACTACGACTTCAACGGCGAGGCCAACGTCGTCGAGTCCTACATCTCCTACCTGCGGCGCAAGGTGGACACCACCGAGCCGCGCCTGCTGCACACCATCCGCGGGGTGGGCTACACCCTGCGCCTGCCCCGCGGCGCGTGAGCACTCCCCCCGGTCCTCCTCCCGGAGCGGCGCTCCGCAGCGGTCCCCGACTCCCGCGGGTGCCGCTGCGGATCACGCTCGTCGCGATGCTGCTGGTCCTGGTGACCCTCGCGCTGGTCGCCACCGGGGTGACGGCGACGTCGCTGCTCAAGCGCTACCTGGTCGCCCAGCTGGACCAGCAGCTGGAGAGCACGCTGCGCGAGACGGCCGGCTCCCAGGACTACCTCACCGACTGCCTGTTCGGCAGCCGCCAGCGCTACCTGGCCCCCGACACCTACGTGGCCTGCCTGATCCCCGGGGACGCGGAGCCGGTGGTCCTCTCCGGCCCCGACGACGAGGACGCGCTGCCCGCCCTCGACGCCGGCGACGTCGCCGCGATCGCGGCCCGCGCCGCGGCCCCCGGCGGCCCGCCCCAGGACGGCGGCCCCGGCCGGTCGCTCGCGCAGACGGTGGCCTCCGGCGACGGCGACACGTCCTGGCGGGTCACGGCCGCGGAGCTGCGCGGCGGGCTGGTCCTCGTCGTCGGCGGGGACCTCGACCGCGACGACCGGGTGATCGCGCGGCTGGTGGCCATCGAGATCGTCGTCGGCCTGGTGGTGCTGGTCGCCCTGGGCGTGGCCGGGTACTGGCTGGTGCGCAGCAGCCTGCGCCCGCTGGCGGAGGTGGAGCGCACCGCGCAGGCCATCGCCGCCGGCGACCTGACGCAGCGGGTGGCGCCGGGCGACGGCCGCACCGAGGTCGGCCGGTTGTCCCAGGCGCTCAACGGCATGCTCGCCCGGATCGAGGACGCGTTCCGCGCCCAGCAGGCCTCGGAGGAGCAGGCCCGGGCGTCCGAGGAGCGGATGCGCCGGTTCGTCGCCGACGCCAGCCACGAGCTGCGGACCCCGCTGACCTCCATCCGCGGCTTCGCCGAGCTCTACCGCCAGGGCGCCGTCACCAGCCCGGAGGAGACCGACCGGCTGATGCAGCGCATCGAGAGCGAGGGCGGCCGGATGGGCGTCCTGGTCGAGGACCTGCTGCAGCTGGCGCGGCTGGACCTGCAGCGGCCGCTGTCCATCGCGCCGGTCGACCTGGCCGAGGTCGCCGGTGACGCCGTGCACGACGCGCGGGTCCTGCAGCCGGACCGGCCGGTCAGCCTGCACCTGGACGACTCGCTCACCGAGGTGCCGGTGGTCCTCGGCGACGAGGCGCGGCTGCGCCAGGTGGTGGGCAACCTGGTGACCAACGCGCTGGTGCACACGCCGGAGACCGCCCGGGTGACCGTCTCGATCGGCGAGGACACCAGCGGCGGCGAGGACGTGGTGGTGCTGCGGGTGGCCGACGAGGGCCCGGGCATGGCGCCCGAGGACGCCGCCCGGGTGTTCGAGCGCTTCTACCGGGCCGACGCCTCGCGCAGCCGCGCCGCCGGTGGCACGGGGCTGGGCCTGTCAATCGTGGCGTCGCTGGTCGCCGCGCACGACGGGGAGGTCTCCCTGGACACCGCGCCCGGCCGCGGCGCGGTCTTCACCGTCCGGCTGCCCCGCTCGGGCCCCGGGCTGCCCCGCGTCCCGGGCGGCGCTCCCGGGGCGGCACCCGGGCCCGCGCCCGCCGGTCCCCCCGGGCAGCCGGCCGGGCCCGCGGGGCTACCGTCCGCGGGTGAGCACTGACAGCGGAGGAGCCCCCTACGACGCGGCGCTGATGAGCGCGGTCGCCGACCTGGGCGACGCCCTGCGCGGCCTGGTCGACGCCTCGGTGCGCACCGCCGTCCCCGCCGCGGACCTGCAGGAGGTCGCCGCGGCGGTGCGGACGGCCACCGGCCGGCTCACCGCCGCCGTCCGCCCGCCGGGGCAGCTGCCGGCGCTGGACGACCCGGTGCGGTTCCGGCGCGTGTACAACCCGGTGGCCGGGGTCGGCAGCGCCTTCGCCCCGCCGCTGCGGCTGCGCGAGGAGCCCGGCGGCGTCGTCGGCGAGGTGTCCTTCGGCCTCGCCTACGAGGGGCCGCCCGGTTTCCTGCACGGCGGGATGAGCGGCCTGGTGATGGACCAGGTGCTGGGTGCGGCCACGATCCGGGCGGGCCTGTGGGGCATGACCGCCCGGCTCGAGCTGGACTACCGGCGGCCCGTGCCGCTGGACACCCCGGTCGTCTGCCGCGGCCGGGTGACCGAGGCCGGCGGCCGCAAGTCGGTCGTCACCGGCACCATCGCGCTCGCCGAGGCGCCGGACCGGCCGCTGGTCGAGGCGCGGGCGGTGTTCGTGCTGCCGCGGGAGGACCTGCGCGCCGAGTACTTCGCGCGGGTCACCGACGCCTCCGGCCGGCACGCCCCGCCCTCGCGTCCCACCGACGCCACGGCCCCGGGAGCCGGGGAGTGAGGGACGTCGAGGTCGCCGCGGCCGCTGCGCGGGCGGCCGCGGACGTGCTGACCGGCCTGCGCTCCGGCGGGCTGACCGGCCGCGCCCTCGGCGACGCCGGCGACGCCGCGGCCCAGGAGGCGATCACCGCCGTCCTCGCCGCCGAGCGCCCCGACGACGTCGTCTTCAGCGAGGAGGCGGCCGACGACCGCAGCCGGCTGGAGGCCGGCCGGGTGTGGATCGTCGACCCGCTCGACGGCACCCGCGAGTACGGCGAGACGGAGCGGTCCGACTTCGCCGTCCACGTGGCGCTGTGGGTGCGCGGGACGCTGGGCGCCGGCGCCGTCGCGCTGCCCGCCGTCGGGGAGGTGCTGGTCACCGACCCGGCGCCGGCCCTGCCGCCGCCGGTGGCCCGACCGCCGCGGATCGCGGTGAGCCGGACCCGGCCGCCGGCGCAGGCCGACGCGGCCGCGGCGGCGGTCGGCGGGGAGCTCGTGCCGCTGGGCTCCGCCGGGTTCAAGGTGACCGCGGTGGTCCGCGGCGAGGTCGACGCCTACGTGCACGCCGGCGGGATGTACCAGTGGGACTCGGCGGCGCCGGTCGCCGTCGCGCTGGCCGCGGGGTTGACCGCGGTCCGGCTGGACGGGTCGCCGCTGCGCTACAACGAGCCCGACCCCTCGCTGCCCGACCTGCTGGTGTGCCGCCCCGAGCTGGCCGCGGACCTCCTGGCCGCCGTGCGCTGAGCGCCGGCCGAGGGGCCGGGCCGGGGGGCTCGACCCCGTGACGGACACTGGTGGGGTGACGACCCCCGACTACCGGCTCACGCAGCTGGAGACGCTCGAGGCCGAGTCGATCCACGTCATCCGGGAGGTGGCCGCCGAGCTCGAGCGGCCGGTGCTGCTGTTCTCCGGCGGCAAGGACTCCATCGTCATGCTGGAGCTGGCCCGCAAGGCGTTCGCGCCGGCGCGGATCCCGTTCCCGGTCATGCACGTCGACACCGGCCTGAACTTCCCCGACGTCCTCGAGTTCCGGGACAAGCGGGTGGCCGAGCTGGGCGTGGAGCTCGTCGTCGCCTCGGTGCCCGACGCGATGGCCCGCGGCCTGGTCCGCGAGGAGCCCAACGGCTCGCGCAACCGGATCCAGACGCCGGTGCTGCTCGAGGCGGTGGAGGAGCACGGGTTCACCGCGCTGTTCGGCGGCGCGCGGCGCGACGAGGACAAGGCGCGGGCCAAGGAGCGGGTGTTCTCCTTCCGCGACGAGTTCGGCCAGTGGGACCCGAAGAACCAGCGGCCGGAGCTGTGGGACCTCTACAACGGGCGCATCCACCTGGGCGAGTCGATCCGGGTGTTCCCGCTGTCGAACTGGACCGAGCTCGACATCTGGCAGTACGTCGCCCGGGAGGGCATCGAGATCCCGCCGCTGTACCTGGCGCAGGAGCGCGAGGTGGTCGAGCGGCAGGGGATGCTCTACGCGGTCAACGAGTTCGTCCGCCCGCGCGAGGGCGAGCGGGTGTTCCGCGAGACGGTGCGCTACCGGACCGTCGGCGACGCCAACCTGACCGCGGCGGTGCGCTCGGAGGCGCGCACGGTGGAGGAGGTCATCGCCGAGGTGGCGGTGACCCGGATGACCGAGCGCGGCGCCACCCGGGGCGACGACAAGGTCAGCGACGCGGCGATGGAGGACCGGAAGAAGGAGGGCTACTTCTAGGAGGGCCTCGGTGCCCCCACGCCCCGGGCCGCCCGGCGCGGGCCCCTGCACCGGGGCCGTTCCGGCTAGTCACCGCGCTGTCGGCGGCCCCCTGCAGGGAGGCCGCGCGCTCGCGCGCGCCGCCGGCGGCGGTGGCGCAGCAGGACGACGACGGTGACGGCGAGCAGCAGCAGGCCCGCCGGCCAGGCCACCGCCTCGGGCGCCGCGACCCCGAGCGCCTCGGCGACGACGTAGCCGAGCGCGTACCCCGCGACGACGACCAGCAGCACCGGGACGAGGAACACGAAGCCGCCCACGCACCGCTCCTCCCCGCGGGTGCCGGGTGGTCCCGCTCACACCAGCGTCCCCGATCGCGGGCCGCGGTGCGGCGGCTGGGACGATGGGGGTCATGTCCGAGCTGTCCGCGGTCGACGTCCACTCCCCCGCCGCCGAGCAGGCGGCCGAGATCGCGACGGCGCGCAAGGACATCCTCCGCATCGCCACCGCCGGCTCGGTCGACGACGGCAAGAGCACGCTCATCGGCCGGCTGCTCTACGACAGCAAGGCCGTGTTCGAGGACCAGTACGCCGCGATCGAGCGGGCCAGCAAGGGCGACTACGTCGACCTGGCGCTGCTCACCGACGGCCTGCGCGCCGAGCGCGAGCAGGGCATCACCATCGACGTCGCCTACCGCTACTTCAGCACCCCGCGGCGGACGTTCATCCTGGCCGACACCCCCGGCCACGTGCAGTACACGCGGAACATGGTCACCGGCGCCTCGACGGCGGACCTGGCGATCGTGCTGGTCGACGCGCGCAAGGGCCTGGTCGAGCAGAGCCGCCGGCACGCCTTCCTCGCCTCGCTGCTGCGGGTGCCGCACCTGGTCGTCGCGGTCAACAAGATGGACCTCGTCGACTGGTCCGAGGACGTCTACGAGCGCATCCGCGACGAGTTCAGCGCGTTCGCGACGAAGCTGTCGATCCACGACCTGACCGTCGTCCCGATCTCGGCGCTGCACGGGGACAACGTGGTGACCCGGTCGGACAACACGCCCTGGTACGGCGGGCCGTCACTGCTGCACCACCTCGAGCACGTGCACGTGGCCGGCGACCGCAACCTCGTCGACACCCGCTTCCCGGTGCAGTACGTGATCCGGCCGCAGTCCGACGCCCACCACGACTACCGCGGCTACGCCGGCACCGTGGCCAGCGGCGTGCTCCGCCCCGGCGACGAGGTGCAGGTCCTGCCCAGCGGCCTGACCACGACGGTCGCGGCCGTCGACGGCCCGCGCGGCCCGGTCGCCGAGGCCTTCCCGCCCATGGCGGTGACGGTGCGCCTGGCCGACGACGTCGACGTCTCCCGCGGCGACCTGATCTGCCGGCCGGGCAACGTGCCGCAGGTGACGCAGGACCTCGACGCGCTGGTGTGCTGGATGGCCGAGGAGCCGCTGCGGCCGCGGCAGCGGCTGGCGGTCAAGCACACGACCCGCTCGGTGCGCGCGGTGGTCAAGGAGCTGACCTACCGGCTCGACATCAACACGCTGCACCGCGACCTCGAGGCCACGGAGCTCGGCCTCAACGACATCGGCCGGGTCAAGCTGCGCACCACGCAGCCGCTGTTCGTCGACGACTACAACAGCAACCGGGTCACCGGCCGGTTCATCCTGGTCGACGAGGCCACCAACGCCACCGTCGGCGCCGGGATGCTCCCCCCGCACCGCTGACGAAGGGCCCTCACCCCAGCCGCACCGGGAGGACCTCGAAGCCCCGCAGCGTCCGCAGGTCGCGGCGGACCGGGCGGCCGGCCACCCGCAGCCGCGGGAACCGCTCGCTGAGCGTCCGCAGCCCGACGACGCCCTCCAGCCGGGCCAGGCCCGCGCCCAGGCAGTAGTGGACGCCGCCGGAGAACGCCAGGTGCTCGCGGGCGTTCGACCGGGTGACGTCGAAGCGGGCGGGGTCGGTGAACACCGCCGGGTCCCGGTTGGCCGCGCCCAGCAGCAGGGTCACCCGCGCGCCGGCCGGCAGCGGCACGCCGGCGACCTCGGTGTCGCGGGTGGTGCTGCGGCCGGTGAGCTGCACCGGGCTGTCGTGGCGGAGCACCTCCTCCACCGCGCCGTCCCAGCCCGCCGGGTCCTCCCGCAGGGCGTCCCACTGCTCGCGGTGGGCGTCGAGCAGCACGACGGCGTTGCCGAGCAGGTTGACCGTGGTCTCGAACCCGGCGCCGAGCAGCAGCATCACCGTGGCGTGCAGTTCGCGCTCGGTGAGCGCCTCGTCGCCGGGGAGGGTGACCAGCCGGCTGACCAGGTCCTCGCCCGGGTCGGCCCGCAGCCGCGCGAAGTGCCCGCGGAGGAAGGCGTGCATGGCGCGCAGCGCGCGCTCGGCGGCCAGGTAGCGGCGCGGCGGCAGGCCGGGGTCGAGGGTGGCGGCCGCGGCGGCGCCCCAGCGCAGGAAGTCCTCGCGGCGGCCGGCAGGGACGGCGAGCAGGTCGGCGATGACCAGCACCGGCAGCTGCGCGGCGTAGGTGCCGACGAGGTCGACGACGTCGTCGCGGCCGGCCAGCCGGTCCAGCAGCGCCTCGGCGGTGCGCCGCACCATCGGCTCGGAGGCCAGCGTCGCGCGCGGGGTGAAGGCGCGGCTGACCAGCCGGCGCAGGCGGGTGTGGTCGGGCGGGTCGGTGACCAGCATGGACGGCGGCTCGGCCACGCCGGTGGCGTCGAGCTCGTCGCCGAAGCGCAGCGCCCACCGGACGAGGGCCGGCGCCCGGGACCGGTCCCAGCCCACGCCGGCGGCGTCCGAGCGCAGCACCGCGGTGGCGACGGCGTGCGAGGCGGTGACCGGGCCCAGCGCGCTGCCGGACAGCGGGCCGCGGGCGCGCAGCTGCTCGTAGAGGCCGAAGGGGTCCTCGCGGGCCGCCGGGTCGCGCAGCAGCCGGCCGACCGGGTCGCCCCGGCGGGCGGCGCGCGCGAGGTACACGGCCGGGAGGCCGTGGCCCAGCGCGTAGCGGGTGGCCGTGCGGGCCGGGCGCAGCAGGCGCGTCGTCGCGGACGGGGTCGCGGGGTCGGCAGCGGTCCGGTCCGGCCGCGGGGACGTCGTCGTCACAGCACCTCCCGCCCGGCGGGCGCCGGGCGAGAGGCAGTGTGTCAGCTCAGGACTCGGTGTCCGGGGGCGCGGGCGCCTGGCCGGCGTCGCCGTCCCAGTCCTTGCCGGCCTTGTAGGCGTGCCCCGAGGCGCTGTCGGTCTGGTCGGCGACGGTCTGCACCATCTCCTCGTCGGACAGGCCCTCGCCCGCGGCCTCGGTGTCGTTGGTGGGCTCGCTCATCCCGTCTCCTCCGTCGAACGGCTTCGGTCCCTCCAGCCCTCCCCGACGACCCCCGTGGTCAAACTCCGGCCCCGCTCACGCGCCGAGGACGAACCAGACGCGCTTGCCGCCGTCGACGTCCTCGATGCCCCAGGAGTCGGCGATGGCGTCGACGATCTGCATCCCGCGGCCGCGGGGCTGGTCGCCGCGCAGCTCGCCGACGACGGGGCGCACACCTGAGCCGTCGGACACCGCGATGCGCAGCCAGCCGTCGGAGTACTCGAGCTCCAGGGACAGCACGCTCCCGCCCCCGACGTGGTCGACGACGTTGGCCACCAGCTCGGTGACCAGGAGGGCGACGTCGTCGGCGTCCTGGGGCGCCTGCCAGGCGCGCAGCGTCTCGCGGGCCACGTGCCGGGCGACGGGGACGCTGCGGGGTGCCGGGGGCAGGTCCACCCGTGCGGTGAGTGCCGACATCTCGCTCCCTGGTGACCGGCCACCGGGGGCCCAGTCGGTTGTGCGCCATCGAGTCGAGGACCACCGTCCCAGCGGGGACGTCGTTCCGCAACCCCCGTTGCACGCATGTCGCCGTTGCACGTCACACCTGTTGCACGCAACGGCCGTTCAGTAAGATCGCGCACGACCGATCGCGGGCGCGGGCCCGCCGGTGACGTCAGGAGGCCCCGTGACCACAGGACCGTCGGTGACCGTCCCGCCGGCAGCCGGGGACGACGCGGTCGCGGCCCTCGAGCAGCTGGTGCGCGAGATCGACCGGTGCGCGGCCGAGCTGCAGGACGCCCGGACCCGCGCCGAGCAGCTGCTCTCCCAGCGCCGCTCGGGGGACAGCTGGCTCGACATCGTCACCGAGGAGTCCCGCCCGCTGGTCGTCGAGCGGATCACCACCGTCCTCGGCGCCCTGGCCGGCGCCGGGTCGACGTGGCGCCGCGCCCAGGCCCGCGCCCTGCAGGCCGAGCACGTGAGCATCAACCGGATCGCCGCGATGTTCGGCGTCACCCGCCAGCGCATCTCGGCCCTGCTCCGGGACCAGCCGGGCCCCGCCGGACGGGACGCCGGGACGGCCTAGGCGGTCAGGGCGTCGATGGCCTTGTAGACGCGCTGCTCGGAGATCGGCCGGGGCGTGCCGAGCTGCTGGGCGAACAGGCCCACGCGCAGCTCCTCGACCATCCACCGGATGCGGGCGACCGGGTCGTCGGGGGCGCCGGTGGGCGGCACCTCCCGGCGCAGCTGCTCGTACTCGGCGGTGACCGCGGCGACCTGGTCCGTCCAGAGGGCGTCGCGCACCGCGTTGGCCGGGAGCTTCTCCAGCCGCAGGGCCATGCCCTCGAGGTAGCGCACCAGGTCGGGCAGCCGCCGCCGGCCGGCGTCGGCCACGAACCCGCGGTGCAGCAGCCCGGTCATCTGGCGGCGCAGGTCGGCGACCGCCGCCTCGGGCACCCGGCGCCCGGGCGCCGCGCCGATCGCGACGGCGACCTCGCGGGCCTGGGTGAGCACCGCCTCGACCCGCCGCACGGCGTCCTGGGTGAGCGGCAGCAGCTGCTGCCGCGCCGTCGTCACGAGTGCGCCGAAGGCGGCCTCGTCGCGGGGCGGACCGCCGGCGGCCGCGAGCAGCTCGTCGGCCGCGGCGTCGACGCAGTCGTCGACCAGCGCGGGGATCTCGCCGTCGGGGTTGAACTGCAGGGCGAGCCGGCTCTTCGGGGAGAGCCCCTTGACCACCTGCCGGGTGGGCGAGCCGGCCGCGAGCACGAGCAGCCGCCGGGCGCCGCGCCAGGTCAGCCGCGTGGCCTCGGCCTCGGTCGCCACCACCCGGACGCCGACCGTCGCCCCCTCGTCGACCAGTGCCGGGAACGCGGTGACCACGTGCCCGCCGCGGCGGACCTCGACGGTGCGCGGCAGCTCGCCGATCGTCCAGGCGGTCAGCCCGGTGCGCTCCAGGTCGGAGGCGGCGCGGGCCAGGCTCGCCCGGCCGGCCGGGGCCACCTCGCGGCGCAGCGCCTGCAGGTCCTTGCCGGTGGCCAGCGGCCGCTGCTCGTCGTCCAGCACCCGGAAGGTGGCGCGCAGGTGCGCGGGCACCTCGGCGGGGCGCCAGGCGTCCGGCGGGACGACGACGGCCGCGGCCCGGCGCAGCTCGCGCTCCAGGGCGGGCAGCAGCGGCTCGGTGGGGCTGATGTGCGGCAGCACCTCGCGGACCCGGTCGGGGATCGGCACCAGGGCCCGGCGCAGCTGCTTGGGCAGCGTCCGCAGCAGCGCCGTCACCAGCTCCTCGCGCAGGCCGGGGACGGTGAAGGCCAGCGACTCCCCCGACGTGCGCTCGGCGACGGTGTCGAGCACCGCGAGCGGGACGTCGACGGTGACGCCGTCCTCCGGCGCGCCGGGGGCGAAGGCGTAGGACAGCGGCAGGGTCAGCCCCTGCGTCAGCGGCACCTCGTCCGGGAAGTCCGCGGGGTCCACCTGCCCGGCCGCGGCCGCGTCGGTGAGCATCTCCGGCGTGAGGGTGAGCAGGTCCGGCGTCTCGCGGCGGGCCTGCTTCCACCACCGGTCGAAGTGCCGGGTGGAGACGACGTCGGCGGGGATGCGGGCGTCGTAGAGCTCGAACAGCGTCTCGTCGTCGACCCGGATGTCCCGGCGGCGGGCCCGCTCCTCCAGCTCGGCGACCCGCTCGATGGCGCGCTGGTTGTCGGCCCAGAAGCGGTGGTGCGTCGTCCACTCGCCCTGGACGAGGGCGTGCCGGATGAACAGCTCGCGGGAGACGACCGGGTCGATCGAGCCGTACTGCACCCGCCGGCCGACGACGAGCGGGATGCCGTACAGGGTGACCCGCTCGGTGGCGACGACGGAGCCGCGCTTCACGTCCCAGCGGGGCTCGGAGTACTCGCGCTTGACCAGGTGGCCGGCCAGCCGCTCGACGTCGTCCGGGTCGACGCGGGCCACGGTGCGGGCGAACAGCCGGCTGGTCTCCACCAGTTCGGCGGCCACGACCCAGCGCGGCGGCCTCTTCGCCAGCGGGGTGCCGGGGGCGATGACGAACCGGGCGCCGCGCGCGCCGAGGTACTCGCGCCCGCCGCGCCGCCGGTCGCCGTCCTTCCGTCGGGTGTCCTCCACCTGGAGGCCGACCTGCGACAGCAGGCCGGCGAGCAGCGCGGTGGTGATGCCGCGCTCGTCGGGCTCGGCGGCGAGCGAGCCGGGGGTCATCCCGAGGCGGCGGGCGGTGCTGCGCAGCTGGCCGTGCAGGTCCTGCCACTCCCGGATGCGCAGGTAGTGGAGGAACTCGCGCTTGACCGTGCGGCGGAACGCGCTGCCCGACAGCGCTTCCTGCTGCTCGGTCAGGTACCGCCAGAGGTTGAGCAGCGTGAGGAAGTCGGAGTGCTCGTCGGCGAACCGCGCGTGCATCTGGTCGGCCGCCTGCTGGTGCTCGGTGGGCCGCTCGCGGGGGTCCTGGACGGTCAGGCCCGCGGCGACGACAAGCACCTCCTCCAGCACGCCGCGCCGGTCGGCCTCGACGACCATCCGGCCCAGCCGCGGGTCGAGCGGGAGCTGGGCGAGCGCCCGCCCGGTCTCGGTGAGCCGGCCGGCGTCGTCCAGCGCGCCGAGCTCCTCGAGCAGCGCCCGGCCGTCGGCGACGGCGCGCCGGTCCGGCGGGTCGACGAACGGGAAGTCCTCGACGGCCCCGAGGTCGAGCGCGGCCATCTGCAGCAGCACCGAGGCGAGGCTGGTGCGGAGGATCTCCGGGTCGGTGTACTCCGGCCGGGCGTCGAAGTCGTCCTCGGTGTACAGCCGGATCGCGACGCCCTCGGCGACGCGGCCGCAGCGGCCCGAGCGCTGCCGCGCCGAGGCCTGGCTGATCGGCTCGATCGGCAGCCGCTGCACCTTGGTGCGCGCGCTGTACCGGGAGACGCGCGCGGTGCCGGGGTCGACGACGTAGCGGATGCCGGGCACGGTCAGCGACGTCTCGGCGACGTTGGTGGCCAGCACGACCCGGCGGCCGGTGTGCGGCTGGAACACCCGGTGCTGGTCGGCGGCCGACAGCCGGGAGTAGAGCGGCAGCACCTCGACGCCGGGGAAGCGCTCGGTCAGGGCGTCGGCGGTGTCGCGGATCTCGCGCTCGCCGGCGAGGAAGACCAGGACGTCGCCCGGGCCCTCGTGCGCCAGCTCCTCGACGGCGTCGCCGATGGCGGTGACCTGGTCGCGGTCGGGGTCGGCGTCCGGGTCGTCGGGGTCGACGACGGGCCGGTAGCGGACCTCCACCGGGTACGTGCGGCCGCTGACCTCGACGACGGGCACCTCGGCGCCGTCGACGCTGAAGTGCTTGGCGATCCGGTCGACGTCGATGGTGGCCGAGGTGATGACGACCTTGAGGTCGGGCCGGCGCGGCAGCAGCTGGGCGAGGTAGCCCAGCAGGAAGTCGATGTTGAGGCTCCGCTCGTGCGCCTCGTCGACGATGATCGTGTCGTACTGGCGCAGCAGCCGGTCGTGCGCGATCTCGGCCAGCAGCACGCCGTCGGTCATGAGCTTGACCAGCGTGCCGTCGCCGACCTGGTCGGTGAAGCGCACCTTCCAGCCGACCGCCCCGCCCAGCGGCGTGCCGAGCTCCTCGGCGATCCGCTCGGCCACCGTGCGCGCGGCGATCCGCCGCGGCTGGGTGTGCCCGATCCGCCCGCGGACGCCGCGGCCGAGCTCGAGGGCGATCTTGGGCAGCTGGGTGGTCTTGCCCGAGCCGGTCTCGCCGGCGACGACGACCACCTGGTGCTCGCGCAGGGCGGCGGCGATGTCGTCGCGGCGGGCGCTGACCGGTAGCTGCTCGGGATAGGTGACGGCCGGGACGGCGGCGCGCCGGCGGGCGATGCGCTCCTCGGCGGCGGCGACGTCGGTGACGATCCTCCCCAGGGCCCGCTCGCGCGCGGCCTCGTCGCGGGTGCGGCGCAGGCCCTCGAGCCGGCGGCCGAGCCGGTGCTCGTCGTCGAGGGTCAGCGCGGCCAGCCGGGACCGGAGGTCCGCGAGGGTCGCGGTCACGGGCGCGCTCGACTCTCTTCCAGGGTGCGGGGACGGGTGGCGACCGGGGCCACCGCCCCCAGGATCGCAGGTGCGACCCGCGCCACCGGAGGTCCGGGGCTGCTGGGCCAGCGGGTGCAACGCGCCGGCACGCCGGTTCCTTCCCGCGGGAGGTGCAGCGACCGGCACGCGCGGGTACCGGAGCCGGACGCCGTGTCGCTCACGTCACGATGCATGTACGGTGCAACTGGTTGCGTGTAGCGCGCACGCATTTGTACCGTGCATGCATCCACTCCTCCCGTCCTCCGGAGTCCGCCGTGCCCCCGTCCGCGTCCCGTGACGCCGGCCCCTCGGCCGCGCCGTCGCCGCAGCGCGCAGCGGAGGTCCGCCGGCTCTCCGAGCAGATGCCGCGCTTCATGCGCCTGGTGCACGCGTTCAAGAGCCTCCCGTCCGCCGCCGACGGCCGCGAGCGCGCGGCGCTGGTGCTCCTCTTCCCGCTGGCCCGGCTCGGGCCACAGCGGCAGAGCGCGCTGGCCGAGCTGGTGCACGCGGACCCGTCGACGGTCAGCCGGCACGTGGCCTGGCTGGTCGAGCACGACCTGGTGCGGCGCGTGGCCGACGAGACCGACGGCCGCGCCACGCGCCTCGTCGTCACCGACGCCGGCCGGGCCGCCGTCGAGCGGCTGGCCGAGGAGCGCGCCACCCAGCTCGCCGGGATGCTCACCGGCTGGTCCGACGCCGACCTCGCCACGCTCACCGGGCTCTTCGGACGCCTGCTGGACGACCTGACGGCAGCGCTGCCGTCCGACCCCCGCTCCCCCTCCGCACTCCCCGTACCGAGAGAGAAGCCATGAGCCAGACCACCGCCCACCCCACGGGTGGGCGCGGCGGCGCCCGCGCCGCGGCGGCCGCACCGGACTCCTCCGGCGCCTTCACGCACCGCCAGATCCTCACGATCATCGTCGGCCTGATGGTCGCGATGTTCCTCGCGGCCCTCGACCAGACCGTCGTCGCGACCGCGATCCGCACCATCGCCGACGACCTGCAGGGCTACGACCTGCAGGCCTGGGCGACGACGGCGTTCCTCATCACCTCGACGATCGCCACGCCGCTGTACGGCAAGCTCTCCGACATCTACGGCCGGCGGCCGTTCTACCTGTTCGCCATCGCCGTGTTCGTCGTCGGCTCGATGCTCTGCGGCCTGGCGAACTCGATGTACGAGCTCGCCGCGTTCCGCGCCGTCCAGGGCATCGGCGCCGGTGGCCTGATGTCGCTGGCGCTGGCGATCATCGGCGACATCGTGCCGCCGCGGGAGCGCTCGCGGTACCAGGGCTACTTCATGGCCGTCTTCGGCACCTCGAGCGTGCTGGGCCCGGTCATCGGCGGGTTCTTCGCCGGTCAGGGCTCGCTGCTCGGCATCGACGGCTGGCGCTGGATCTTCTACGTCAACGTCCCGCTGGGCCTGGTCGCCTTCGCCGCCGTCTTCCGGGTGCTGCACCTGCCGCACGAGCGGCGGGAGCACCGCATCGACTGGCCCGGCGCGCTGGCGCTGGTGACCTTCCTGGTGCCGCTGCTGATCGTCGCCGAGCAGGGCCGCATCTGGGGCTGGGGCTCGACCCGCTCGGTGGCCTGCTACGTCGTCGGCGCCGTCGGCTTCGTGCTGTTCCTCCTCGCCGAGCGGGCCTACCGCGACGAGGCGCTGCTGCCCCTGCGGCTGTTCCGCAACCGCAGCTTCACCGTCGTCGGCGTCGGCAGCGTGGTGATGGGCGCGGGCATGTTCGGCGGCCTGCTGCTGCTCCCGCAGTACCTGCAGATCGTCCACGGCTCCAGCGCCACGGTCGCCGGCCTGCAGATGATCCCGCTGGTCGCCGGCATCATGACCGGCGCGATGAGCTCGGGCATCGCGATCTCGAGGACGGGCAGGTACAAGGTCTTCCCGCTGGTCGGCATCGTGTTCATGACCGTCGCGCTGCTGTCGATGTCGTTCGTCGTCGACGCCGACACCTCGGTGTGGACGCTGGTGCCGTTCATGGTCCTGCTGGGCCTGGGCCTGGGCTTCAACTTCCAGCCCACGATCCTCGCCGTGCAGAACGCCGTGTCCCCGCGGGAGATGGGCGTGGCCACCTCGTCGGTGACGTTCTTCCGGCAGATGGGCGGCACGATCGGCACCGCGGTCTTCCTGTCGGTGCTGTTCAGCCGGCTGCCGGTGGACATCGAGTCGGCCGTGACCTCGGCCGCGGCGTCCGACCCGCGCGTGGCCCAGGCGGTGCAGAGCGGTCAGCTGCAGGGCGGCGGCGACCTGTCGGACACCTCCTTCATCCAGACGCTGCCGTCGTTCCTCGCGGCGCCGTTCAAGACCGGGTTCTCGAACTCGATCGACCTGGTGTTCCTCATCGCCGCGTGCGTGGTGGCGCTCGGGTTCTTCGTGTTCCTGTTCCTGCCGCAGCTGGCGCTGAGCGACCAGTCCGGCATCCAGGCCCAGCAGGCCGCCCGCCAGACCGCCGGCGAGCCCACCGGGGACGACGCCGGCCGGCAGGTGGCCGAGGCCGCCGGTGCCGCGGCGCCGACGTCGACGGCTCCCCCGGTCGGGCGCCCCGGCGAGGCCGCGACCGGCGGCCGCCACCGCGGCTGACCGACGGCGTGAGGCCCCGCCCCCCCCCGCCCCGGGCGGGGCCCCTCGCCCTCTCCGGGCCGGGGGCCCCCACCCCCCCCCCCGCCCCCCACCCCCGGCCGCCCCCCCACCCCCCCCCCCCCCCCCCCCCC
>NZ_JBJGZT010000045.1:0-21217 GCF_054050655.1 Geodermatophilus sp. SYSU D00663 | reverse complement strand
CGAGCCCCCTCCCGGCCGGGAGGGGGCTCGCTGCGTCCCGGGGTCCTAGCGGACGGGCCGGGCGGTCTCGCCGCGCCTGGGCCGCAGCTCGTGCGGCAGCGCGAACACCAGCCGCTCCTCGGCCGCCTTCACCGTCTCGACGTCGGGGTAGCCGCTCCCGGCCAGGAGGTCGAGCACCTCGCTGACCAGCACCTCGGGCACCGACGCGCCGCTGGTGACGCCGACGGTGCCGACGCCCTCCAGCCACGCGGGGTCGATCTCGGCGGCGTAGTCGACCAGGTGCGCGGCGCGGGCGCCGGCCTCCAGGGCCACCTCCACCAGCCGCACCGAGTTCGACGAGTTGGTCGAGCCGACGACGATCACCAGGTCGCACTCGCCGGCCATCTGCTTGACCGCCTGCTGCCGGTTCTGCGTGGCGTAGCAGATGTCGTCGCTCGGCGGGGACTGCAGGCCGGGGAACCGGGTCCTGAGCTGGTCGACGGTCGCGAGCGTCTCGTCGACCGACAGCGTGGTCTGCGACAGCCACACGACCCGCTCGGGGTCGCGGACCTCCACGTTCGCGACGTCGTCGGGGCCGTCGACGAGCTGGATGTGCTCGGGGGCCTCGCCGGAGGTGCCCTCGACCTCCTCGTGCCCGCGGTGGCCGATGAGGAGGATGTCGTAGTCCTCCTTGGCGAACCGCTTCGCCTCCTGGTGCACCTTGCTCACCAGCGGGCAGGTGGCGTCGATGGTGCGCAGCGAGCGCGCCCTCGCCTCCTCGTGCACGGCCGGCGAGACGCCGTGGGCGCTGAAGACGACGACCGCGCCCTCGGGCACCTCGTCGGTCTCGTCGACGAACACCGCGCCGCGCCGCTCGAGGGTCGCCACCACGTGCTTGTTGTGGACGATCTGCTTGCGGACGTACACCGGGGCGCCGTGGATCTCCAGGGCCCGCTCGACGGCCACCACCGCCCGGTCGACACCGGCGCAGTAGCCCCGGGGATCGGCCAGCAGGACCCGTCCGCGCTGATCAGCCATGACCCCATCGTAGGTGGCGCCGCGCTCCCGGCCCGGCCGTCGCGAGGGAGCGTGACGAGCCGCACGCCGCCCGACCGGGTGGGCCGGGGACCGGCCGCTGTGCCGTTCGCCGCGCGCTGCGGCAGGCTGGGCGCATGTCCCGTGAGATCCCGGAGCCGATCCGCGCCACCGTCGGTCTGGCCGCCACCGTCCTCGACGACGTCCGCAGCCTCCCGCAGACGCTGCCGGGCCTGCCGGTGCGCATCGTCGGCATCGCGCTGCAGGCAGCGATGAAGCTGCAGCAGCAGTGGTCGGGGCTGGTCGCCCGCGGTGACGAGGTGCTCACCGGGCTGCGCGGCGACCGCGAGCCCGGCCTGGCCACCTTCGACGAGGACGAGGAGGCCGCCGCCGGCGGCGCTCCCCTCGTCGCCCAGCCGATCGACGTGCTGCGCGACTCCGCGTTCGACCGCGCCCCCGACGTCGACACCGTCGGTGACGCCACCGAGGTCGACGTCACCGAGGTCGACGTCATGGAGGTCGACGTCGACACCGACGCCGCCGGCCTGGTCGACGACGAGCTCGCCGGGCTGCCCCAGGAGCCGTCCCCCGCCGCGGTCGTCGCCGCCGTCGAGGACGTCAACGACGAGGTGCTGGGCGCCGAGGAGGCCGCGTCCGCGCTCGACGCCGCCGACTCCGCGCTGACCGCCGAGGACGCCCTGGAGAGCGCGCTGCTCGAGGCCGAGGGCACCGGGACCCCCGCCGGCACCGCGGCCGCCCCGGAGGACACCCCGGCCGCGAGCGACCCGGGCGGCTCCCCGGTCGGCGAGCTGGCCGGCGCCCCCGACGTGGGCACCGACGACACGGTCGTGCCCGACGCCGCGGACTCCGGCGTGCCCGACACCGGCATCGGCCTCGCCGACGACGCCGCCGGCTCCCCCGACGCCGGTGTGCTGGGTGAGGACGCGGAGTCCGACGCGGCCGCGGCCGAGGAGGCCGCGACCGAGGTCGACGTCATCACGCCCGACGGGCAGGTCACCACGGTCGAGGGCACCGTCACCGACGAGGGCGTCGTCGCCCCCGAGGACGGCGGCGAGCAGGCCGCCGCCACGGACGAGGGTGCCGCCACCCAGGGGACGGCGGTCGGCGAGGCGAGCGACGTCGTCACCGGGGAGCACGCCCGCGTCGACGAGGAGCTCGGCGCCGAGCCCGCCCCCGGCGAGGACAGCGGTGCCGCCACCGACACGACCGGGCCCGAGCCGGTCGCCGAGGCCACCGACGAGGGCGGCACGACCGTCGCCGCGGCCACCGGGGTGCGCACCGACGTCGGTGGGGCCGACACCGCCGAGGAGGACGCGGCGATCGCCGAGGGCGCGGCCGTCGGCGCCGTCGGCGGGGACTCCGCCGCCCCCACCGACGACGCGCAGGGCGGCAGCGAGCTGTCCGGTTCGCAGGCCGCCGGGGCCGCCCCCGTCGAGGGCTACGACTCCTTCACCGTCGCCCAGCTGCGCGGCCGGCTCCGCGGCTACCAGCTGGCCACGGTGTCGGACCTGCTCGCCTACGAGGAGGCCACCCGCGCCCGGGCGCCGTTCCTCACGATGCTGCGCAACCGGCTGGAGAAGCTCGAGCAGCAGGCCGTCGAGACCAGCCCCCTGCAGCCCCGCGGCTAGCGGAGGGGGACCCACCCGGGGTGCCGGGCGGGGCCGTCGGCCCCGCCTGGCACCCTCGGGGCCGTGAGTGCGCCCTCGTCCCCCGAGTCGCCCTGGCCGGTGCGGACGGTGGCCCGCAAGGTCGCCGAGTGGATCGGCCGGCTCGGCGAGGTCTGGGTCGAGGGGCAGGTCGCCCAGCTCAACCGGCGCAGCGGCGCCGCGACCGTGTTCCTCACCCTGCGCGACCCCGCCGCCGACCTCTCGGTGCCGGTCACCTGCGCCCGCGACGTCGCCGACCGGCCCGGCCTGGAGCTCACCGAGGGCGCCCGTGTCATCGTCCGCGCGCGGCCGGACTACTACGTCGCCCGCGGCTCCTTCTCCCTGCGCGCCACCGAGATCCGCGCCGTCGGCCTCGGTGAGCTGCTCGCCCGCATCGAGCGGATCCGCCGGCTGCTGACCGCCGAGGGCCTGTTCGACCCCGCCCGCAAGCGCCCGCTGCCCTTCGCCCCCGCCGTGGTCGGGCTGGTCACCGGCAAGGACTCCGCCGCCGAGCGGGACGTGCTGGTCACCGCCCGCCGCCGCTGGCCCGCGGTGCGCTTCGCCGTCCACCACAGCCTGGTGCAGGGCGTGAACGCCGCCGCCTCGGTGATCGACGGGCTGCAGCGGCTGGACCGCGACCCCGAGGTCGAGGTGATCGTCATCGCCCGCGGCGGCGGCTCGGTCGAGGACCTGCTGCCCTTCTCGGACGAGGGCCTGGTCCGCGCGATCGCCGCCTGCCGCACGCCGGTGGTCACCGCCGTCGGGCACGAGACCGACACCACGCTGGTCGACCACGTCGCCGACGTCCGCGCGGCCACCCCCACCGACGCCGCACACCGCGTCGTCCCCGAGATCGGCGAGCAGCGGCGGCTGGTCGACGGGCTGCGCGCCCGCGCCCGGCACCTGCTCACCGTGCGCCTCGAGCAGTCCGAGCGGTGGCTGGAGAGCGTCCGCAGCCGGCCGGTGCTCGCCGACCCCCAGCGGCTGCTGCACGGCCGGGCCGACGACGTGGCGGCGCTGCGCGACCGGGCCCGCCGCACGCTCACCCACCGCGTCGAGTCCGCCGAGCGCGACCTCGACCACGCCCGCGCGCGGGTGGCCGCGCTGTCCCCGCAGGCGACGCTGCAGCGCGGCTACGCGCTGGTGCAGCGGGCCGACGGCGCCCTGGTCCGCGACCCGGCCGAGGTGGCCGACGGTGAGCGGCTGTCGGTGCGGGTCGCGGGCGGGCGGCTGGCCGTCCGGGTGGACGGGCAGGATGGGGAGCCGTGAGCGGACGGGAACGCGGGCATCGCAGCGAGGAACGAGCGAGGAGCGGAGCGTTCCGCGGGAGCGAACCGGGGACATGGTGAGCGAGCCGACGACCGAGCAGCCGACGCAGACCTACGAGCAGGCCCGCGAGGAGCTGGCCGAGGTGGTCCGCCGGCTCGAGGCCGGGGGGCTCACCCTCGAGGAGTCCCTCGGCCTCTGGGAGCGCGGCGAGCAGCTCGCGCAGCTGTGCCAGCACTGGCTCGACCGCGCCCGCGAGCGGCTGGCCGCCGCGGCGCCCGGCGAGCAGGAGGGCTGAGCCTCAGCTGGGGACGCTGACCGGCGCGACGGCGGTGGCGACGGTCTGCAGCTCGTCGTCGTCGGCCGAGCCGGTGACCACGGTGGTCACGTCCCCGGTCTCCAGCGACAGCACGGTCTCCCCGCGGCCGTTGGTCTGCCGGGTCCAGGTGCGCCCGGCCAGGTCGACGCTGCCGTCGTCCTGCGCGCCGTCGAGGACGGCGCGCAGCCGGTCGGCGTCGGGGTCGTCGGTGGTGAGGAAGCCCGCGTACTCGTCCGAGGGCGTCACGTAGCCGATCTCCAGGGTCACCGGCTCCCCCTCGCCGGCGTCCGCGGCGTCGGTGCGCGCGCTGGTCGGCCGGTAGCCGTCGGGCAGCCCGGCGGGCACCTCCACGGTGTAGGACGCCCGCTCGGCGGCGAGCCGGACGCTGCTGGTCGGGTCGATCGGGCGGACGGGGTCGATGCCGCTCTGGCGGAAGGCGACCCAGCCGGCGACGAGCAGGACGATGACCACCAGCGGCAGCAGCGACCGGAGCATGTTGGCCGCGCTCATCCGGTTCGCGCGCTCCGCCGCGGTCGGCGCCGGCGGCGGCTGCTCCTCGGGGGCCTGCTGGCCCGACGGGCCGGAACTGGTCATGCCCCTAGGATCGCAGCACCGATCCACGACCCCGCCGCCCCGCTCCCGGACTGCCCTGCGCGCCCGACCGGCCCCGGGGACGGGTCGCGGGCGGCGGGCACCGGCAACGGTGCCGGACTCAGGAGGTCCCGTGACCCTGCCCGTACCCGACGGCCCCGTGCCACCCACGCCCCGCCGGAGCACCTTCCGCACCGACCGCCCGGCGCCCGACCGCAACCTCGCCCTCGAGCTGGTGCGCGTCACCGAGGCCGCCGCGATGGCGGCGGGCCGCTGGGTCGGCCGCGGCGACAAGAACGGCGGCGACGGCGCCGCCGTCGACGCCATGCGGGCGCTGATCGGCACGGTGAGCATGCGCGGCGTCGTCGTGATCGGCGAGGGCGAGAAGGACCAGGCGCCGATGCTCTACAACGGCGAGCAGGTCGGCGACGGCTACGGCCCCGAGTGCGACGTCGCCGTCGACCCCATCGACGGCACCACCCTGATGGCCAAGGGCATGCCGAACGCCATCGCCGTCATGGCGGTGGCCGACCGCGGCGCGATGTACGACCCGTCGGCGGTCTTCTACATGGAGAAGATCGCCACCGGCCCAGCCGCCGCCGACGTCGTCGACATCACCGCGCCGGTCGCCGAGAACATCCGGAGGGTCGCCAAGGCCAAGCACGGCCGGGTGGAGGACGTCACCGTCTGCATCCTCGACCGGCCGCGGCACGACCAGCTCGTGCACGAGGTCCGCGAGGCCGGCGCGCGGATCCGGTTCATCACCGACGGCGACGTCGCCGGCGCGATCGCCGCGGCCCGGGAGGGCACCGGGGTCGACCTGCTCATGGGCATCGGCGGCACGCCGGAGGGGATCATCGCCGCCTGCGCGCTCAAGTGCATGGGCGGTGCGCTGCAGGGCCGGCTGTGGCCCAAGGACGACGAGGAGCGGCAGAAGGCGGTCGACGCCGGCCACGACCTCGACCGCGTGCTCACCATCGACGACCTGGTGCGCGGCGACGTGTTCTTCGTCGCCACCGGCATCACCGACGGCGAGCTGCTGCGCGGCGTCCAGTACCGCGCCGGCGGCTGCACCACGCAGTCGCTGGTCATGCGCTCGCGCTCGGGCACCATCCGCTCGATCGACAGCCTGCACTCGCTGGAGAAGCTGCGCGCCTACTCCGCCGTGCCCTTCGACCGCTCCGACGACGAGTGAAGGACCCGCCTGCCCCCCACCGCTCGCACGCTCGCGGCGGGGCTCCGCAGGCGGGCCGTTCCAGCACCGCACCACGGCCCCGGGGCGCTCGCCCCGGGGCCGTGGTGCGTCTGCGGGACCGGCGTCAGCCGAGCCGGCCCTCGCAGTTGGCGACCTCGTAGCTCACCCGGCCGGCGCAGGTGCCGGCGTACTGCTCCCACGGCGAGTCCGACGGGGAGGAGCCCCACAGGTCGTCGCAGGCCGCCCAGTCGCCGGCGAAGCAGCTGTCGGCCAGCGGCTGGAACTCGCCGTCCGGGTCCTCCCCGAGGCCCTGCGGCGGGACCGGGTCGCTCTGCGGCTCCGGCACGCCCTCACCGAGCCGCGACACACAGCCGTTGGCCTCGTAGCTCACCCGGCCGGCGCAGGTGCCCCCGTACTGCTCGTACGCCGAGTCGATCGGCGTCGAGACCCACAGCTCGTCGCAGGCGGAGAAGTCACCGGCGAAGCAGGCCTCGGCCAGCGGCTGGAACTCGCCGTCCGGGTCCGAGCCGAGCCCCTGCGGGGGCACCGGCGCCGAGGTCGACCCCGCACCACCGCCCCCGCCGGACGACGACGAGGACGACGAGGAGCTGCTCGACGAGGACGACGACGGGGACGGGCCCGAGGACGACGAGCTGGACGCGGACGAGGAGGTGCTGGTCCGCGTCGGGTCGGCGACGGTCGAGCCGTCGTCGTCGCGGAGGAGGAAGAACAGCCCGACGGCCGCGGCGGCGACCAGCAGCACCCCGGCGACCACCGAGGCGATGACGACGTTCTTCCTGTTGCCCTTCTGCTGCGGCTGGCCGTGGCCCGGCTGGCCGTAGGGCTGCTGGCCGTAGGGCTGCTGGCCGTAGCCGGGCTGCCCGTACTGGCCGTAGGGCTGGCCGTACTGCTGGTTCGGGTCGTAGGCCTGCTGCCCGTACTGCTGCGTCGGGTCGTAGCCGGGCTGGCCGTAGGGCTGCTGGCCGTAGGGCTGCTGGCCGTAGGGCTGCTGGCCGTACTGCTGCGTCGGGTCCTGGCCCGGCTGGCCGTGGGGCTGCTGACCGGGCTGGGGGAAGGGCGAGGTCTGGTCGCGCTCGCCCGGCTGGCCGTACCGGCCCGGCTGGAACTGGGAGGTGGGGGGCGCCGGCTGGCCGAATTGCCTCGTCGGGTCGTCGGACTGCCCCCACCCCTGCCGGCCGGGCTGCTCGCCCTGGGGGTCGTTGCCGCCCGGCGGCGGATACGGCGGCTGGGACATGGTGCGGACTCCTCGGTTCAGGTAGATGCGCTGGTCAGGCTAGGTGGGCCGGGTGGTGGCGACCAGCACCGGCAGGTCACGGACGGGCCGGTCAGTCGAGGTCGGTGCACAGCGGCACCGACCACGCCTTCACGCGGCCGCCGCAGGTGAGCGCGTACTCCTCGTACTCCGACAGCGGCGGCGACTCGGCGAACAGGTCGTCGCAGGCCTGCAGGTCGCCGTCGAAGCAGCCCTGGGCGTGGGCGTCGAGGAGGGGGTCGGACCCGAGGACGCCGGGCGGCACCGGCTCGGACTGCTCGACCTCGCCCGACCCGCCCCCGGTCCCGTAGTCGTAGTACTCGGAGGGGACGCCGCCGTAGAGGGCCTCCCCGACCGCCTCGCCCATCGCCTCGCCGGCCGCGCGGCCGGCGTCGTCCGCGGCGCCGCGG
The DNA here is from genome assembly GCF_054050655.1 of Geodermatophilus sp. SYSU D00663. Classification (NCBI taxonomy): domain Bacteria; kingdom Bacillati; phylum Actinomycetota; class Actinomycetes; order Geodermatophilales; family Geodermatophilaceae; genus Geodermatophilus; species Geodermatophilus sp. SYSU D00663. The sequence goes on along the minus strand of NZ_JBJGZT010000045.1, from coordinate 13,482 downwards.
AGCACCAGCGCGCCGACGACGGCGGCGAGCACCAGCCCGAGGGCGAGGCCGCCCGCGAGCAGGGCGGCGGGGAGGACGCGGGAGGCCGGCGCGGGGGCGGTCACCGGCGCGGGCGCCGGCGGGACGGCGGGCGCCCGGCCGGCGGTGGGGTCCCAGGTGCCCCACGGCGTCCAGCCGCCCACGGGGACGGTGCCGGGCGCGTCCGGGGTGTACGGGTGGGTCACGGGGTCTCCTCGGGCCGTCGGCGTCGCCGCACCGTAGGACCCGGAGCCGCGCCGTCCCGGGTCCCACTCCGAGGCTGCGGGCAGTGGGGAGGACGGGGCCCTTCTAGGGTCACGCGTGCAGCACCGATCCCACCGACACCACACGGGAGCCAGCGTGGCCACCGAGCAGGACTACCGCGTCGAGCACGACTCCATGGGGGAGGTCCGTGTCCCCGCGTGGGCCAAGTGGCGTGCCCAGACCCAGCGCGCCGTCGAGAACTTCCCCATCTCGGGCACCCCCATCGAGCGCGAGCTCATCGCCGCCCTGGCCGCCATCAAGGGCGCCGCGGCCCGCGTCAACGCCGACCTCGGCGTCCTCGACGGCGAGGTCGCGCGGGCGATCGCCGCGGCCGCCGCCGAGGTGGCGTCCGGGAGGTGGGACGAGCACTTCCCCATCGACGTCTTCCAGACCGGCTCGGGGACGTCGAGCAACATGAACACCAACGAGGTCGTCGCGACCCTCGCCACCGAGGCCGCCGGCACGCCGGTGCACCCGAACGACCACGTCAACGCCTCGCAGTCGTCCAACGACGTCTTCCCCTCGGCCATCCACGTGGCCGCCACCCGGGCGATCGTGCGCGACCTCGTCCCGGCCCTGCGCCACCTCGAGTCCTCCCTCACCCGCAAGGAGACGGAGTTCGCCGAGGTCGTGAAGAGCGGCCGCACCCACCTCATGGACGCCACCCCGGTCACCCTCGGCCAGGAGTTCGGCGGCTACGCCGCGGCGATCCGCTACGGCGTCGAGCGGCTGGAGGCCTCGCTGCCGCGCATCGGTGAGCTGCCGCTGGGCGGCACCGCCGTCGGCACCGGGATCAACACCCCGCCCGGCTTCGCGGCCGCGATCATCGACACCCTCGCCGCGGAGCTGGACCTGCCGCTGTCCGAGGCGCGCAACCACTTCGAGGCGCAGAGCTCCCGGGACTCGCTGGTCGAGGCCTCCGGCCAGCTGAAGACGATCGCCGTCGGCCTGGTGAAGATCGCCAACGACCTGCGGTGGATGGGCTCGGGCCCCCGCACCGGGCTCGGCGAGATCCAGCTGCCCGACCTGCAGCCGGGCAGCTCGATCATGCCGGGCAAGGTGAACCCGGTGATCCCCGAGGCGGTCATCCAGGTCGCCGCCCAGGTCATCGGCAACGACGCCGCGGTCACCTACGCCGGCACCACCGGCGTCTTCGAGCTCAACGTGACGCTGCCGCTCATGGCCCGCAACGTGCTCGAGTCGATCCGCCTGCTGGCCAACGTCAGCCGGATCCTGGCCGACCGCTGCGTCGACGGGATCGTCGCCAACGTCGAGCAGTGCCGGACCTACGCGGAGTCCTCGCCGTCGATCGTGACGCCGCTCAACAAGTACATCGGCTACGAGGAGGCCGCGAAGGTCGCCAAGCAGTCGCTGGCCGAGCAGAAGACGATCCGCCAGGTGGTGCTCGAGCGCGGCTACGTCGAGCAGGGCAAGCTCACCGAGGCCCAGCTCGACGAGGCCCTCGACGTGCTCTCGATGACCCACCCCTGACCGTGCGGGGTGGGCCGGGAGCCCCGGCCCACCCCCGTGCGGGGACGGTCCCTGTCGTCCTCGGGGCCCGACGCCAGTAGCGTCGGGCCACCATGACCGAGACAGCCAGCACCCCCGAGGTATCCCTGCGACACGCGGGGGGTGACCTCCCGCTGCGCACGGTCCCGGCGTCGGAGGGACCCTCCGGGCTCGACGTCTCCAAGCTGTTGGCGACCACCGGGCAGGTGGCGCTCGACGTCGGCTTCGTCAACACCGCCTCGTGCACGTCGGAGATCACCTACATCGACGGTGACGCCGGCGTCCTGCGCTACCGCGGCTACCCCATCGACCAGCTCGCCGGGAAGGCCAGCTTCCTCGAGGTCACCTACCTGCTGATCTACGGCGAGCTGCCCACGGCCGACCAGCTGGCCGCCTTCGACGAGAAGCTGCGCCGGCACACCCTGCTGCACGAGGACCTCAAGCAGTTCTTCCAGGGCTTCCCGCGCGACGCCCACCCGATGCCGGTGCTGTCCTCGGCGGTCAGCGCCCTGTCGACCTTCTACCAGGACTCGCTGGACCCCTTCGACCCGCACCAGGTGGAGATCTCCACCGTCCGGCTGCTGGCCAAGCTGCCCACGATCGCGGCCTACGCGTACAAGAAGTCGGTCGGCCAGCCGTTCCTCTACCCGGACAACTCGCTGGGCCTGGTCGAGAACTTCCTGCGGATGACCTTCGGCTTCCCGGCCGAGCCCTACGAGGTCGACCCCGAGCTCGCCGCCGCCCTCGACATGCTCTTCGTGCTGCACGCCGACCACGAGCAGAACTGCTCGACGTCGACGGTGCGGCTGGTGGGCTCCTCGCACGCCAACCTCTTCGCCTCGGTGTCGGCCGGCATCAACGCGCTGTTCGGCCCGCTGCACGGCGGGGCCAACCAGTCGGTGCTGGAGATGCTCGAGTCCATCCAGGGCGAGGGCGGGGACATCCCGGCGTTCGTCGAGCGGGTGAAGAAGAAGGAGCCCGGCGTCAAGCTCATGGGCTTCGGGCACCGGGTGTACAAGAACTACGACCCGCGCGCGGCGATCGTGAAGCAGACCGCCGACACCGTGCTCGACAAGCTCGGCGGGGACAACCAGCTGCTCGACCTCGCCCGCCAGCTCGAGGAGATCGCGCTGTCCGACGACTACTTCGTCGAGCGCAGGCTCTACCCGAACGTCGACTTCTACACCGGGCTGATCTACCGGGCGATGGGCTTCCCGACCCGCATGTTCACCGTGCTGTTCGCGCTGGGCCGGCTGCCCGGGTGGATCGCGCAGTGGCGGGAGATGATCGCCGACCCGACGACGAAGATCGGCCGCCCGCGGCAGGTCTACACCGGTGAGACCGAGCGGGCGTTCGTCCCGCTGGCCGAGCGCTGACGACGTCGTCGATGGGCAGCGAGCCGCCCGGCGAGGACCTGCTGGTCCTCCCCCCGATCCCGCTGGCCACCGGGCGGCTGCTGCGCGACGACGACGACCGGCCGGTGCCGATCACCGCCGTCGAGCTGGTCGTGGTCACCGAGGACGGCGCCGAGCACCGCATCCCGCTGGTGGCGCGGCACGGCGCCTGGTGGCCGCCCGACCGCTGACCTCGCGGCGGAGGTGCGCCGGGCTTCTCCGCGGAGGTGCCCGGCGCGCCGGCCCGGTCCCCCGGCCGGGCGCATCCCCTCCCCCGTCGGGGTGAGGCCTCCCCTCCCGTCCCTCCTCCGGGTCCCCCGGGCGGTCGATCTGACGGCGAGCGCTCCACGCCGGAGCGCGGCCAGCCGATCGAGACCGCCCGGGGGACCCCGCCGTGCCCGCACCACGCACGCCCGCTCCCGCGCGCACGGCCACCCCCTCCCGCACGGCCTCCCCCCGCACCGCGCCCCGCCGCGAGCTCACCGCCCGCGAGGCCGAGGCGCTGCGCGCCCTCCTCGCCGCCCGCGCCGCCACCGGCGCTCCGGTCCCCCCGCGCCGCACCGGCACCTCGGCGCAGAAGACGAAGACGCGCCGGAAGCAGCCCGCCCGCCGCCGGCCCGCCGCCCGGACGCCGCGCGGGCGCGGCCCCTGGCGCACCCGGCTGCGGGTCGTCGGCCTGGCCACGCTGCTCGTGCCCGTCCTCACCGTGCTGCTCGCCCCGGCCACCTCCGCGCCCGGCTCGGCCACGGTGGCCCCCGACGCCGCGGGCCTGGCCCTGGCCGCCCGCAGCACCCTGCTGCAGGACGCCGACGCCTACCGCCGGCTGCAGGGCGAGGTCGCCACGCGGCGGGCCGAGCTGCGGGCCGCGGTCGAGGCCGAGCAGGCAGCGCGGGCCGCCGTCGCCGCCGAGCAGGTCACCGTCGGCTCCGCCGCGGCCGACCTCTACCGCGCCTCCGCGCAGACCCGCATGCCGGTCCTCGGCCTGTCCGCCGCGGCACCCGCGACCACCGGCGACGTCCTCTACCGCCAGGCGCTGGCCGACCGCGCCGCCCAGGAGCGGGAGACCGCCGTCGTCCGCGCCGAGCGCGCCGCGGTCGCGGCGGAGGCCGCCGCCGCACGGGTGGCCGCCGCGCAGGACGCCGTCGACGCCGCCGCGGCGCAGGCCCGCACCGTGCTGGCCGGCGTCCGCGCGACCGTGGACGACCTCGGCCTCGACGTCTCCGCGCAGCTGGCCGCGCTGGACACCGTCCCGGCCGCCGGCGCGCAGCAGGAGCGCAACACCGCCGCGCTGCAGCGCTGGCAGGGCTACCTCGCCGGGCTCGCGTCGGCGGGCGTCGAGCCGCCGTCCGCGGCCGAGCTGGCCGACCCGGCGACGCTGCCCGACGGCTTCTCCCCCGCGCTGGACGCCGCCGGGCAGGCCGTGCCCGGCGTGGCGTGGGCCGTCGTCGGCAACCGGCCGGTGACCGTGCTGCCGGCCGAGACCGTCGCCGCGGTGAGCAGCGCGCTGTCCCGGCTGGGCCGCCCGTACGCCGCCGGCGCCACGGGCCCGGACGCCTTCGACTGCGGCGGGCTCACCGCCTCGGCGTGGCTGCTGGCCGGCTACGACCTGCCGGCCGGCGCCGCGGAGCAGTGGGCCGCGGCGACCGTCGTGCCCGCCTCGCAGCTGCAGGTCGGCGACCTGGTCGTCTCCGACGGCGGCGCCGACGTGGCCCTGTACCTCGGCGACGGCGAGGTGCTCGGCGCCTCGGCGGCCACGTACCAGGTCGGCGTCCGCTCGATGCCCGCCGACGCCCGCGCCGTGCGGGTCACCCTGCCGGCGCCCGCGACGCCGAACGCGCCGCTGCCGGCGTCGGCGTCCGGCCGCGGGGCCTGCGGCGCTCCCCCGGCGCCGGTCGGCCCGGTGAGCCCCGCGTGGGGTGGCTGGTCCAACGGCCGGATCCCCGCCGAGGCGCTGTGCCCGATCGCCCGCGGCCACGCGCTGCGCTGCGACGCCGCGGCCGGCTACGCCGCGCTGGCCCGGGCCTACGAGGCGGCCTTCGGCAGCCCGCTGTGCGTCACCGACTCCTACCGGTCGATGGCCGCGCAGGTGGACGCGTTCCGCCGCAAGCCCGCGCTGGCCGCCGTGCCGGGGACGTCGAACCACGGCTGGGCGCTGGCGGTGGACCTGTGCGGCGGGGTGAACGTCGCCGGCACGCCGCAGTGGACGTGGATGACCGAGCACGCCGGGCGGTTCGGCTTCGTCAACCCCGACTGGGCCCGGCCCGGCGGCGAGAAGCCCGAGCCCTGGCACTGGGAGTTCGGGCACCTGGCCTGACGAAGGACCCCTCTGCCCCCCACCGCTCGCAGGCTCGCGGCGGGACCCTGCGGAGGGGCCGCCTCACAGCCAGCGGAGGTCGGGCAGGGCGGCCCAGGGCAGGCGCACGCACGCCTCGCCGGTCAGCCCGGCCAGGCGGTCGGTCACCCCCGCGGAGGCGCACGCCAGCGGCCGCAGCGGCGTGACGACGACGTGCGGCTCGGCCACGCGCAACCCGGCCCCGGCGATCCGCCCGAGCAGCCGCTCGGGATCGGCCAGCGCAGCCGTGGCGAGCATCGGCGCGCCGGGGTGCGACCACAGCGCCACCGGCCCCTCGACGCGGAGCACGCCCCCGGCGTCGGCGGCCCGGGCGGTGGCGGCGGTGCGGGTGCGGGCCACCACGGCGGCGTCAGCGCGGTCCGACGGCGTCCACGCGACGGTGCGGTCCCCGCGGCGGACGACGACCCGCCAGCCGACGGCGGTGCACGCCGGGCCGGTCCAGTCGAGGACGGCGACGCCGGCGCCGGCGGCCGCGGCGTCGCTGACCGGGCGGGCGGCGACGAAGGCGGTGAGCGCGGCGGCGACGCCGTCGGCGGTGGGGGTCACGCCGGCGTCGGTCATGTCCTCGGCGAGGTCGTGCAGCGGCACCCGCACGCGACGCTCGTCCTCGGCCAGGACCAGCACCGGCCCGCGGGCGGGGTCCGCGAGCACGGCGGCGCGCAGGCCGCCGGTCGCGAGGCCCGGCAGCACCGCGTCCGCGGCGGCGCGGACGTCGTCGACGGCGACCGGCGCCGGGCGCAGCCGCTGCAGCAGGCCCGACGAGGAGCGGCCGGGGCGCCCCCGCGTCACGGGCGGCGTCCCCCGAGGGTCGCGCGCAGGTCGCCCGGCAGCTCGGCCAGGCCGAGGACGCTGTCGAGCTCGGCGGCCGACAGCCGCACCGGCAGGACGTCCTCGGCCCAGCCGGTGACCCGGCGGACGCGGGCGGCGGGGCCGGGCCAGACGGCGTCGCGGGCGGCGGCCACGTGCAGCTCGGTCAGGACGTCGGCCAGGTGGACGGCGGCGACCGGGTGGACACCGGGCCGCTCGACGGCGGCACGCACGACGCCGGCCAGCAGCTCGCGGTCGGCCCCGGAGAGCCAGTGCGGGAGCAGGACGACGGCGGGGTCGCCCGCAGGCAGCACGCTCACCGCACACCTCCCCCCGTCGGCGTCTGCGGTCCCCCGGCGTCGGTGCAGCGGGGACTCGCGGTCACGTCCTCGATATCGGCAGGTCCGCGGCCGGATGGACCCGTCGGCGACGGACTCCTGCGTTCCGTTTACCGGGACGTCACTCGGACAACTCGGCGAGCCGGTCCTTGAGCGCCCGCTCGACGCGGTCGGCGTGCACGTTCATGTTGCGCACCGAGGTCCCGAGGTCGGCCGACACCTGGGTCTTGGTCTGCCCGCCCCAGGTGGTCAGGTACCAGGTGGCCCAGCCCAGGACGTTGGGCTGCGCGGCCCGCTGGCCGCGCGCGGCGGTCGGGTCGGGGGCGCAGGCCGCGGTCAGGGCGTGCGACAGCAGCGTCTGCTCCGCCTCGTCCATGATCTGGTCGGGCGCCTCGCTGGAGTCCGGCAGCAGCACCTCGGTCGCGTCCGGGCCGCCGTCGAGGGACTGCAGGTTGCGCAGGCCGTTGAGGGTGGCGACCGTCTGCGAGTTGCGCCGCAGCGTGGCCACGCTCTGCCCCATGTAGGCCGCGAGCTCGCGCTCGGTGGGCCGCCGCTGGTGCTCGGCCTGGAAGGCGGCGATCGCCTTCTGCTGCCGGTTCTCGGTGTCGGCGGCGGTGCGGCCGTGGGCGTTGCGGCCCAGGTCGTGCACCCACTTGGACAGCTGGGTGGCGAGGAAGGCGCCGAACGGGACGCCCTTGGTCTCGTCGTACTGGCCGACCGCCTTGAGGATCCACTCGGCGACCTGCTGGCCGAGGTCGTCGGGGTCGGGCAGGTGCATCCGGATCGTGCTCATGTTGCGCTGCAGCCGCTTGAGGCTGACCGGCTGGTAGTGCCGGCACAGGTCCTCGAGGAAGGCCGGCGGCAGGTCCCGCGGGGCGCGGCGGCGGACGCCGGCCTCCGCGCGCAGGCCCACGGTGGCGACGTCGCGGGTCGAGCACCAGGCGCGGATCCAGTCGGCGAGCACCTGGCCCTGGCCGCAGGGGCCGTCCACGCGGTAGAGCCCCTCGCCCTCGTCGTGGCTGACCGTGACGCCGTCGGGCAGGTCGGCGCGGAACGCGGCCAGCGGCAGGTCCCGGTCGACGCGGAAGTGCACCCGGTCGCGCGCGGTGATCGGGACCCGCGCGAAGCCCTCGGCCTCGGGGATCCCGCCGAAGACGAGCGGCGCGCGGGTGCCGGCGTCGGCCGGCTGGTCGGCGGTGGGGACGGCGGGCTGGGGGGTGCTGGTCACCGGGGACTCCTGGTCGATCGCGGGGAAGGCGTCGGCGAGGGGTGGGGCGTTACGCGGAGACGCGCTCGTACGCGGACGCGCCGGCCGGGACCTCGAGGTCGCCGTCGTCGGCGCGGAGGAGGACCTCGGCGGCGGCGCGCTCGGCGGCGGAGGGCTCGGCGGCGTACACCGGCATGTGGTCGTACAGAACCGTGAACAGGTCACTGACGAAGGCGTAGGCGGCCTGCGCCTGCGGCGAGAAGCGGGCGATCGCCTCGCGAGGGCCGAGCTCCACGCCGACGGTGACGCGGACGACCCGCTCGTCCTTGCCGAGCCCGGTGACCGAGAAGGCGACCGACGGGTGCGCGGCGGCCAGAGCCGCCAGCTCGGCCAGGCAGCGCCGGGTGGACCCGCGGCGCGGCCGCAGCTGGACGTGGACGACGACGGTCTCGTCGGCCTGCTGGGTCCCTGCCATCACGCTGTGCTGCATCCTCATCGCCCCCTGTGTCGTGCTCGGGGGCAACTCTGGCGCATGAGCGGACGGTGACGGGCACACAACTCGCCGTGCCCTGTGCAATCTCCGGGCCGACCTTCGTCAGGTCTTGCCCGTCCGGACGTCCATCCCGGTCCGGCGGGTCCGCGCATCGGCGACTGTTGCCGAGCCGCGGACCCGCCGTCGGTGGCGTGTCGTCAGCGCGCGGGCAGCTCCGGCGGGGCGGGCCGCTTCCCGGCCCCCGCAGGGGCGTCCGGGGCGGCGGCCGCGGGGCCGGCGGCCTGCGGCGCGAAGGCGGCGAGCGCGCCGAGCGTGTCCGCGGTGACCTGCGCGGCGAGCAGGTTGGCCTCGGCGATCTGCCGGTAGACCTCCTCGCGGTGGATGGTCACCTCGCGCGGGGCCTTGAAGCCCAGCCGGACGGTGCCGCCGCGGACCTCGACGACGTGCACCTCGATGTCGTCGCCGATGCGGATGGTCTCGCCGACGCTGCGGGTCAGTGTGAGCACGGGTACCCCTCCATGGGTGTGTGACGGCCTCCTGGCACCCCCGCCCGGCGGGGCGGGGTGTCGAGCGGTCGGACCGCTCCCCTCCTCTATCGGCGCAGGGGACGCCGGATGGGATGACGGCTGTCGGGGAGCACGACCTGGGTGGCCCGCCAGTTCGCCGGGTTGAGCACGACGGGGGCGCGCAGGTTCGCCGTCGCCGCCGCCGGGCCCTCGGCCGGCACGGTGACCAGGCAGAACAGCGAGGCGTCGGTCGGGTCGGCGAGGTCCAGGTCGGCCAGCACCTGGGCCGGCAGCACGGGCGCGTAGTCCGGGAAGTACCGGGCCGGGGGGATGGTCAGGAACCGCGGACCGTCGGCGTCCAGGGACTGGAGCCAGAACAGCAGCCCGTCCCCGTCGGCCGTGACGAGCACGTAGTCGCGGAAGTCGGGGAAGCCGGGCAGCGGGGACACCATGCCCAGCAGGGGCAGGGTGACGACGGGGGCGAGGGTCACCGCAGGAATTCCGCGAGCGAGGGCTGGATGACCTGGGCGGTCGCCTGCAGAGCGACCTGGTAGCCCACCTGCTGGAGGTTCAGCTCCATGATCGTCTTCGGCAGGTCGACGTCCTCGACGCCGGCCAGCTGCTGCTTGAGGCTGAGCTGGAGGTCGGTGTTGGCCTCGGCCGCCCGGTCCATGCGGGCAGCGCGGGTGCCGATGTCCGCGGTGGCGGTCAGCATCCGCTCCATGACGCCGTCGAGGTCGTCCAGCGCCGTCTGCAGGGCGGTGGCGTCCTGGGCGCCCGCTGCGGCGGCAGCCCTCTCCAGCACGGCGAACAGACCGGTGGGCCCCGTGCCGAAGGCCTCGGGCCCCGTGACGTCGATCCGGATGTCCTCACGGTCGGAGACGCGGCGGGTCAGGACGCCGTCCGTGCGGCCGACGAAGGTGCCGTCGTCGGCATAGGCGACCGTGCCTCCCGTGGGTCCGCCGAAGACCGGCCGGCCCTGCACGACCGCGTTGGCCAGGCCGAGCAGGCTCGTGCGGAGCCCCTCGAGCTCGGTGCGGATCGCGCCGGCGGACGACGTGCTCATCCCACCCGTGCTCGCCGCCTGGACGACGAGCGACCGGGCCTGCCGGGTCTGCTGCAGCATGGACTGCAACGTGGAGTCCGTCGTCTCGAGGAACGCGCTCCCGTCGGCGATGTTGCGGGCGTACTGAGCCGCGCCGGACGCGTCGGCCCGGATGATCATCGACTGGTTGGTGCCCGTGGGCGAGTCCGAGGGGCGGCTGATCGTCCTGCCCGCGGTCAACTGCTGCTGCAGCCGACCGACGGCGTCCTGGTTGCGGTAGAGGCCCTGCAGGCTGGTGAGCGCGATCGAGCGCTGGGTCACGCGCACCGGGTCACAGCCCCACTCGGCCCATGCGGTTGATGAGGACGTCCAGGGACTCGTCGATGGCCGTCACCATGCGGGCGGCCGCCGAGTAGGCGTGCTGGAAGGACATCATCCTGGTCATCTCCTCGTCGAGGTTCACTCCGCTCACCGACTCCCGGGCGCTGTCCACCTGGGCCGTGATGACGTCCTGGATGTCGCTGTTGCGCGCGACCACGGCCGCCTGGACCCCGAGGTCCACGACCAGCGCGCGGTACGTCGCGTCCACGCCGGTCTGGTCCAGGCGCAACCGGTGGGCGGCGGCCGCGTTGCCACCGTCCAGCGACGGCCCGGCGGCGTCCGGCGCGAGGAGCGCGGCGGCCACGTCCTGGGGACGGGTGAGCCGCAGCCGGATGTTCGCCGCGGTCACCGTGGCGGGGTCGACGGTGACCGCGCCCGTCCCGTCGTCGACCATCGGTCCGCCCACGTCACCGTCCAGGTCGTAGGCCGGCTCCGTACCGGTCCCCGCCTGGGCGTCGTTGAGCGTCCGGGCCACCTGCGATGCGATCGCGTCGAGCCGCCCGCGGTAGCCGGGGAGGATCGTCCCGAGGACCGACAGCTGCCCCTCCGCCGTCCCGCCGGGCCGGACGGTGGTCCCTCCCGGCCGGGTCACCAGGCGGGGGTCCCCGGGCGCGGCCGACCGGGAGTCCGTGGTGCCGGTGAGCTCCAGGGCGGTCGCGGTGTCGCCGGTGACGAGGGAGGTCCCCCCGATGCTGACGTCCACCTGCCCGTCGGCCCCCGCCCTGCCCGTCGCGCCCACCTTCTCCGCCAGTTGCAGGACGAACACGTCGCGCTTGTCCGCGAGCTCGTTCACCGGCAGGCCGGCGCGCGATGCCTTCTGGATGGCGGCGTTCAGGTCCGCGATGGACCGGGCCGCGGCGTTGACGTCCGCGACCAGGGCGTCGAGGTTGTCCCTGGTCTTCTCCCACTCCGCGCCGAGGACGCCGTCAGCTGTCCGGAGGCCGGACACCAGGGTCTCCGTACGCTGCAGCAGCTGACTGCGTGCGGCCAGGTCCTCGGGGTGGTTCGCGACGTCGCTCCACCCGTCCCACATGTCGGCGAGCATGCTCTGGATGCCCGAGCTGCCGGGCTCGCGGAGCGCGTTCTCCACGGCGGACAGTCCCGCGCTCTCCGCGGTCAACCGCGCGGAGTTGGCCCGCTCCGCCTGTGCCCGGCTCTCGAGGAACGCGTCACGGATGCGGATGACCGTGTCCGCGTCGACACCCTGACCGACCTGGTTGCTGACGGAGTGGATCGCCGGGACGGTGTTGCCGTTGACCGACTGCAGCTCGACCCGCTGCCGGGAGTAGCCGTCGGTGTTGACGTTGGCGATGTTCTGGCCGGTGACGTCGAGTCCGCGCTGGGCGGCCCAGAGCGCCGTCGTCGCGGTGTTGAGGCCGGAGAACGAACTCACAGGGCACCGTCCAGGGTGACCGCGCGGGAGGACCCGTGCTCGGAGCGGCCGGTGGCGCCGTAGGTGCCGGCCGTGGGCTGGCGGACCGACAGCAGCGCGTCGCCGATCGCGGACAGGCCGCCCTCGATGAGCTCGCGGTTGGCGTCGGAGAGGCTGCGCAGGTCGGTGACGAGGACCAGCAGCGCTTCGTGGTGCCTGGCCAGCAGGTCGTTCCACGGCGCGGGCGCGGCCTCGGCCAGCTGGCGCAGCGACGGGTTGACCCCGGTGCCCAGCCGGACGGCGATCGCCTCGGTGGCGGCGGCCCGCTCGACCTCGAGGACGCGCAGCTGGTCGAGGACGACCTCGATCTCGTGGGCGATCCGGGCCAGCCAGCGGGTCTTGCCGGACAGGATCAGGTACTGCTTCTCCTCTGCCTTGAACAGCAGCAGGTCGAGCAGCTCCTGCTCGCGCCACAGCAGCGTCGACAGGTGCTGGAAGTCCACGTCCGCCACCGCCTCCCTCGTCTCCCGGCGGGTGTCCCCGCCTTCGCGGACAGACGGTCGGCAGCGGGCAAGCGCCCCTCAAGCCGAGTTCCCAGGATTGGCAGGAGTTGTGCGTCCGGGAGGGCGCGGTCCCTGCCGAGAGAGGGACCGTGCCAGCAGCCCGCTCCCCGGTGACCGACCGCGCGGTTCCCGCGCGCTCCGCTCCCCCGCAGCCGTCGGACGCCGCGCGCCCCGACGTCCTGCGCTCCGAGGTCGAGGTCGAGGCGCTCGTCACCGAGCACCTGGCCCTGTGCTCGTTCGCGGTCAACGCGGTGGCCTCGCGCATCTCGCTGCCCGGCCACGTGAGCCGGGAGGACCTCCTGTCCTGCGCGAAGGTGGCGCTGGTCGAGGTGGCCCGCCGGTTCGACCCGTCGGCCGGCGCGACGTTCGCCACCTACGCCCTCCCCCGGCTGCAGGGCGCGGTCCTGGACGAGCTGCGCTCGGGCGACTGGGCCAGCCGCTCGGTCCGGGCCGCGGCCCGCCGCACCGACGCCGCGTCCGACGCCCTGACCATCCGGCTGGGCCGGCCGCCGACGCGCGAGGAGCTCGCCGAGGCCCTCGGGGTGCGCCGCGAGGACCTCGACGCGCTGCAGGTCGACGTCCACCGCGCGGTCATGGTCAGCATCGACGCGGAGACCGGCGCCGAGGGCGGCACGCTGGACCTGCCCGACCCCGGCGAGTCCCCCGAGCGGGCGGTGCTGCGCGGTGAACGGGCCCGCTACCTGCAGGACGCCATCCGCGCGCTGCCCGACCGGCTCGACGAGGTCGTGGAGCGCAACTTCTTCGGTGGGGAGTCGCTCACCGACATCGCCGCCGACCTCGGCGTCACGCTCTCCCGCGTCTCGCAGATGCGCGCCCGCGCGCTCACCCTGCTGCACGCGGCGATGAGCGAGGTGTGGGAGGGCCGGGCGGTGCCGGCCGACGGCGGCGTCCGCGCGCGCAACCAGCAGCGGCTGTACGTGGAGAGGGTCGCCGGCCGGAGTCCGTTGCCGCCGATCCCGGCACCGCGGCCGGCGTGGCAGGCGGCCGCCCACCGGTACCGCGCGGCCCGCCCCGCCTGAGGCGACGTCCGACCGGCAGGACCCGCTCGGACCGGCACCTGCGGGCCGGGCGGGTCCCCGCGTCGCCACCCCTGCGCACGGTCCTCGCCGGCCCGCTCGGCGGCAGCAGGCGGCCGTGCCGGGAGCCGACCCGGAGCAGCTCCCACCGAGAGGGACGACGGCCCCGGGGCCGCCGCGGGGGGCGCGCGCCCG
>NZ_JBJGZT010000044.1:0-24807 GCF_054050655.1 Geodermatophilus sp. SYSU D00663 | reverse complement strand
CCCCCCCCCCCCCCCCCCCCCCCCCCCCCCCCCCCCCCCCCCCCCCCCCCCCCCCCCGCCCCCCCCCCCCCCCCCCCCCCCCCCCCCCGGGGCGGGGTGACCGCGGACGCTGCCACGGCGGCCACACGGCGTTCCTGGAGCGCCGGGGAGGCCGGCCCGGACCCCGTAGGCGACGCCCCGTGGGGTGGCACTCCCGGATCCCCGGCCGCCACGGAGCCCGCCGGCATCCGGCGCCGGGAACGCACGAGGGCCCCCTCCCGCGGTGCGGGAGAGGGCCCTCGTCAGCGAGCGGACGTCAGCTGGACTGCGCGTTCTGCCCGACGTAGAACTCGAACAGCAGGCCGCCGATGGTCACGAGCAGGCTCACGACCCCGATGATGATCAGCCAGTCGTACCAGAAGGCCAGGCCCAGGCCCGTGACGGCCGCGGCCGAGGCCAGGCCGAAGGGCCAGTAGCTGGCCGGGGGGAAGAAGCCCAGCTCGCCGGCGCCCTCGGCGATCTCGGCGTCCTTGCGGTCCTCGGGCCGGGCGTCGATGCGGCGGGAGATGAACCAGAAGAAGCCGCCGATGAGGCCGGTGAGCCCCCCGGACAGGATCAGCGCGGTGGTGCCGATCGGCTCCTGCGACCAGAAGCCGTAGACGGCCGCGGCGACGATGCAGAACACCGCGATGAGGTTGAAGATGAGCGCCTCGACCTTCACGGCCGTCCTCCCTGCGCAGCGTCGGTGCGGTGGTCCTCGGTGCCGGCGGACACGTCAGTCGGCCGCACGCTGGTAGTAGCCGTCGCCCACGCGGAACGGCCGGGTCGTGGTGGCCTCGCCGTCCTGGCCGATGCTCTCGAGCGCCTCGCGGGTGCTCTGACCCGCCTCACGGGCGGCCAGGTAGGCCTCGTAGTCCTCGGCGCTGACGATGCGGACCTCGAAGTTCATGTACGCGTGGTACGAGCCGCAGAGCTCCGCACAGCGCCCGACGTAGGCACCCGTCTCGTTCGGGTGCAGCTCGAAGACGTTGTCCCGGCCGTTCTCGTTGCCCGGGATGACGTCGAGCTTGAAGAGGAACTCCGGCACCCAGAACGAGTGGATGACGTCGGCGGAGGCGACCTCGAAGCGGATGTCCTGGTCGACCGGCAGCACGAGGATCGGGATCTCGTCGGTCGAGCCGACCGTGTTCACCGGCTCGCCGTCGGGACCGGTGGTCTCCGGGTAGACGAACTGCCAGTTCCACTTGAAGGCGTTGACCGCGATCGTCGTGTCCGGGTCGTCGCTGCGCTCCTGCACGTCGTTCTGCACCGAGGTGGTGAAGAAGAACAGGGCGGCGATGATGATGAACGGGAAGATGGAGTACGCGATCTCCAGCGGCAGGTTGTACGCCGTCTGCCGCGGCAGGTCGTCGCCCTTCTTCCGGTGCACGATCACCGACCAGATGATCAGCCCCCACACGATGAAGCCGACGATCAGCGCCGCGATGACCGACCCGGTCCACAGCTGACGGATCGCCGTCGCTTCCTCGGTCACGCCCTCGGGGAACCCGAAGCGCCAGAACTCGTTGTTGAGGTCGCACCCGGTGAGGGTGAGCACCCCCAGGAGACCGAGCGCGGCGACCCGCGCGAGCCTGCTGCGTCGAGCCACTGCTCGCTGCCTCCTCGTCCTCCGCCCGGCGGTTCCCGGGCGGCTCTCCCGGCGCGGCCACGGGCGGGAGCCCGCCCTGGTCCGTGCGCCGACCTCAGTCTGGGCCGAGACTAGCCGACCCCGCACGGCGGCCGACCACCGGAGACCCGGTACCGGCGGGTCGGCCGGGACCGCCGGGACGCCGGTGACAGGGCCGCTCGTGGCCCTCCTCACCGTGCCGCCTCGCCGGCGGCCGGGGCGGTTAGAGTCGAGGGCGTGTGGACGCGGCTGCTGACCCCCCGCTGGGTGCTGCTGCACCTGCTGGTGGCCGCCCTGTTCGTCGCCACGTTCTTCCTCGGGTACTGGCAGCTGACCAAGGCCGAGGCCGGCGGCGGCGCGGTCAACTGGAGCTACGCGCTGCAGTGGCCGCTGTACGGGCTCATGGGCCTGTGGTTCTACGTCCGGATGGTCCGCGTCGAGCTCAACCGGCACCCCGACGAGGACGAGCCGACCACCGCCGTCGTGCTGTACCAGCGGCCGCGGGTCGACACCAGCGGGGACCCGGAGCTGGCCGCCTACAACGCCTACCTCGCCGAGCTCAACGAGCGGGCGCTCGGTCAGCGGGGTCCGAGTGGCCGCTGAGCCGCAGCAGGGAACGCTGCCCCCCCAGGTGGCCGGCGCGCTCACCCGCTACCGCGTCATGGCCTACGCCGTCGGCGTGATGCTCCTGGTGCTCGTCGCCGTCGCCATCCCGCTGCGCTACGCGGCCGGGATCCCCGAGGTGTCCGCGGTCGTCTCGCCCGTCCACGGGCTGCTCTACATCGTCTACCTCGTCACGGCGTTCGACCTGGCCCTCAAGGCGCGGTTCACCGCCAAGGGGACCCTGCTGGTGCTGCTCGCCGGCGTCGTCCCCCTCGTGTCGTTCGTCGCGGAGCGCCGGGTGACCACCCGCGTCCGCGCCGGCCGGCCCCTCTGACCGTCCTCCTCACTCCCGGGAGAACCCCCGCATGTGCGGCCTGCTGGCCTACCTGTCCACCGACGCGCCCCGGGTCGCCGAGAGGCACGTCGACGACGTCCGCGAGGCGCTGCACTGCCTGCACCACCGCGGCCCCGACGACACCGCGGTCTGGTCGGACCAGAACGTCGTCCTGGGTTTCAACCGGCTGTCGATCATCGACGTCGAGGGCAGCCCCCAGCCCCTCCCCTACGCCGGTGACCGCTACCGGATCCTGTTCAACGGGGAGATCTACAACTACGTCGAGCTGCGGGAGGAGCTGCAGGCCGCCGGCGCGCAGCTGGCCACGCACGGCGACACGGAGACGATCGTCGCGGGCTACCACCTGTGGGGCCAGGACGTCGTCCGGCGGCTGCGCGGGATGTTCTCCTTCGTCATCTGGGACACCGAGACCCGCACCGCGTTCGGCGCCCGCGACCCGTTCGGCATCAAGCCGCTGTTCACCGCGCGCCTGGCCGACGGCGGGCTGGTCTTCAGCTCGGAGAAGAAGGCGCTGCTGCAGCTGCTCGGCGGGAGCGCGGCCGCGGGTGGGGTCGACCCGGCGTCGCTGCAGCACTACCTGACGCTGCAGTACGTGCCGGAGCCGGCGACGCTGCACCGCGGCATCCGCCGGATCGAGAGCGGCACGAGCTTCACCGTCGTCGACGGCGAGCTGTCCACCGCGCGCTACTTCCACCCCGCCTGGACGCCGCAGCCGGTGCCCGCCGGCCGGGAGCAGGAGCTCTACGACCGCATCGCCGAGGTCCTCGACGAGTCGGTGGCCAAGCACATGCGGGCCGACGTCACCGTCGGGTCGTTCCTGTCCAGCGGCATCGACTCCACCGCGATCGCCGCGCTCGCGCACCGGTACAACCCGGACCTGCTGACGTTCACGGTCGGCTTCCAGCGGCAGGCGCAGTCGGAGATCGAGATCGCCGCCGAGTCGGCGTCGATCCTCGGCGTCAAGCACGTGCCGGTCGAGGTCAGCGCCGAGCAGTTCGCCGCGGCCATCCCCGAGGTGGTCTGGTACCTCGACGACCCGGTCGCGGACCCCGCGCTCGTGCCGCTGTACTTCGTGGCCCGCGAGGCGCGCAAGCACGTGAAGGTCGTGCTGTCCGGCGAGGGCGCCGACGAGCTGTTCGGCGGCTACACCATCTACCGCGAGCCGATCAGCCTCGCGTGGGCGTCGAAGCTGCCGCCGGCCGCCCGCCGGGCGATGGCCCGGATCGCCGACGTGCTGCCCGAGGGCGTCCGCGGCCAGGACCTGCTGCGCCGGGCGTCGATCCCGCTCGAGCAGCGGTACTACGGCAACGCCCGCAACCTGCGCGACGACGAGCTGGCCGCGCTGCTGCCCGGCCGCGACCCCGACCTGTCGCACGTGGCGGTCACCGAGGACCTGTACCGGCGCACCCGCGAGGCCGGCTACGACGACGTGACGGCCATGCAGTACGTGGACCTGTTCACCTGGCTGCGCGGCGACATCCTGGTCAAGGCCGACAAGATGACCATGGCCAACTCGCTGGAGCTGCGGGTGCCGTTCCTCGACCCCGAGGTGTTCGCGGTCGCGAGCACGCTCCCGGTCGAGCAGCGGGTGCCGCGCCGCGGCGACGCCACCAAGTACGCGCTGCGCCAGGCGATGCGCCAGATCGTGCCGCCGCGGATCATGAACCGCCGCAAGCTCGGCTTCCCCGTGCCGACGGCGGACTTCCTCGCCGGGCCGCTGCACGAGTGGGCCCGCGAGATCGTCACCTCGAGCCAGACGCAGGAGTGGCTCGACCGCGACGTCGTCCTCGGCCTGCTGGACCGGCTGCGTGCCGAGGAGGTGCCGAGCAAGCGGATCGCCCGTCAGCTGTGGTCGGTGCTGGTCTTCATGGTGTGGCACGGGATCTTCGTCGAGGAGCGGATCGTCGTCGACGTCCCGGAGACGGTCTACCCCGTCAAGCTCTGAGGACGCGGAACGGCGCCCGCCCCCACGGGGGGACGGGCGCCGTTCTCGCGCTCAGGCGCAGGCGCTCAGTGGAACGAGTCGCCGCACGCGCAGGAGCCCTGCGCGTTCGGGTTGTCGATCGTGAAGCCCTGCTTCTCGATGGTGTCGACGAAGTCGATCACCGCGCCACCCAGGTACGGGCCGCTCATCCGGTCGACGATGACCTCGACGCCACCGAACTCGTAGGTCTGGTCGCCGTCGAGGAACCGCTCGTCGAAGAAGAGCTGGTAGCGCAGGCCGGAGCAGCCACCGGGCTGGACGGCGATGCGCAGACGCAGGTCGTCGCGGCCCTCCTGGTCCAGCAGCGCCTTGACCTTCGAGGCGGCCGGCTCGCTGAGCAGCACGCCGGTGCTGCCGGTGGTCTCGGTGTCCTGCACCGTCATGTCGTTGTCCTCCCACATCCGAGGGCGTCCGTTGCGGCAGTCCCTGCCGCGGGTCAACACCGCCGTGGCGGGCCCTCTTCCCACTGTACGGCGCGCACCGCGGGAGGCCAGTCCCTCACGGGGCCGCACGTAGACTCGCAGCCGTGAAGCTCCGCCTGCCCGGGCGCCGGGACCGCGCCGCCGAGACCGCCCCGGACACCGCCGCCGACTTGACCGAGCAGCAACTGGTGAAGGCCGGCGGCAAGGGCCGCCCGACGCCCAGGCGCGCCGAGGCGCAAGGCCGCCGTCCCGGTCCTCCCCCGCCGCCGCCCACCACGCGCAAGGAGGCCTACGCCCGCATGCGCCAGCAGCAGGCGCAGCGGCGGGCCGACACCCGGGCGGGCATGGCGCGCGGCGACGACGCCTACCTCCCGGCGCGCGACCGCGGCCCGGTGCGCAAGCTCGTGCGCGACCTGGTCGACGCGCGCCGCAACGCGGGCAGCTTCTTCCTGCCCGTCGCCGCGCTGGTGCTGGTCGGGTACTTCATCCCGAACCCGGCGGTGCAGAACTACACGGTCTTCGTCTGGTTCCTGTTCTTCCTGGTGATCATCGTCGACTCGGTGTTCCTGGGCCGGCGGATCTCGAGGACCGTCCGCCGGCGCTTCCCCGACCAGCCGCACCGGATGAAGGGCCTGGTCTGGTACGGCGTCAGCCGGGCGACGATGATCCGCCGCTGGCGGTTCCCGAAGCCCGAGGTCGCGGTCGGCGCCGAGGTCTAGCCGGCACTAGCGTCGGGGCACGTGGAGTACCGACGCCTCGGCCGTTCCGGCCTGACCATCTCCGAGATCGCCTACGGCAACTGGCTCACCCACGGGGGCCAGGTCGAGGAGGACGCCGCGCAGGCCTGCGTGCGCGCCGCCCTCGACGCCGGCATCACGACCTTCGACACCGCCGACGTCTACGCCGGCACCCGCGCCGAGTCGGTGCTCGGCCGCGCCCTGGCCGGCCAGCGCCGCGAGGGCCTGGAGATCTTCACCAAGGTCTACTGGCCCACCGGCCCCGGCCCCAACGACCGCGGCCTGGGCCGCAAGCACGTCACCGAGAGCTGCGACGCCTCGCTGCGGCGGCTGCAGACCGACCACATCGACCTCTACCAGGCGCACCGGTACGACCCGACGGTGCCGCTCGAGGAGACGATGACCGCCTTCGCCGACCTGGTGCGGGCGGGCAAGGTCCTCTACGTCGGCGTCTCGGAGTGGCGGGCCGAGGAGATCGCCGCCGGCGCGGCGCTGGCCCGCGACCTCGGCATCCAGCTGATCAGCAACCAGCCGCAGTACTCCATGCTGTGGCGGGTCATCGAGGACGAGGTCGTCCCGACGTCGCAGCGCGAGGGCGTGTCGCAGATCGTCTGGTCGCCGCTGGCCCAGGGCGTGCTCACCGGCAAGTACCGGCCGGGCGAGCAGCCGCCGGCCGACAGCCGGGCCGGGCACAGCGAGGCCGGGCAGTCGATGCGCGGCTTCCTGCGCGACGACGTCCTCAGCCGCGTGCAGGAGCTGCGGGCCGTCGCCGACGACCTCGGCCTGTCCATGGCCCAGCTCGCCGTCGCCTGGGTGCTGCAGAACGACAACGTGGCCGCGGCGATCATCGGCGCGACCCGCCCGGAGCAGGTGCACGACAACGTGAAGGCCGCGGGTGTGCGCCTCGAGGACGACGTGATGGCGCGCATCGACGAGGTGCTCGGGGACGTCGTCGAGCGCGACCCGGCCAAGACCGCCCGGGGCTGACCGACCCCCGGCCTGGACCTCAGGTCGAGGTTCAGGCCGGGGCCAGCGCCATCGGCCCGTACGCCTTGGTGTCGCCGTCGAACAGGCTCACCGTGGCCACGCCCCGGGCCAGCAGGTCCCGCCAGTTCTCCCCGAGCCACGACTCGGCGTCGCCCTGGTTGTCCGCGGGCGGCACCTCGACGCCGAGCGCCGCCGGGTCCAGGGTCGCGCCGGTCGGGTCCTCCAGCCGCCACGTCCAGCTCATGGCGCGAGGGTAGTGACCGCGCCGTCCGCCCGCGTCGTGTCCGGGGTGTGACCACCCGCGGGGTTACGCCGCCGATCTCCCCGGGCATGGGAGGTCATCGACCGCCCCGTTCCCCGGAGGACCGATGACCGTGCCCCCCGCGGGCGCCTCGCGCGCCACACCCCCGCCGCCGTCGACCGACGAGGCCTCGACCGGCCAGCTGATCAGCCAGCTGACCGAGCAGGTCTCCCGCCTGGTCCGCGACGAGGCGCGCCTCGCCCAGGCCGAGATGACGCAGAAGGCCAAGCGCCTGGGCATCGGCGCCGGCCTGTTCGGCGGCGCCGGGCTGTTCGGCTTCCTCGGGCTGTGCGTGCTGGTCGCCACCGCCGTCCTGGCCCTGGACGTCGTCCTGCCCGCCTGGCTCGCCGCCCTGATCGTGGCGGTGGTGCTGTTCGCCGTCGCCGGGGTCCTGGCGCTGGTCGGCAAGAAGGACGTGCAGAAGGGCACGCCGCCGGTGCCGACCGAGGCGATCGCCAGCACCAAGGCCGACATCGCGACGGTGAAGCAGAGTGCGCGCCGATGAGCACCCCGACCGGCGGCTCCCGGCCCGACGACGCCGCCGCGAACGGCCCCACCGACCCCGAGGCCATCAAGGCCGAGATCGAGGCCACCCGGGAGCAGCTCGGCCGCACCGTCGACGAGCTCAGCCACCGCCTCGACGTCCCCGCCCGGGCCAAGGAGGGGGCGGCCCGGGCCAAGGACACCGCCGTCGAGACCTACCGCGAGAGCCCGCCCACCGTCATCGGCGCCGGTGCCGCGCTCGCAGGCCTGGTCGGGCTGCTCGTCTGGCGGCGGCGGCGCCGGCACCGCCGGGCCGCGGCCGCCGCCACCGGGTCGACGACCGCCGTGGCACAGGCCCGCGCCGAGGCCCACCGGGCCCGCAAGGAGGCCGCCCGCGAGGCGGCCCAGGCCCGCCGGGCGGTGGCGAGGAATGCGCGGAGGACGAGGCAGCGGACCCGGAAGGCCGCGAGGAGGGTGCGGAAGTGAGCAGCAAGGGCGCGAAGCTCGTCTACCGCCCGGTCGGCCTGGTCGGGGGCATCCTCGCCGGTGTCGTCTCCGGGGCGGTCTTCAAGCAGGTGTGGAAGCGCATCTCCGGGGAGGACGACGCCCCCGACGCGCTGCAGAGCGAGTACCGCATGCGCGAGGTGGTCCTCGCCGCGGCGATCCAGGGCGCGATCTTCGCCGCCACCAAGGCGGCGATCGACCGCGCCGGCGCGCGCGGCTTCACCAAGCTCACCGGCAGCTGGCCGGGCGACTGACGCCGCCCGGCCGGACGGCGACCGACGGGAGGGGGCGGCAGATGGGCGGGACCAGGCAGCGCGACAGCGCGGTCGACCGCATCCGCGAGCGGGTCGAGGAGAAGGCCGCCCGGCGGGCGGCCGCGCGGGAGGCGGCGCAGCGGGCCGCCCGGGGTGAGGAGGCGGCCGATCCGGGCCGGGTGCCACCCGGCGGCCCGACGCCGGCCGAGCTCCCCGGGATGCACGCGGACAAGCCCACCGAGATCCCGGCCCGGGGCTGGAAGCAGATCGTCAAGCGGGCGTGGGCGGAGAACAACGCCGACAACATGCCGATCATCGCCGGCGGCGTCGCGTTCTTCGCCTTCCTCGCGATCTTCCCGGCGCTGATCGCGACGATCTCCATCTACGGGCTCGTGGCCTCGCCGGAGACCGTCGCCCGGCAGGTCGAGAGCCTCTCGGCCCAGCTGCCCGACGAGGCGGCGGCGCTGATCGGCGACCAGCTGACCGCGATCACGCAGAACAGCGGCGGCGCGCTGTCGCTGTCGCTCGTGGTCTCGGTGCTCGCGGCGCTGTGGTCGGCGTCCGGCGGCACGGGCAACGTCATCACCGCGGTGAACATCGCCTACGACGAGGTGGAGACCCGCGGCTTCGTCAAGCGCAAGGCGATGGCGCTCGGGCTCACGCTCGGCGCCATCGTGTTCGTGCTGGTCACCTTCGCGCTGGTCGCGGTGGTGCCGGTCGTGATGGACGCGCTCCCCCTCGGCGTCGTCGGCACGGTCCTGGCGCAGGTCCTGCGGTGGGTCCTGCTGCTCGGGGTGTTCGCCGGCTCGCTGGCGGTGCTCTACCGGGTCGCTCCCGACCGCGACGCGCCGCAGCTCAAGTGGGTGAGCCTCGGCGCGATCGTCGTCACGGTCATCTGGGCGCTGGTCAGCCTGGGCTTCAGCTTCTACGTCAACAACTTCGGCTCGTACGACAAGACCTACGGCGCCATCGCCGGCGTCATCGTGCTGATGCTGTGGCTGTACCTGACCTGCTACCTGGTCCTGCTCGGCGCGGAGATCAACTCCGAGGCCGAGCACCAGACGGCCGAGGACACCACCGAGGGCCCGCCGGTCCCCATGGGCCAGCGCAACGCCACGATGGCCGACGAGCTGCCCGACCCGCCGGAGCCGACGAAGGAGTCGAAGCAGAAGGCCTGAGCCCCTCCCCGGCGGGCTCCTGCGCTCAGCGCACGTGGGAGGGCACGAACGGCGGCCGGACGGCGACGACGGGCTGCGGGCGGCCCCGGACGTCGACGGCGAGCGGGGTGTCCGGGGCGATCCCGGCCGCGGCGTCGAGCAGGGCCAGCGCGATCCCGGTGCGCAGCGTCGGGGAGAAGGTGCCGCTGGTGACCTCGCCGACGCGGCGGCCGGACTCGTCGAGCACGTCCATGCCGGGACGCGGGATGCCGCGGCCGGTGGCGCGCAGGCCCCACAGCAGCCGCGTCGCGCCGGCCTCCCGCTCGGCCAGCAGCGCCTGCCGCCCCCAGAACGCGGGCTTCCTCCACCCGACCGCCCAGCCGCTGCGCGCCTGGTTGGGGGTGATCCGGCGGGACAGCTCGTGCCCGTGCAGCGGGTAGCCCATCTCGGTGCGCAGCGTGTCCCGCGCGCCCAGCCCGCACGGGCGGATCCCCTCGGCGGCGCCGGCCTCGAGCAGCCGGTCCCACAGCGCGTCGGCCCGCTCGGCGGCGACGAGCAGCTCGTAGCCGTGCTCGCCGGTGTAGCCGGTGCGGCAGACGGTGACCTCCTGCCCCTCCCCGCCGGCGAACGCCATGTAGTCCAGTCCGGCGGCCAGTCCGGCGGCCTCGAGGACGGCGGCGGAGCGCGGCCCCTGCACGGCGAGGACGGCGACCTCCTCGTGCCGGTCGGTCACCGTGACGCCGTCCGGCGCGGCGGCCGCCAGCCGCGCCAGGACCTCCTGCGCGTTGGCGGCGTTGGGCACGAGCAGCACGTCGTCGGGTGAGTGCAGGTAGACGATGAGGTCGTCGACCACGCCGCCGGCGTCGGCCTCGCCGTCGGGGACGCAGCACAGCGTGTACTGCGCCTGCCCCGGTCCGATCCGCCCGAGGTCGTTGGTCAGGCAGGCGTCGACCAGAGCCGCGGCACCGGGCCCGCGCACGGTGCCGGTGCCCAGGTGCGAGACGTCGAACAGGCCCACCGCCTGCCGCACGGCGGCGTGCTCGGCGAGCACCCCGCCGCCGGCGTACTCGATCGGCATCGACCAGCCGCCGAAGTCGGCCAGCTTGGCGCCGGCCGCCACGTGGCGGTCGTGGAGGGGCGAGGTCCGCGCGGTCACCCCCGCACGCTATCCGGCGACCTGCTGGAACGGCCCCCGTGCACGGACCCGCGCCGGGCCTGCGAGGCGTGGGGCACACGGGGGTCCTTCTAGGATCGAGCGGTGCCGCCCACGATCACCGCCACCGACCGCCCGCTCGAGAAGACGCCCGCCGACGCCGTCGTCGTCGGCATCGGGAAGGGGTCCGCCGGCCTGCTGCCCACGCCGGGCGCGGAGGCCGTGGACCGGCTGCTCGGCGGCAGGCTGCTGCCCGCCCTGGCCGACCTCGGGGCGCGCGGCGCCCAGGACGAGGTCACCCGGGTGGCCAGCCTCGGGCAGGGGCCGTTCCCGGTCGTCGCCGCCGTCGGGCTCGGCGCCCCCGAGGCCACCGGCGGGTACTCCCCCGAGGCGATCCGGCGTGCCGCCGGCGCCGCCAGCCGCGCGCTGACCGGCCGCGGCTCGGTCGTGACCCTGCTGGCCGCCGTCGGCGGGACCCCCGACGCCGAGCGGCTGCACGCCGTCGGCGAGGGCGCCCTGCTGGGCGCGTACGAGTTCACCGCCTACAAGTCCGACCTGCCCGCCGACCGGCCCACCCCGCCGCGCGAGTTCACGGTCGTCGTCCCCGACGCCGGTGCGGCCAAGGCCCCGCTGGCGCGGGCCCGCGCCGTGGCCGACGCGGTCGCGCTGGTGCGGGACCTGGTCAACACCCCGCCCAACGACCTCCACCCGGCCGAGCTCGCCTCCCGCGGCGCCGCGGCCGGCAAGGCGGCCGGCCTGAAGGTCGAGGTGCTCGACGAGGACGACCTCGTCGCCGGCGGCTACGGCGGCATCCTGGCCGTCGGCGCCGGCTCCGCGCGCGGCCCGCGGCTGCTGCGGATGACCTACACGGGCAAGAAGGCGCAGAAGAGGGTCGCCCTCGTCGGCAAGGGCATCACCTTCGACAGCGGCGGCCTGTCGATCAAGCCCGCCGCGAAGATGGACGAGATGAAGAGCGACATGGCCGGCGCCGCGGCCGTGATCGCCACCGTGTGCCTGGTCGCCCAGCTCGGCCTGCCGGTCGAGGTGACCGCCACCGTGCCGATGGCGGAGAACCTGCCCAGCGGGACCGCGTACCGCCCCGCCGACGTGGTCACCTTCCGCAACGGCAAGAAGGCCGAGATCACCAACACCGACGCCGAGGGCCGGGTGATCCTGGCCGACGCCATCGCCCGCGCGGCCGAGGACTCCCCGGACGTCCTGCTCGAGACCTCGACCCTCACCGGCGCCCAGCTGGTCGCCCTCGGCGCGCGCACCGCCGGCGTCATGGGCAGCGACGACATGCGCGACGCGGTCGTCGCGGCCAGCCGGCGCAGCGGCGAGCCGATGTGGCCGATGCCGATGCCCGAGGAGCTGCGGCGCGGCATCGACTCGCCGGTCGCCGACTTCGTCAACGCCAACGCCGACCGGATGGGCGGCATGCTCGTCGGGGCGCACTTCCTCGCCGAGTTCGTCCCGGCCGGGCTGCCCTGGGCGCACGTCGACATCGCCGGCCCCAGCTTCAACACCGGTGCGCCCTGGGGCTACACGCCCAAGGGCGGCACCGGGGTGCCGGTCCGCACCCTGCTGGCGACCATCGAGGACCTGCTGACCCGCTGACCGCCCGTGCGGCCGGGGACCCCGGCCGCACGCGGCGCGCAACCGCCCTCGGCCTGCGCCGTCACGTGGAGTGGCAGGATGGTCGAGGACCATCCCCCACCCGTTCCGGTGGGGCAGGCCGAGAGCATCGAGGAGCACGTCGTGAGCGCACCCACCACCCCCGCCGACCTGGTCATCCTCGGTGGTGGCTCGGGTGGCTACGCCGCCGCGCTGCGGGCCGCGGAGCTGGGGATGTCGGTCGTCCTGATCGAGAAGGACAAGGTCGGCGGCACCTGCCTGCACCGCGGGTGCATCCCCACCAAGGCCCTGCTGCACGCCGGTGAGGTCGCCGACCTGGCCCGCGAGGGCGAGCAGTTCGGGGTGAAGACCTCGCTGGCCGGCATCGACATGGACGGCGTCAACTCCTACAAGGACGGCGTCATCTCGCGGCTGTACAAGGGCCTGCAGGGCCTGATCAAGAGCCGCAAGATCACCTACGTCGAGGGCGAGGGCCGGCTGGTCTCCCCCACCGCGGTGGCGGTCGACGGCCAGACCTACGAGGGCCGCCACGTGCTGCTGGCCACCGGCTCCTACTCGCGCTCCATCCCGGGCGTCGAGCTCGACGGCGTCCGCGTCCTGGACAGCGAGCAGGCCCTCGCGCTCGACCGCGTCCCGACCTCCGCGATCATCCTGGGCGGCGGTGTCATCGGCTGCGAGTTCGCCAGCGCCTGGAAGTCCTTCGGCGTCGACGTCACGATCATCGAGGGCCTCAAGCACCTGGTGCCGCTGGAGGACGAGAACTCCTCCAAGCTCCTCGAGCGCGCCTTCCGCCGCCGGAAGATCAACTTCGAGCTCGGCAACATGGTGTCCTCGGTGCAGTCCACCGAGAACGGCGTCAAGGTCAGCCTGCAGAACGGCAAGGAGTTCGAGGCCGAGATCGTGCTGGTGGCCATCGGCCGCGGCCCGGTCAGCCAGGGCCTGGGCTACGAGGAGGCCGGCGTCGCGATGGACCGCGGCTACGTGCTGGTCGACGAGTACTGCCAGACCAACGTCCCGACCATCTCCGCCGTCGGTGACCTCATCCCCACCCTGCAGCTGGCCCACGTCGGGTTCGGCGAGGGCATCCTCGTCGCCGAGCGGCTGGCCGGCCTCCCGGTCGTGCCGATCGACTACGCCGGCGTCCCGCGCGTCACCTACTCCGACCCCGAGGTCGCCTCGGTCGGCCTGACCGAGACCCAGGCCCGCGACAAGTACGGCGACGTCGAGACCCTCGTCTACGACCTGGGCGGCAACGGCCGCAGCCAGATCCTCAAGACCCAGGGCGCGGTCAAGCTGATCCGTCAGAAGGACGGCCCGGTCGTCGGCGTGCACATGGTCGGTAGCCGGGTCGGCGAGCTCGTCGCCGAGGCGCAGCTGATCTTCAACTGGGAGGCCCTGCCCGACGAGGTCGCCTCCCTGATCCACCCGCACCCCACGCAGAGCGAGGCGATCGGCGAGGCCCACCTGGCCCTGGCCGGCAAGCCGCTGCACGCCCACAGCTGAGCCGGCCGGCTCCGCTCCCCGTCTCCCCCACCCGCGCCACCACGAAGGAGCCCCGCCCCGATGCCGACCTCCGTCACCATGCCCGCCCTGGGCGAGAGCGTCACCGAGGGCACGGTCACCCGATGGCTGAAGCAGGAGGGTGAGCAGGTCGAGGCCGACGAGCCGCTGCTCGAGGTCTCGACCGACAAGGTCGACACCGAGATCCCCTCCCCCGCGGCGGGTGTCCTCACCAAGATCCTCGTGTCCGAGGACGAGACCGTCGAGGTCGGCGCCGAGCTGGCCGTGATCGGCGGCGAGGGTGACGGCGCGGGTGCCGGCGGTCCGGCCTCCGCCGACGACGCCACCACCCCGCAGACCCCGGTCGAGCAGGTGGAGGACGCCGGTCCCGGCGCCGCCGACGAGCCGCAGCCCGCCCCCGCCGCCGAGGCCCCCGCCCCCGCCGACCAGGGCGGCGGTCAGGGCGGTGGCGAGGGGACGCCGGTGACCATGCCGGCGCTCGGCGAGAGCGTCACCGAGGGCACCGTCACCCGCTGGCTCAAGGCGGTCGGCGACGAGGTCACCGCGGACGAGCCGCTGCTCGAGGTCTCGACCGACAAGGTCGACACCGAGATCCCGGCCCCGGTGTCGGGGACGCTGCTGTCGATCACGGTCAACGAGGACGAGACCGTCGAGGTCGGCGCCCAGCTGGCGGTGATCGGGTCCGGCGCCGCCGGTGGCGGTGCCCCCGCTGCCGCCCCCGCCGCGCCGGCACCCGCCCCGCAGGAGGCCCCCGCCCCGGCCCCGGCTCCCGCTCCGGCGCCGCGTCAGGAGCAGCAGCCCGCGCCCCAGCCGCCGGCCGCGCCGCCGTCGGTCCCCGCCGGGGCCGACTACGGGTCCGGCGAGGCCGAGACCGTCCGCGCGCAGCAGAGCAACCAGCCCTCCCAGCCCGCGCGGGCCGAGGCCCCGTCCTCGGCAGGCGCGGCTCCGGCGAGCGCGGCCCCGGCCGACGGTGGCGGCACCTACGTGACGCCCCTGGTGCGCCGCCTGGCCGCCGAGCACGGCGTCGACCTGGCCGGCATCACCGGCACCGGCGTGGGCGGCCGCATCCGCAAGCAGGACGTCCTGGCCGCCGCGGAGGCCGCCTCCGCCCCGGCCGCGGCTCCGGCGGCCGCTCCGGCCCCGGCCGCCGCCGGCCGGCCCACCACGCCGTCGCCGGCTGCCCGGCCGGACACCGCGCTGCGCGGCCGCACCGAGAAGATGTCCCGCCTGCGCGGGGTCATCGCCCGGCGGATGGTCGAGTCGCTGGCGGTCAGCGCCCAGCTGACCACCGTCGTCGAGGTCGACGTCACCCGGATCGCCAAGCTGCGCGACCGGGCCAAGCGGGACTTCGAGGCCCGCGAGGGCGTCAAGCTGTCGTTCCTGCCGTTCTTCGCGAAGGCGGCGGTCGAGGCGCTCAAGGCCCACCCGGCCGTGAACTCCTCGGTCGACATGGAGGCCGGCACGGTCACCTACCACGACCAGGAGAACCTGGGCGTCGCCGTCGACACCGAGCGCGGCCTGCTCGTGCCGGTCATCCACGGCGCCGGTGACCTGAGCATCGGCGGGCTCGCCCGCAAGATCGCCGATCTCGCCGAGCGCACCCGCCTGAACAAGGTGACGCCGGACGAGCTGGGCGGCGGCACGTTCACGCTGACCAACACCGGCAGCCGCGGCGCCCTGTTCGACACGCCGATCATCAACCAGCCGCAGGTGGCGATCCTGGGCACCGGCACCGTGGTCAAGCGCCCGGTCGTCGTGCAGGACCCGGACCTCGGCGAGGTCATCGCGGTGCGCTCGATGGTCTACCTGGCCCTCACCTACGACCACCGGATCGTCGACGGCGCCGACGCCGCCCGGTTCCTCGGCACGGTGAAGGAGCGGCTCGAGGCCGGACAGTTCGAGGGCGAGCTCGGCCTGAGCTGACGTCCCCCGGTCGGGCCCCGGCGCACGCGCCGGGGCCCGACGTCGTACCGGGCAGGGGGGACGAGGAGGGTCATGAAGATCGCCGTCACGGGGGCCTCCGGGCTCATCGGGTCGACGCTGGTGCCGGAGCTGCGCGCCGACGGGCACGAGGTCATCCGGCTGGTCCGCCGCACCCCCCGCACCGCCGACGAACACCGCTGGGACCCCCAGCACCGGCGGATCGACCCGGCGCTGCTGCGCGACGTCGACGCGGTGGTGAACCTCGCCGGCACGCCGATCCGGCCGCGCCCGTTCACCGAGGCGTACCGGCGGGACCTGCTGGCCAGCCGGGTGGACAGCACCACCACGATCGCCGAGGCGCTCGCCACCGCGGCCGCCGAGGACCCCTCGCGCAGGCGGGTGCTGCTGTCGGCCTCCGCGGTCGGCTACTACGGCGACACCGGGGACCGGGTGGTCGAGGAGGACGCCCCGCCGGGGGACGACTTCCTCGCCCGCGTGTGCGTGCAGTGGGAGGCCGCCACCGCTCCCGCAGCCGAGGCGGGCGTCCGGGTGGTCACGCTGCGGACCGGCCTGGTCATCGGCCGCGGCGCCATGCTGGTGCGCATCCTCGGCACGGTCTTCCGGCTCGGCCTCGGCGGCCGGGTGGGGTCGGGGCGGCAGTACTGGCCGTGGGTGAGCCTGGACGACGAGGTGGGCGCCATCCGCTTCCTGCTGACCGCCGGAGAGGTGTCCGGGCCGGTCAACCTCACCGGCCCCGACCCCGTGCGCAACGACGAGTTCGTCCGGGAGCTGGGCCGGGCCGTGCACCGTCCGACGGTCCTGCCGGTGCCCGGCTTCGCCATCCGGTCGGCGCTCGGCGAGTTCGGGCGCTCCAGCGTCCTCGCCGGGCAGCGGGCCGTGCCGGCGCGGCTGCTGGCGGCCGGCTACCCGTTCCGGCACCGGGACCTGCCCTCCGCCCTCCGCGAGGCGCTCGACCGCGGCTGACGCCTCCGCCGGGCTCACGCCAGCCGCCCCGCGGTCCCGATCCGCCAGCCGCCGCTCCCGGGGACCAGCACCATCGTCACCGGCGCCTCCCCGCGGCCGGCCTCCGTGCGCAGCACCGGGCCGTCCGGGGACGCGGCCGCCACGACCGCGTACTCCGGCCAGCTGTCGACCAGCCGCACCTGCACGGACCCGTCCCCGGTGGTCGCGGCCCCGACCGTCACGCCGGAAACCGAGGGTGTGAAGCCGCGCAGCACCTCGCCGGCGGCGGTGAGGGAGCTCAGGTGGGCGCGGTCGGCGGCGAGCAGCGGGCTGTCCGCGGTGTAGACCTCGTCCAGCAGCGCCGGGGAGCCGGTGGCGAACGCCCGCGCGCGGCGGTCGTAGAGGTCGGTGAGGACGGCGCTCCAGTCGACCTGCTCCGCCGACGGCGGCGGGGCCGGCGCGGAGGACGGGACCGGCGCCGACGACGCGGTCGCCGCGGGCGACGGGACCGCCGCCGCGGACGGCGCCGGTTCGGCGGACGCCGGAGCCGGAGCGGCCGCCGCCGGTCCGCCGGGCCCGGAGCGGGTCAGCGCCAGCCCGAGCGCCACCGCGCCCAGCACCAGGGCGGCGACCGCGATGCCCGCGGCAGCCCGCCGCACGAACGGTCCCCCCGGCCGCCAGGACCGGGCCGACGGTGCGGGGACCTCGGCGGGCGCGGGCCGGCGACGCCGGCCGGGCACCTGGTGGGTCAGCTCGGTGCGCGGCCCGCGGCCGGTCCGCGCCAGGTCGGCATCGGGGACCCCCGGCGTCGGCAGCCGCACCGGCTCCGGGCGGCAGGCGTGCCGCAGGTCGAGCGCGAGGGCCGCCGCCGACCCCCGCGCGTGCGGATCGGCCGACAGGCCGCGGCCGACCACCTCGAGCAGCGCGCGCGGCGTGCCGGGAGCCAGCTCGGCGAGGTCGGGCAGCTCGCCGGCGGCGGCGACGGCGAGGGTGTCGGCGGGGGTCGCAGCGTTCCACGGCGGGACACCGGTCAGCGCGTGGAAGGCGGCCGCGGCGACGCCGAAGACGTCCGAGGCCGGGCCGGGTGCGCTCCCGCGGGCGACGGCGGGGTCGACGTAGGCCGGGGTCACCTCACCGGCCGCGTCCTCACCGAGGACCCGCGCCACGCCGAGGTCGGTGAGCACCGGGCGTCCCTCGGCGGTGAAGACGACGTTCCCCGGGGACAGGTCGCCGTGGACGACGCCCTGCTCGTGCGCGCAGGCCAGCGCGGCCGCCACCGGCGCCAGCGCGGTGACCACCTCACCGGGGCGCAGCCGGCCGCGGCGGGCCAGCAGCGCCGCCAGGCTGCCGCCCTCGAGCAGGTCGAGGACCAGCGCCACCCGGGCCGGGCCGCCGCGCCGGGGCTGGTGCACCACCTCGTGCAGCCGGACCAGGTGCGGGTGGTCGAGAGCACCCAGCAGCGCCGCCTCGCGCGCCTGCCGCCCGGCGTCGCCGGCCACGAGCAGCTTCACCGCCACCGGCGCGCCGCCGTCACGCGGCCTCGCGCGCCAGACCTCGCCGGACCCGCCGCGGCCGAGCAGCCGGTCGAGCCGGTAGCCGGGGACGACCGGCGGCGCCGGGGCGTCGTCGGGGCCGGCGCTGGGCGAGGGGGTGGTGGGCACGGCGGGGACCGTAGGCCGCACCGGCCCCGCCCCGCCCCCGCCGTCCACAGGCCCGGGCGGCGTCCACAGGCGCCGTCCCGGACGGGTGCCCGGCGCCGACTGCACCTAGGTTCGGGACATGCCGCTGCCCGCCCGTGCCGAGGTCGTCGTCGTGGGCGCCGGGCTGGCCGGTCTGTCGACGGCCACCCGCCTGGCCGCCGCCGGGATCGACGTGCACCTCCTGGAGGCCTCCGCCTCCGCGGGCGGCCGGCTGGCCACCGAGCGGGTCGACGGGTTCGTCGTCGACCGCGGCTTCCAGGTGTTCAACACCGGCTACCCGCGCGCCGCCGACCTCGACCTGCCCGCCCTCGACCTCGGCTTCTTCGCCCCCGGGGCGGTCGTCCGCGTCGGCGACCGCGCGCACCGGGTCGCCGACCCGCGCCGCCGGCCGTCCGCGGTGGCCGACACGCTGCGGTCGCCGGTGGGGTCCCTGAGGCACAAGGCGGCGATCGCCGCGTTCTCCGCGCGGGCCGGGTACCGGCCGGTCCCGAGCCTGCTGGCGGCCCCGGAGACCTCCGCGGCCGAGCACCTCCGGCGGGCCGGCGTCGGCACCACGGCCCTGGAGCGGTTCTTCGGGCCGTTCTTCGCCGGCGTGCTGCTCGAGGACCGGCTGGAGACCTCCAGCCGCTATCTGGACCTGCTGTGGCGCAGCTTCGTCCGCGGCGGCACCGGCCTGCCGGCGCAGGGCATCCAGGCGATCGGCGAGCAGCTGGCCGCCCGGGTCGGCGAGGGGCGCGTCCACCACGGGGTCCGGGTCACCGCGGTCTCGGGCACCTCGGTCGACAGCGACGCCGGTCCGGTGCGCGCCGACGCCGTCGTGGTGGCCACCGACCCCGACACCGCCGCCGTCCTCGTGCCGGCGGTCGAGGCCGCCGCGCCCCGCCAGGTGACGACCCACTACCACGTGCTGCCGGCCTCGCCGTGGCCCGAGCCGCTCATCGTCCTGGGGACGCCCGGCGGCCGCCTGGTCAACAGCGTGGTGCTCACCGACGCCCAGCCGGCCTACTCCCCCGACGGCCGCGCCCTGGTGGCCAGCAGCTCGCTGGCACCGACGCCGGAGGCCGAGGTCCGCGGGGAGGTGGCCCGGCTGCACGACGTCGCGACGGCGGACCTCGGGCACCTGACATCGGTGACCGTGACCGGCGCACAGCCGGCCGCGCTCCCCCCGCTGCGGCTGCGCCGCCCGGTCGACCTCGGCGGCGGCCTGTACGTCTGCGGCGACCACCGGGACACCCCGTCCATCCAGGGCGCCATGGCCAGCGGCCGCCGCACCGCCGCCGCGGTGCTGCGCCGGCTGCGGCCCGCGACCGCAGCCGCGGCCGCGGCCGGGGCCGGGGCCGCCTGATGCCCGCCACCGCCCCGACGATCGTGGCCACGAGCATCGGCTTCGACTCCCGCGGCCGGGGCCCCTACGACTGGGCGCCGGGCCCGGTGTTCGACCTGGCCGTCGAGCTCGCCGGGGCGCCCGCGCAGCCGCGCCTGTGCTACCTGGGCACCGCCACCGGCGACGACCCCGCGCGCCTGGCCGGCGTGTACGGCGCCTTCGCCGGCAGCGCGGTCCGGCTCAGCCACCTGAGCCTGTTCCCGATGCCCACCGTCCCCGACGTGCGCGCGCACCTGCTGGCGCAGGACGTGATCTGGGTCGGCGGCGGCAGCGTGGCCAACCTGCTGGCGGTGTGGCGGGTGCACGGTCTCGACGAGGTCCTGGCCGAGTGCTGGCGGGCCGGGGTGGTGCTCGGCGGGGTGTCGGCGGGGTCGCTGTGCTGGCACGTCGGCGGCACCACCGACTCCTACGGCCCCGACCTGCGGCCGGTCACCAACGGGCTGGGACTGATCCCCACCTCCAACGGCGTCCACCACGACTCCGAGGAACAACGCCGCCCGCTGTACCGGCGGCTGGTCGCCGAGGGCACGCTGCCCGCCGGGCACGCCACCGACGACGGCGTGGGCCTGGTCTACCGGGGGACGGCACTGGTCGAGGCGGTCGCCGACCGGCCGGGCAAGGCGGCCCACCGGGTGGAACGGGGTCCCGACGGCACCGCCGTGGAGACCCGCCTCGAGCCCCGCCGGCTGCGGTGATCGCGGGCATAGGCTGGGTCCCGTGACCGAACTGCGCGTCGTCCGGGCCGGCACCGTCCCCTACGAGGAGGCCTGGGCGCGCCAGCGCGAGATCCACGCCGCGCGGATCGCCGGGGAGGCGCCGGACACGCTGCTGCTGCTCGAGCACCCGTCGGTCTACACCGCGGGCCGGCGCACCGAGCCGCACGAGCGCCCGCTCGACGGCACGCCGGTGGTCGACGTCGACCGCGGCGGCAAGATCACCTGGCACGGGCCCGGCCAGCTGGTCGGCTACCCGATCGTGGCCCTGCCCGACCCGGTCGACGTCGTGGCCCACGTGCGCCGGCTCGAGGACGCGCTCATGGAGGTGTGCGCCTCGGTCGGCGTCGCGACGATGCGCGTCGACGGGCGCAGCGGCGTCTGGGTGGCCGCCGACGCCCCCGGGCCCGGCAGCCGGTTCCGGCCCGAGCGCAAGATCGCCGCGATCGGCGTGCGGGTCGCGCGCGGGGTGACCATGCACGGGTTCGCGCTCAACTGCGACCCCGACCTCGGCGCGTTCGGCGCGATCGTCCCGTGCGGCATCGCCGACGCCGGGGTCACCTCGCTGAGCGCCGAGCTGGGCCGCGACGTCCCGGTGGCCGAGGTGGTCGACACGGTGGAGGCGGCGATGCGGCGGGTGCTCACCCTCGCCCCCGCCGCCTGATGGCCGGCCTGCCGGACAGCACCTACGTCAGCCTGACCACGTTCCGCCGCACCGGCGAGCCGGTGCCCACGCCGGTGTGGGCCGCACCCGACGGCGACACGCTCGTCGTCTGGACCCGCGCCGACTCCGGCAAGGTCAAGCGGCTGCGGCACACCGCTCGGGTCACCGTGGCGCCGTGCGACGTCCGCGGCCGGGTGACGGGGCCGGTCGTCGAGGCCACCGCCGAGCTGCTGCAGCCGCACGAGTGGCGGCAGGCGCGGGCCGCGCTCGCCCGCCGGTACGGCTGGCGGTGGCGGGTCTCCTACGGCAGCGCGCGCCTGTGGCAGCGGCTGACCCGGCCGGGCACCGAGCGGCACGCGGTCATCCGCGTCCGCCCCGCCTGAACCGGGGTACCGGGCGGGGCCGGCCCCGTCCGGAGGCTCGCCGCGAGCTCGCGAGCGGTGAGGGGGACGGGGTCCTCGGTCAGGCGACGACGAAGTTGACCAGCCGGCCGGGGACGGCGACCACGCGCCGCACGGTCCGGCCGTCCAGCTGCGCGGCGACCTTCTCGTCGGCCCGCGCCGCCTCCTCCAGCGCCGCGGCGTCGGCGTCGGCCGGCACGGTCACCTGCGCCCGCACCTTGCCGTTGACCTGGACCGCGACCTGCACGGTGTCCTCGACCAGCCACCGCTCGTCGGCGACCGGGAACGGCGCCCAGGCGACCGAGTCGGAGTGCCCGAGGCGGGCCCACAGCTCCTCGGCCAGGTGCGGGGCCAGCGGCGCCACCAGCAGCACCAGCGGCTCGGCCACCGCCCGCGGCACCGGGGACTCGGCGCCGTAGGCCGCGGTCAGCGCGTTGGTCAGCTCGGCGATCCGGGCGATGGCGACGTTGAACCGCAGCGTCGCCATGCCGTCGCGCACGCCGGCGATCGCCTTGTGCAGCGCCCGCAGCACGTCCTCGGACGGCGCGGCGTCGTCGGCGGCCCGGACCGCGCCGGTCCCCTCGTCGACGACGACCCGCCAGATCCGTTGCAGCAGCCGCTGCGAGCCGACGACGGCCTTGGTGTCCCACGGGCGCGACTGCTCCAGCGGCCCGGTCGACATCTCGTACACCCGGAACGTGTCGGCCCCGTAGGCGCCGATCATCTCGTCGGGCGTGACCATGTTCTTCAGGGACTTGCCGATCTTCCCGTACTCGCGGTTGACCGGCCTGCCCTCGAAGAAGAACTGCCCGTCCTCCTCGACCACCTCGGCGGCGGGCACGTAGAAGCCGCGCTCGTCGGTGTAGGCGTAGGCGGAGATGTAGCCCTGGTTGACCAGCCGACGGAACGGCTCCTCGCTGGACACGTAGCCCAGGTCGTGCAGCACCTTGTGCCAGAAGCGGGCGTAGAGCAGGTGCAGGACCGCGTGCTCCATGCCGCCGACGTAGAGGTCCACGCCGCCGACGTCGCCCGGCGACTGCGGGCCCAGCCAGTACCGCTCCAGCTCGGGGTCGACCATCTGCGTGTCGTCACCCGGGTCCAGGTAGCGCAGGTAGTACCAGCACGATCCCGCCCAGTTGGGCATCGTGTTGGTCTCGCGCCGGTAGGGCTTCGGCCCGTCGCCCAGGTCGAGCTCGACGGTCGTCCACTCGGTGACCCGCGACAGCGGCGGCTCGGGCTGGGAGTCGGCGTCGTCGTCGGCGAAGGTCTTCGGCGAGTAGTCGTCGACGTCGGGCAGCAGCACCGGCAGCAGCGACTCGGGCACCGCGCGCGGCAGGCCGTCGGCGTCGTAGACGATCGGGAACGGCTCGCCCCAGTAGCGCTGCCGGCTGAACAGCCAGTCGCGCAGCTTGTACGTGGTGGTCGCCTCGCCGTGCCCGGCGGCCACCAGCCACTCGCTCACCCGGGCGATGGCGGCGGCCTTGTCGGTCAGCCCGTCCAGCGAGACGTGCTTGTTCGACGAGTTGATCATCGGGCCGCTGCCGGTGTACGCGCCGCCGTCGAAGTCGGCGGGCGGCTGCACCGTGCGCACGATCGGCAGGCCGAAGGCCTGCGCGAACTCCCAGTCGCGGGTGTCCTCGCCCGGGACGGCCATGATCGCGCCGGTGCCGTAGCCGGTCAGCACGTAGTCGGCGGTGAAGACGGGCAGTTCCGCCCCGGTGACCGGGTTGACGGCGGTGGTGCCCAGCCACACGCCGGTCTTCTCCCGGCTCTCGTTCTGCCGGTCCAGCTCCGAGCGCCGGGATGCCTGCCGCTGGTACTCGCGCACCGCCTCGGCCGGGGTCGCCGCGCCGCCGGTCCACCGCGGGTCGGTGCCGTCGGGCCACGCGTCGGCGGTGAGCGTCTCCACCAGCGGGTGCTCGGGCGCGAGCACCACGTAGGTGGCGCCGAACAGGGTGTCGGGACGGGTGGTGAACACCTCGATCGTCTCGTCACCGGCGGCGAAGCGGATGCGGGCACCGGTCGAGCGGCCGATCCAGTTGCGCTGCATCTGCTTGACCGAGTCCGACCAGTCCAGCCGGTCCAGGTCGGCCAGCAGCCGCTCGGCGTAGGCGGTGATCCGCATCATCCACTGGGTCAGCGGGCGCCGGAACACCGGGAAGTTGCCGCGCTCGGAGCGGCCGTCGGGGGTGACCTCCTCGTTGGAGAGCACCGTGCCCAGGCCCGGGCACCAGTTGACCGGCGCCTCGTGCAGGTAGGCCAGCCGGTGGGCGTCGACGACCTTGCGCTTGTCGACGTCGGACAGCTCGGCCCACGGCCGCCCCGAGGGGTTGGTGCCCGGCGCGGGCTCGCGGGTGCCGGCGTCCAGCTCGGCGACCAGCTCCTCGACCGGGCGGGCGCGACCGGCCTGCTCGTCGAACCAGGCGCCGAAGATCTTCAGGAAGATCCACTGGGTCCACCGGTAGTAGCCCGGGTCGATCGTGGCGAAGGTGCGGCGCTCGTCGTGGTCGACGCCCAGCCGGCGCAGCTGCGCCCGGATCGCCGCGATGTTGGCCTCGGTGGTGATCCGCGGGTGCTGCCCGGTCTGCACGGCGTACTGCTCGGCGGGCAGGCCGAAGGCGTCGTAGCCCATCGGGTGCAGCACGTTGTCGCCGTCCATGCGGCGGAACCGGCTGGTGACGTCGGTGCCCAGGTAGCCCAGGGGGTGGCCGACGTGCAGGCCCGCACCCGAGGGGTACGGGAACATGTCCATGATGAAGGTCTTGGGCCGGCCCTCGACCCGCTCGAAGCCCTCGGACAGGCGGCCCACCGGGTTGGGTGTGTGGAACGTCCCCTCCCGCTCCCACCGGTCCTGCCACTCCAGCTCGATCCGCTGGGCGAGGGCCGGGGTGTAGCGGTGCGGGGGGACGCCCTCCTCGGCCGGCTCGGTCGTGGGCTGGCTGGCCGTCTGGCTCATCGCGGTGCTCCCGGGGTCATCCGTCGGCGGACATGAAAAGACCCCTCACACAGGAGGGGTCGCCGTGCTGACTGGTTGCTCAGGTCAGCACGGCCGGAGAAGCAGGCGTCCGCCGGTCACGGCCGCGAGTCTACCGCCCGGGGCCTCACCCGGACGGGTCGGTCGGGCGCTCCGGGCTGCACCCGGACGACGGACGAGCCGTTGTCGTCCTCGTGCGGCGCGCTCAGGTGTCCCTCCGGCGTGGGGGGGGGGGGGGGGGGGGGGGGGGGGGGGGGGGGGGGGGGGGGGGGGGGGGGGGGGGGGCGGGGGGGGGGGCGGGCGCGCCGCGCGCGGGCTCCCGAGGGGGCGATGATGTCGAGGCA
>NZ_JBJGZT010000043.1:0-26873 GCF_054050655.1 Geodermatophilus sp. SYSU D00663 | reverse complement strand
GGCGGGGCGGCGGGCCGGCCCGGGGCTCGTGGAGGGGGGGTCTGCGGTCGAGCGGGCGGGGCGGCCGGCGGGGCGCACGCGGGCGGCGGCGGCCCGCCGCGCGCCGCCGCGCGGCGGCACAGGTCCGCGGCGATCGCCCCGGCCTACGCCCGTCCCGCGTGGGACGCGCCCCGGTGCACCGGGGCGGCGTCGGGCTCCGTCACGGAGGGGCGCCCTCGGAGGCGGCGTCCACCAGCTCCACCGCGCGGTCGGGGTAGCGGTCGGTCAGCAGGCGGACCAGCCGGGCGGTCAGCCGCGAGGCGCCGACGACGGTCAGCCCGGGTGGCCCGGCGGCCGCCGCGACCAGGGAGTCGGCCGCGCCGACGTCGAGGAAGCGCAGGTCGCTGAGGTCCCAGGCGCTGCTCCCGGCCAGCGTCGCCTGCAGCACCGCGCGCAGCGCGTCCGCGTTGCCCGAGTCCAGCTCGCCCGCGAGGTGCAGGCGGTCCCCGCGCCGGGTCAGCCGGAAGACTCCGTCGTCGTACTCCGCGGTCGCGTCCACCTGCGAGCGGTGCAGCGCGGTGAGGTCCGCGTGCTGGCCGGGCACCAGCAGGTCGCGGAAGTAGGGGCACAGCACGGTGAGCGGGTGCCCGGCGGTCAGCTCGCCGACGACGGCCTCGAACGCGTTGACGCCCGGGGTGGTGATCGCGCCGGTGAACCGGACGGCGGGCCACCCCTCGGACAGCGCCCCGGTGACCGCCGCGGGCAGTTCGGCCGGGTCCGGCGGCACGACGCGGACCGCCGTCGTGGCGGCCGGCTCCCAGGCCTCGTCGACGACGCCCGCGCGGCGCAGCCGGGCCCACAGCCGCTCCTCCCGGTCGCCGAGGGCGGTGACCAGGACGCACTCGCCGCGCGTCACCCCCTCCGCGACGAAGTCGCCGACCACCTGCGCGTGCGCCTCCTCGCTGTCGAGGAGGACGAAGTCGTGCCCGCCGCCGGTCACCGCGGGCCGTCCGCGGGCGTGCCGGCCGGGGCCTCCCCGGTCTCGGTGACCAGCCGGGCGACGTCGCGCACCTCGCGGCCGGTGTCCTGCGAGGCGCGGACGAGGACGCCGAACGCGGTGTCGGCGGTGATCCGGTGGCGCTCCACGAGCACGCCCTCGGCCTGGCCGACGACGTCCCGGCTGTCCAGCGCGACGCCCAGGTGCGCGGTCCGCCGCCCGGAGAGCAGCGCCGGGGCGGCGTGCCCGGCCACCGCGGTGGGGGTCGCGCGTTCGGGCCCCGGCCCGGGGCCGGCCACGTACACCGGGAGCGCCCCGACGACCTCGCTGCCGGTGTCCAGCGGCAGGCAGGGGGCCCGCTGCACCCGGGCGGTGACCGCGACGCCGCACCGCTCGGGCAGGACGGCGGCCAGGTCGCGGGCGTGCCCGCCGCGAGCGGCGCCGAGCAGCCACCCCGTGCCGCCCGGGGCGGGGTGCGGGGGCGAGGTGGTGAGCATGGTCGTCGGGATGGCCGCAGACTGCACCGCGACACCTCCAGCCGGGTGACCCGGGGTGGGCGTGACGTCATCGCCCGGCAGTTGGAGCGGACGTCTCCGTCCCGTCATCCTGCCACCCGGTCCGGTGACACGCCGAGGACCGACCCCGGAGGGTGAGGCGGGCCACACCGGCCGCTCAAGGACCGGCCGCGGCGCGCCGATGCCGACGGTGTGACCGCCACCCCGAGGACGCCGGCCGAGCGCGCGGACGTCCTGTCCTCGCTGCTCCGGCTGCCCGGCGCCGTGCTGGCCGCGATCGCCTCCGACGGCGTGTTCGTCCCGGTGCCGGCCTCGCTCGGCGTCCCGCCGGAGCGGGTGATGACCCCGCCGGCCGACCGCGCCACGTTCCTCGACGCGATCGTCCCCGCCGACGCGATGTTCGTCGTCACCGCCTTCGAGCGGGCCCGTACCCACGGCGTCGGCCTGGCCACGGTCCACGGGCGGCGCGAGCCGGGGGTGCCGCTGTCGCTCACCTTCGTCGACCTCCGCGAGGAGCACGGCGTCCTGCTCGGTGCCCTCGACGTGCTCGACGCGGCCGCCGGCGACCGCGGGCCCGCGCCGCTGGCGGGGCTGGAGGTGTCGCGGCGGCCGCGCACGGCGACGGTCCGCAAGACGTCGCTGGCGGTGATCACCGACATCGACGAGCGCACCACCCGGATGCTCGGCTGGCCGCC
Organism: Geodermatophilus sp. SYSU D00663; assembly: GCF_054050655.1. NCBI lineage: Bacteria > Bacillati > Actinomycetota > Actinomycetes > Geodermatophilales > Geodermatophilaceae > Geodermatophilus > Geodermatophilus sp. SYSU D00663. Next base: position 24,687 of record NZ_JBJGZT010000043.1, on the reverse strand, counting down.
GGCGCAGATGGTCGGCCAGCGCTCCTCGGAGTTCGTCCACCCCGACGACCAGGAGCGGGCGATCGCCAACTGGCTGGAGCTGCTGTCCCGCCAGGAGGCCCAGCGGGTGCGGCTGCGGCACCGCCGCGCCGACGGCACGTGGGCGTGGCTGGAGCTGGAGAACCAGTACGTCGCGGCCGACGACCCCGCCGACGCCGTCGTCGTGACGCAGATGAGCGACGTCTCCGACGAGATGGCCGCGCACGAGGCCCTGCAGCAGCAGGAGCGGCTGCTGCGCCGGCTGACCGAGGCGCTGCCGCAGGGCATCGCGCAGCTGACCCGCGAGCGGGAGGTCGTGCACACCAACTCCCGCCTGCCGGTGCTGCTGGGCGTGCCCGCGGTGACCGGCTGGGACGACGTCGCGGCGCGGGCCGACGAGGGCGGCCGGGCGGCGCTGGAGGCGGCGCTCGCGCGCGTCCTCGGCGACGGCGTGGACGCCGCGGTGGAGGTCGGCATCCGCACGCCGGCCGGGGAGGCCCGGGTGTGCGCGGTGAGCCTGGTCGCGCTCGGCGACCGCGAGGGCGCCCCCGGCGCGCTGGTGTGCGTCTCCGACGTCACCGACAGCGCCCGCATGCGCGAGGAGCTCACCGCCCGGGCGACCTTCGACGCCCTGACCGGCTGCCACAACCGCGCCTCCACCATCGCCGTCCTGGAGGCCGCGCTGGCCGGGCCGGACGCAGCGTCGACGGCGGTGGTCTTCATCGACCTCGACGACTTCAAGCCGGTCAACGACACCCTCGGCCACGACGCGGGCGACGAGCTGCTGGTGACCACGGCCGCGCGGCTGGCCGGCGTGCTGCGCCGCGACGACGTCGTCGGGCGGATCGGCGGGGACGAGTTCCTCGTCGTCAGCCGCCGGGTCGACGGCCCGGCGGCGGCCGCCTCGCTCGGTGCCCGGATCCAGGCGGCGCTGGCGGTGCCGGCCGAGATCACCGCGGGCACCGTGCCGCTGCGGGCCAGCCTGGGCGTGGCCTGCGGGGAGCCCGGGCTCGACGCCGCGGCGCTGACCAAGCGCGCCGACCAGGCGATGTACCTGTCCAAGCAGGACCGCCGCGGCGAGCCGGTGCTGTGGCGGGAGGAGCCGGTCCTGGCCCCGGCCTGAGGGCCGGCAGCCGTGGCGTCGCGGCGTGACCTCCCACCGGCGGGTGGGCCGGAAGGACGGTGCCTGGCACGACGTCGCCTGGCTGCAGCGCGACCCCGGCCCCGGTCCCGGCGACGACGGCCCGCCGTCCGGGCCGCGCCGAGGCGCCGCGGGCCCTACCCTCCGGCCGTCGGGACCTGACGGGGAGGGACACCGTGCGCACGCTGCTGACGAACTTCAGGAACTTCGCCTTCTCGGGCAGCCTCGTGGACCTGGCCGTGGGCGTGGCCATCGGGGCCGCCTTCGCCACGGTGGTCGAGTCGCTGGTCGGCGACGTGATCCTGCCGCTGGTGGCCGCGGTCTTCGGCCAGCCCGACTTCACCGCCCTCGTGCTCACGGTGAACGGCGCGCAGATCCGCTACGGGTCGTTCCTGACCTCGCTGGTGTCGTTCCTGCTGCTCGCGCTGACGATCATGTTCCTCGTCCAGGCGATCCGCCGGGCCACCGGCCGGGAGACCGCGGGCGCCCAGGGCAACCGCGAGTGCGACCACTGCAAGAGCTTCATCCCGGTCGACGCGTCGGTGTGCATGTTCTGCACGCGTGACGTCGACCCCGTCGTCCCCTGAGGCCTCAGCCGCGGTCGACCCGCAGGAACGGCGGCGGGTCGGCGGGAACGTCCCCGGTGCGGGCGAAGTGCGCCCACACCCGGCGGACCTCCCGGCCGGCCGCGACGACGTCCTCCCACCGGAGGCCGGCCAGCAGCGGCGAGGCCTCCCACGTGTGCCGGTGCGGGAACAGCAGCGGCAGGTCGATCGCGTGCGCCCCGGTGAGCGCGCCGGTGCCGTAGGAGAGCGTGTAGTGCACCGCGCGCCCGCCGGCCGCGCGGTGCCTGCGGGCGGCCCGTGCGGCGTCGCGGGCGTAGATGCGCCGGGTGAGCACCCGCACGACCGCCTCCACCAGCGGCCGGCCGACGACGGGGACGCGGGCCAGCCGTGCGGCCGGCGGCAGCAGTGCGGCGAACAGCGCCACCTCGCGGCTGTTGGCACCCACGAGCAGGTCGACCTCCGGCGCCGCCTCCGCCCACGTGTCCTCGACCGCCTCCTCGGCCGGCAGCGGCGGGAGGCCGTACTGGGTGCCGAACGGCATGGCGGCGACCAGCCCGTACCGGCGGGCGCGCGCCGCCACCCGCGCCTGCGCGGCCACGACCTCCGCGACCGGCGCGGCGGCGGACAGCGACCGCGCCTCGGCGGCCATCGCGGCGCTCATCCGCGCCCGGCCGCGGGACAGCCCCAGCGGGGCGCTGGACACGACCGCGCGGCGGAACAGACCGCGGGCGCCGTCGGCCGCCAGCAGGTGGGCGACGGCGTCGCCGCCGGCGGACTCGCCGAACAGCGTCACCGCGTCCGGGTCGCCGCCGAAGGCCGCGACGTTCCCGCGCACCCAGCGCAGCGCCTCGACGAGGTCGAGCAGGCCGAGGTTGGCCGGCCGGCCGTCCCCGTCGCCGAGGAAGCCGAGCAGCCCGAGCCGGTAGGTCACGCTGACGACGACCACCCGTTGCTCGCGCACCAGCGCGGCCGGGTCGTAGGCGGGGGCGTCGCCGGCGCCGCTGACGTAGGAGCCGCCGTGCACCCACACCATCACCGGCAGCCGGTCGCCGGGGGAGGCGTCCTCCGGCACGGTCACCGACAGCCGCAGGCAGTCCTCGTCGGCGACGAGCTCACCCATGGGGTCGGTGACCATGAGCTCGAGCTCCGGCGCCGGCGGCTGCGGGCACGCCGGCGACCACGCCGTCGCGTCGACGACGCCGGCCGCGGGGGGCTCGGGCACCGGCGGGCGGAACCGCTCCGCCCGGGCGTACCGGATGCCGGTGGCCCGCACGACGCCGTCGGACCGCCGGGCGGTGACCGTCCCCGCGGGTGCCGCGAAGCGCGGTGCCGTGTCCTGCTGCGTCACGCGGCGCCGACCGCGGCGCCGAGGGCGTCGAACGCGGCCTGCTGGAAGGCCCGCATCGTCGCGACGGTCGTCTGCAGCTCCAGCTCGGCCGCGTGGTACATCCCCGGCTCGACGTGCAGCCGCACCGGCACGCCGGCCGCCTCCAGGCGCCGGGCGTAGGCGACGTCCTCGTCGTGGAACAGGTCGAGGGCCCCGACGCCGATCCACGCCGGCGGCAGGCCGGAGAGGTCCAGGCGGCGGGCCGGCGCGGCGTAGGGACGCGGCTCGTCGGCGCGCGGCGCGTGCCCCAGGTAGGCGGTCCAGGCCCACCGGTTGGACCGCGGCGTCCAGACCAGCCTCCCGCGGCCGGCGGTGCTCCGGCGCAGCACGGTGCGGTCGTCGAGCATGGGGTAGACCAGCAGCTGGAAGGCGACCGGCACGCCCTCGTCGTGCGCCCGCTGCGCCAGCGCGGCGGCCAGCCCGCCGCCCGCGCTGGCCCCGCCGACGGCGACGCGCGCCGGGTCCACGCCGAGCCCCCCGGCCCGCCGGTGCAGGTCGCACAGCGCGGCCAGCAGGTCGTCGAGCGCCGCGGGGAACGGGTGCTCGGGCGCCAGCCGGTAGCGGGCGCTGACCACGACGACGCCGAGGTCGCGGGCCATCCGGCTGCACACGTCGTGGTCGCCCTCGGGCTGCCCGATGACCGTGCCGCCGCCGTGCACCCACAGCAGCGCGCCGCCGGTGCGGCGCGCCGGCTCGTACACGAACACGTCCTGCCCGCCGGGGACGTCGTGCCGCGTGACGGTCACCCCTGCCACCGGCTCGGTCACCCGGGACCCGAACAGCCGGCGGCCGATCCGCAGCTCGAGCCGGGAGCCGATCGACAGCGGCAGCCACAGGTCCGGGCGGCGCAGCTCGGGAGGCACGGCCGCGACCGTGCGGGCGCGGCGGGCGAGGGCGGCGGCGAGGCCGAGCGCGGCGAGGCGCGGCAGGCGGCGGGAGCGGGCGGTCACCGGGCGGACGCTAGCGGTCGACCCCCTCGCGGCCGCGGGGGCTACGGTGCGCGACGGTGCTGAGGACGGACGTCGACGGACCGGGAGGACGCGTGACGACAGCGGTGCGGCACGGGGAGGGCACGCTGCCCTCGGGGCAGTTCTGGCAGGGCTGGAGCGTCCCCGACCCGGTCGGTGTCGTCGTGCTCGTGCACGGCGTGCACGAGCACGGCGGCCGGTACGCGCACGTGGCCGAGCGGCTCGGCCGCGCCGGCTACGCCTCCTACGCGCCCGACCACCCCGGCCACGGCCGGTCGCCCGGCCGGCGCGGCGACGTCGTGAGCATGGCGGGCACCGTCGAGGGCGTGGCGCAGACCGTCCGCGCCGCCGCCGACCGGCACCCCGGCGTCCCGGTGTTCGTCTACGGCCACAGCCTCGGCGGGCTCATCGCGCTGCAGTACCTGACCGGCGAGCCGGACGCGCGCGTGGTCGGCGCCGTGATCTCGGCGCCCGCGCTCGACACCAGCGCCGCCACCCCGGTGCAGCGGGCGGTGGCGCCGCTGCTGGCCCGGCTGGCCCCGGGTCTGGGCGTGCTCACCCTCGACGTCGAGGCGGTCAGCCGCGACCCCGAGGTGGTGGCCGCCTACCGGGCCGACCCGCTCAACCACAACGGGAGGATGGTCGCCCGCACCGGCGCCGAGCTCATGCGGACCGCCGCGGCGATGCCCCGCCGGCTGCGCGGGCTCCGGCTCCCGCTGCTGGTGGTCCACGGCAGCGCCGACCGGCTGGTGGCGCCGGCGGCCGGCGAGGTGGTCCGCGAGCACGCGGGCTCGCCCGACCTCACCCACCGCGTCTACGACGGGCTGTTCCACGAGCCGCACAACGAGCCGGAGAAGGAGCAGGTCCTCGACGACGTCGTCGCCTGGCTCGACGCCCACCGGGCCGGCTGAGCGGTCGTCCGGCGCCGCGATCCGTGGCAGGGTCCGGGCAGCCGCGCCGCACGGGGCGGCGGAGGGGGGAGCCGTGCCGCAGACCCTCGGCGACGGCGTGCGGCTGCTGCGCGCCTTCGTCACCAACCCGCGCCAGGTGGGGGCGGTGCTCCCGACGTCCCGGACGGCGGTGCGCGCCATGCTCGACCTCGCCGACGTCCCGGCCGCCGGCCTGGTCGTCGAGCTCGGGGCCGGCACGGGGGTGGCCACCCGGGAGATCCTCGCCCGGCTCGGCGCGGGCGCCCGGCTGGTCGCGCTGGAGATCGACCCGCAGCTGGCCCGCCGGCTCTCCGAGCGCCTCGACGACCCCCGGCTGCAGGTCGTGTGCGGCTCCGCGGAGGACCTCGACGGCCTCCTCGACGGCGAGCGCGCCGACGTCGTCGTCTCCATGCTGCCGTTCACCTCGCTCGAGGCGGGCCTGCGCCGCCGGCTGCTCGACCAGTTGCCCCGTGCGCTGCGCCCGGGCGGCACCGCGGTCGTGATCCAGTACTCGCCGCTGGTGCTCGGCGAGCTGCGCCGCCGGTTCGCCGACGTCCGCACGCGGGTGACGCCGTGGAACGTGCCGCCCGCGTTCCTCTTCGCCTGCACCGGCGCCAGGGACCGATCCGGCGGCGATGAGACGCCGGCCCCGCGGGGGTCCCACAGGGCATGACGACCGGACAGATCGACCCCCGGTACGGCGACGCCACGGCGACCGCACCGCCCTGGGCCGACGTCGAGCGGCTGCTCACCGACGCCCAGCTCTACTGGATCACGACCGTCCGCGCGGACGGCCGGCCGCACGCCGTCCCGCTCGTCGGCGTCTGGCACGACGGCGCGTTCGCCTTCTGCACCGGCGCCGACGAGCAGAAGGCGCGCAACCTCGACGGCAACCCGCACGTGGCGGTGACCACCGGCAGCACCGGCGCGCACGGCTGGGACAGCGGGCGCGACGTCGTCGTCGAGGGCGTCGCGGTGCGGGTCACCGACCCCGGGGAGCTGCAGGTGCTGGCCGACGCCTGGTACGCGAAGTACGGCGAGGACTGGCACTTCGCGGTGCGCGGGGACGAGTTCGTCGAGCTGAGCTCCTCCGGCGGGGCCACCGGGGGCGGCGCGCGGGTCTACCGGGTGCCGCCGGACAAGGTGCTGCTGTTCGGCGGGCCGCACGGCCAGACGCGGTACCGCCCCTGAGCCGCCGCGGCCGGGGCGCCGCACTCCTACGCTGCCCGCCGTGGACGCGACGACGACGCTGGCCGGCGACCTCGGCTTCCCCGAGGGCCCGCGCTGGCACGACGGCCGGCTGTGGTTCTCCGACTTCCACGACCGGCGGGTGCGCACGCTCACCCCGGACGGCGTCCTGACGACGGTCCTCGACCTCGACGACGCGCCGTCCGGGCTGGGCTGGACGCCGGAGGGGACGCTGCTCGTCGTCGCGATGACCCGGCGGGCACTGCTGGAGGTCGCCGGCGGGCGCCCGGTCGTGCGTGCCGACCTCACCGGCCTGACCCGCTCCCGCGCCAACGACCTGGTCGTCGACGCCGCCGGACGGGCCTACGTCAGCAGCTTCGGGTTCGACCTGGTCGGGGGCGCGCCGGTGGAGCCGACGGGGCTGGTGCGGGTGGACCCCGACGGCGCCGCGTCCGTCGTCGCCGAGGACCTGCGCTTCCCCAACGGCATGGCGCTCACCGGCGACGGCCGGACGCTGGTGGTCGCCGAGACGTACGGCGCCCGGCTCACCGCCTTCGACGTCGCCGACGACGGCTCGCTGTCCGGCCGCCGGGTGTTCGCGGAGACGCCGGGCCTGGCGCCCGACGGCATCTGCCTCGACGCCGAGGGGCACGTCTGGTTCGCCACCGCCCGCACCGCCGAGGTGCTGCGCGTGCGCGAGGGCGGCGAGGTGACCGGCCGGGTGCCCGTCGGGTCGGGCTCGCCGTCCTACGCCTGCACGCTCGGCGGCGACGACGGGCGGACGCTGTTCGTCTGCACCGCGCCCACCTGGGCCGAGGGCGGCCCGCGCGCCGGCCGGGTCGAGGCCGCCCGGGTCGACGTGCCCCGGGCCGGGCGCCCCTAGCGGGAGCGCTCAGGCGGGGCGGGCCGGGAGCAGGTGCTCCTGGTGGTCCAGCTCCCGCTCCAGCGTGCGCAGCCCCTCGTCGGGCAGCCGGCCGAGGTCACGCCAGCGCAGCAGCTCCTCGCGCTCGGCGTCGATGACCGCCCGGCGCACCCGCAGCGCCGCCTCGTACTCCGGCGACATCGGCACCTCGCCCTCGGCGTCCACGAGGACCTCCAGCCGCCGCTCGTACCGGGTCCGCCGGGTGCGCAGCGCGGCGCGGATCGACTCGATCGCGGCGTCGTCGAGGTGGTCGTGCTGCTCGGCCTGCAGCTCGTCGAGCCGGGCGAGCCCCGCGTCGACCGCGGCGACCCGCGCCTGGTTGCGCAGCCGGGCGGCGTCGGCGGCATCGGCGCGCAGGCGCAGCCGGCGCACCAGGGGCGCGAAGGTCGCGCCCTGGCCGACGAGGGTGACCAGCACGGCGAGGAAGGCGCAGAACAGCAGCAGGTCGCGGTCGGGGAACGGGTCGCCGGCGTCGGTGGTCAGCGGGATGGTGAAGACGGCGGCGAGGCTGATGACGCCGCGGGTGCCGGCCCAGCTCAGCACGGCGATCTCCCGGCCGGACAGCTGCCGCGGCGGGGTCGTGGGGTCGTCGTCCTCGTCGGCGGCGGGCGCGCCGCTGAGCCGCATGTGCAGCGCCTGCGGCGCGTGCTCGGTGAGCCACAGCCACAGCGGCCGGACCAGCAGCACCGCGCCCACGGTGATCAGCGAGGCGACGACGACGGTCGAGGGCGCGTACTGGCCCAGGCCGCGGATGACGGCGGGCAGCTGCTGGCCGATGAGCAGGAAGACGACGCCCTCGAGCAGGAAGTCGACCAGCCTCCACACCGCGTCGGTCTGCAGCCGCGTGGCCCCCGACTGCCAGTACGGCGCGTTGTGCGCGATCACCAGCCCGGCGACGACGACGGCCAGCACGCCGGACACGTGCACCGACTCGGCCAGCAGGTAGGCGACGAACGGCGTCGCCAGGGAGATCGCGTTGGACGCCAGCGGGTCGCGGCGCAGCCGGCGCAGCGGCCGGACGCCGTAGGCGACGACCAGCCCGGCGGCGACGCCCCCGGCGGCGGCGAGCGCGAACTGGCCCAGCGCCGACCAGGTGGAGAAGCCGTCGCCCACCGCGGCCGCGACGGCGACGCTGAGCAGGGTCAGCGCGGTCGCGTCGTTGAGCAGCCCCTCGCCCTGGATGAGCGTGACCAGCCGCGGGGGCAGCCCGACCCGGCGGCCGACGGCGAGCGCGGCCACCGGGTCCGGCGGGGCGACGGCGGCGCCCAGGGCGATGCCGGCGGCGAGCGTCGCCCCGGGGACCCACAGCGCGAACCCGGCGCCGATGACCAGGGCGGTGACCAGGACGAGCAGCACCGACAGGCCGACGACGGTCCGCATGTTGGCGCGGATGGCGATCAGCGAGGAGTCCAGCGCGGCGCTGTAGAGCAGCGGCGGGAGCAGGACGGTGAGGACGATCTCGGGGTCGAGCGTGAGGTTCGGACCGGGCAGCAGCGCGTAGACCAGTCCGGTCACGGTGAGCAGCGCGGCCGCCGGGACGCCGGTGCGGCCGGCCAGCCAGCGGGCCGCCACGATCACCGCGACCGCGGCCAGGACGAGCAGGAGGACGGTCTCGGCGTGCACCGGGTCATCCTCGCCGAGCGCCGTCCCCGGCTCACCCCGACGCCCCGGGCGGCCCGGGGTGGCGGGAACGGCCGTCCCCGCCACCCCGTCCTACGCGGCGACGGACTCCATGGCCTCGGCGGTCAGCGTGACCGAGCGCAGCCGGGCCTCGGTGCCGGGCGCCTGGTGGGCGACGATCAGCTCGTCGGCGTCGGCCAGCCGCGCGAACTCCGTGAGCCGCTCGCGGACCTCGGCCGGGGTGCCGGCGGCGGTGTGGGTGAGCATCGAGTCCACGTGCCGGCCCGCGCCCGAGGACAGCAGCAGCTCCGCGGCGTCGTCGTCGAGCTCGCGGCCCTGGCCGAACAGCCCGACGGCGAGCCGGCGGCGGGTGGCCCGCAGCATCTCCCGGGCCGCCTCGGTGGTGTCGGCGGCGATCGCGTTGACGCCGGCGATGACGTACGGGGCGTCGAGCTGCGCGGACGGGCGGAAGTCGCGCCGGTAGGCGGCCACCGCGGGCTCCAGCAGCTGCGGCGCGAAGTGCGAGGCGAAGGCGTAGGGCAGCCCGAGCGCGGCGGCCAGGCCGGCGCCGAACATCGACGAGCCCAGGACGTACAGCGGCACGTCCGACCCGCGGCCGGGGACGGCCTGCACGCCGGGCACCCGCGACTCGCCGGTCAGGTAGCCCTGCAGCTCGAGCACGTCCTGGGGGAAGCGCTCGGCGGAGGCGGGGTCGCGGCGCAGGGCGTAGGTCGTGTTCTGGTCCGAGCCGGGCGCGCGGCCCAGGCCGAGGTCGATGCGCCCGGGGTACATCGCCTCGAGCGTGCCGAACTGCTCGGCGATCGTGAGCGGCGAGTGGTTGGGCAGCATGACGCCGCCGGCGCCGAGCCGGATGGTGGAGGTGTGCGCGCCGACGTGCGCGATCAGCACGCTGGTGGCCGACGACGCGATCGTCGGCATGTTGTGGTGCTCGGCGTACCAGACCCGGCGGTAGCCGGCCTCCTCCGCCCGCTGCGCCAGCGCGACGCTCGCCGCGATGCTGCTGCCGTAGGTCTCCCCGGGGGCGACGGGGGCGAGGTCGAGCACGGACAGCGGGATGCGCATGGGACAGCTCCTGGGACGACGAGGTTCGTTGCCCGCTGCAACACCGGGCGGTCCCGGGGGCTTCCGCCGCGGCGGTAGTCGGACGCAAGTCACCGGCAACCGGGCCGGGCGACCGTGGCACCGTGACCGCGACCGCACCGCTGCCGTTCCCCGTCACGCCCCGCCGGCCCGGCGACCCGGAGGCCGACGTGACCCGCCTGGCGCTGGCGCACCGCGCGCTGTGCGGCGGCTGCCGGCTGCTGGCCGGCGTCGCCGCGGAGGCCGCCGCCGGCGCCGTGTGGCCGGCGGAGCGGCGGCGGGCGGTGGTCGCCTTCGGCCGGTGCGTGCTGCGGGAGGTGCGCGCGCACACCGCCCGGGAGGACGCCGTCCTGTGGCCGGTGGTGGCCGCCTCCGCCGGGACGCACGCCGCCGACCTCGAGCCGCTGGTCGAGGACCACGCCGTCCTGTGGGCGGTGCTCGGCCGGGCCGACGCGGCGCTGACCGCCTTCGCCGCCGCCGCCGCCGCCACCGGTCCCGGCGCCGCGGCGCCGCTGGCCGCCGTCCTCGCGGAACTGGCCGACGCGCTGGACGAGCACGTCGAGGAGGAGGAGCGCGAGGTGTTCCCGGTGATCCGCCGGTGCGTGTCGGTGCGCGACCTGGCCCGCTACGAGGGCGTCTGCGCGCGCGGCTCGGGGCCCCGGTCCGCGGCGTTCGCGCTGCCGTGGGTCGCCGACGCCTGCCGCACCCCGGACGAGCGGGCCGGGCTGCTCGGCGCGACGTCGCTGCCGCTGCGGCTGCTGCTGCGTGCGGCCGAGCCGGGCTGGCGCCGCCGCCGCGACGTGGTCGCCGGCCGCTAGTCCAGCGCCGCGCGGGCCTCCGCGATCCAGCCGGGGTGGCCGGTCCGCTCGGCGACGGCGATCGCGACCCCGCGGTGCGCCTCGGCCGCCTCCCGGTCGCCGCGCGCGGCGGCCAGCCGGGCGAGCAGCGTCGCCGTCGGGCCGAAGGCCAGCTGCGCGGTGTGCGTCCCGCACACCGTGTCGCGGTAGGGGAGCAGCTCCGCCTCGGCCTCCGCCATCCGCCCGCGGTCCCCGAGGGCCAGCCCGACCAGGCCCCGGCAGTACTGGAGGAACGGCGTGAACAGGTCCCGGACCGCCTGGAGCCGCGGCGGGCCCACGGACCGCGCCTCCTCCGCCCGCCCGGCCAGCACCAGGGCCAGGGCGCGGGTCTCGGTCGCCAGCTCGGGGGAGATCGGCGCCAGGGCGGCCATCTCCTCGGGGTCCACCGGCCGGGCGCCGGGGTCGGCGAGCCGCAGGGAGAGCTGGGTGGTCAGCCGGAGCGCCCGCGCGACCGCGGGGTAGTAGCCGGCGTCGAGCAGGGCCTGCTCGGCCACGTCGTACGCCGCCTGGGCCTCGGCGACCCGCCCCGCGACGGCGGCGCGCAGGCCGGCGTAGCAGCGGGCGATGCCGTGCAGCAGCGGCAGCCCGTAGGCCGCGGACAGGCGCTCGGCCTCCGCGGCGTGCCGGTCGGCGGCCTCGAGGTCGAGCACGGTGCAGGTCGACTGGAGCAGCACCAGCCGCGCCACCGCCTCGAAGAGGCCGAAGCCCTCCCGCTGCGCGAGGGTGAGCAGCTCGGTGCCCAGGGCCGTGGCCTCGCTGCGGTCCGGCCCGCGCGTGGCGTGGAACTGCCGGACCGTCAGCGCGTGGGCCAGCGCGAGCGGGTCCCCGGCGAGGCGGGCCTCGGCGAGCGCCCGGGCGGAGGCCTCGACCGCCTGCGGGTCGTTCCGCTCCTCGAGCTCGACGGCCAGCATCGCCAGCAGCCGGGCGCGCTGCGGGTCGCCGGGCGGCAGGGCGGCGACCACGCGCCGGGTGCGGGCCACGAACCGGTCGTCCACCGGGTCCACCCAGGAGTTCCAGAAGGTCGGGACGTCCGAGGACAGGAGCACCGCCGCGGTCAGCTCCGCCGGGGCGTCGTCGGGCAGGACCGCCAGCGCGCGGGTGCGCAGCGCGCGGGCGTCGCCGACGGCGCCGGCCAGCGCCGTGGCGTGCGCCTGCGCGGCGAGCAGCCGCGCCAGACCGACCGCGTCGCCCGGCTGCGCCGTCGTCGCCGCCTCGGCCGCCCGGCCCCACATGACCGCGGCGTCGGCGTACGCGAACCGCCGCTCGGCGAGCTCGGCGGCCGCCTGCGCCCAGCGTGCGGCCACGGCGGCGGAGCCGGGTCCCGCCGCGGCGGCGTGGTGGGCGAGCGCGGTGACGTCGTCCGGGCGCAGCCGCTCGAGGACGGCGGTCACCCGGCCGTGCAGCCGCGTGCGGCGCAGCGAGGACAGGTCCTCGTAGAGGGTGTCGCGCACCAGCGCGTGCACGAACCGCAGCCGCCCCGGACCCGGCTCGACCAGCAGGCCGCTGACCAGCGCCGTCTCCAGCGCCTCGACCAGGGCCTCCTCGTCCTCGTCGGTGCCGCCGCCGGCCGGGACGGCGGCGGCGAGCAGCACCTCGGCGTCGACCTCGCGGCCCAGGACGGCGGCCAGCCGCAGCAGGGTGCCGGTGCGCGCGGGCAGGCCGGCCAGCCGGTGGCGGACGACGTCGCGGACCGTGCCGGGGACGGCGTCGACGTCGGCGCCGGAGTCGACCAGCCGGAGCAGCTCCCGGACGTAGAACGGGTTCCCGTCGGCGCGGACGGTGATCGCGGCGCGGGTGCGGCGGTCGACGGGGGTGAGTGCCCAGTCCTCGACCAGCTCGTCGACGGCGGCGGCGTCCAGGCCGCGCAACGCCAGGCCGACCGGGGAGCGGCGGGCGAGCGCGGCGAGGACGTCGGCCAGCCCGGCGCTCTCCTCCGGGCGGTGCCCGGCGACGACGAGCACCCGCGACCCGGCGAGGGCGGGCAGCAGGTCGAGCAGCAGCGCGGTGGTCTCGCGGTCGGCGCGGTGCAGGTCGTCGACGGTCACCAGCAGCGGTGTCCGCGCGGCGACGGCGGCCAGCCAGCCGGCGACGGCGCGGTGCAGCCGGAACCGGTTGCCGGTCGGGTCGCCGCCGGTCGCGGCCGGGGCGTCGTCGGTGAGCAGCGCGGCGAGGGGCGCGGGGTCGGCCGGTGGGGTGCGGCCGGCGAGCGCGCGCAGCGCCGCGGACCAGGGCCAGCCGGGCGGGGCGCCGTCGGTCTCGGGGCAGGCGACGGCGAGCGTCGCCCAGCCGCGGCGGGCGTACTCGGCGCGCAGGTGGTCGAGCACCGTGGTCTTGCCGCTGCCGGCCTCGCCGGCGAGCAGGGCGACCTCCACCTGGCCGCCGGCCGCCCGCTCCGCCGCGGCGGACAGCGCGGCCAGCTCGGCGTCGCGGCCGACCGGCCGGGGCACGTCGGGCGCGGGGCCGGCCGGAGCCGGGGCCGGGGCGGGCTCGGGGGAGGGCGCCGGGCGGCCGACGGGCGGTGCCGGCGGGCGGGCCGGCAGGAGCGAGGGGGACTGGGCGAGGACGGCCTCCTCCAGCGCCTTCAGCTCCGGGCCGGGGTCGACGCCGAGCTCGTCGGCCAGCCGGGCGCGCACCTCGCGGAGCGCGGCCAGCGCCTCGCCCTGCCGCCCGGCGCGGTAGAGGCCCAGGGCCAGCAACCGCCAGCCCTCCTCGCGCAGCGGGTGCTCGGCGACGTGCGCGCGCAGCTGCGGGAGCGGGTCCCGGCCGCCGGGCGCGTCCAGGGCGACCGCGGCGCGCCGCTCGACGGCGGTCAGCCGCAGCTCGTCCAGGCGCGCGGCCTCGGGGGCGGCCCAGGGCTCGTCGCGGTACTCGGCGTAGGCGGGTCCGCGCCACAGGTCGATGGCGGCGCCGTACCGCGTGCGTGCCCCGGCGGGGTCGGTGGCGGCCAGCCGGTCGCCCTCGTCGAGCAGCCGCACTGCCTCGAGCACGTCCACGGCGTCGTCGGCCGGGCGCAGCGCGTAGCCCGGCGGCACGGTGACCAGCAGCCGCGCGGGAGTGCGCGGGGCGCGGCCGGGCTCCAGCACCCGTCGCAGGTGGCTGACGTGCGCCTGCAGCGTCCCCAGCGCGTCGGCGGGGGAGGCGCCGCGCCACAGGTCGGCGACCAGCACCTCGGCGGGGACCACGTGCCCGCCCGCGACCAGCAGCCGGGCGACCACCGAGCGCTGGCGGCGGCCGCCGAGGTCGAGGGGCTCGCCGTCGCGCACGGCACCCACGTCGCCCAGCACCCGGAACCCGACGGTTCCGGCACTCCCGCTCCCCATAGCGGCGCGAGCATATGGCGACCGAGCCCGATCGCCGAGCAGTCGTGAGGAGTTCCACCGGAAGCGGTCACGGCCGGGTCACGTCCCGTGTCGTCCTGCCCCGGGAGTCGCCGACCAGCGGCTCGCAAGCCGCTGCCAACCGGGCGCCCCGATCGTCCCGGCATGACCTCGACCGCCCCCGCCCTGCCCTTCCCCGTCACCCCGCGCCGGCCCGGCGACCCCGAGCCCGACCTCTTCGGCTTCTCCCTCGTGCACCGCGCGCTGCGGTCGGGCTGCCGGCTCCTGGCCGACGCGGCCACCGGCATCGCCGCCGGCGGGCCCTGCCCGCCCGGGCGGCAGCGCGCCGTCGTCCGCCACGCCGCGGCGGTGCTGCACGAGGTGCACGTGCACCACTCCCGGGAGGACGACGTCCTGTGGCCGGTGATCGTCGCCTCGGCCGGGGACGCGGTCGACCTGGGCCCGCTGTCCGACGACCACACCGCGCTGCAGGGCGTGCTCGACCGGGCCCGGGCGGCGCTCGCCCGGTTCGCCCAGGACGGTCCCGCGCAGGCCGGGCCGCTGGCCGCCGTCCTCACCGAGCTCGCCGACGAGCTCGACGAGCACATCGAGGAGGAGGAGCGCGAGGTCTTCCCGGTGGTGCGGCGGTACGTCTCCGCCGGGGACTTCGCGCGGGTGGAGACCCGCTTCCGCGAGGGCACCGGCCTGCGGGACCTGGTCTTCGTCCTGCCGTGGGTCGTCGACGCCTGCCGGACGCCGGAGGAGCGGGCGCGGCTGTTCGCCGGCGCGCCCGCGCCGCTGCGGCTGCTGCTGACGGCGGTGCAGCGCCGCTGGACCCGCCGCCGCGACCTCATCGCCGGCGCCTGACCGGCCTCGGCCGGGGTCCCTCGACGGGACCCCGGCCGGCGAGTTCAGGCGCTGCGGGCGCGCCGGGGGCGGGTGGGCACGGCCTCGACCGGGGCGTCGGGGCCCTCGACGCCCAGCCGCCGCTCGAAGCCGGGCGGGACGACGAGGTCGTCGCGGGACAGGTCGGCGGCCGACCCCCGGGCCAGGCCGGTCAGCGCGGAGCCCAGGCCGTCGCGCAGCAGGTCCAGGACGTTCTCCACCCCGGCCTGCCCGTTGGCGGCCAGGCCCCACAGGTAGGCGCGGCCGATCATGACCGCCTTGGCGCCCAGGGCCAGGGACTTGGCGACGTCGGAGCCGCGGCGGATGCCGCCGTCGAGCAGCACCTCGACCTGGTCGCCGACGGCCTCGGCGATCGCGGGCAGGGCGCGGATCGAGGCGGGGGTGCCGTCGAGGTTGTTGCCGCCGTGGTTGGAGACGGAGATCGCGGTGACGCCGGCGTCCACGGCGCGCCTGGCGTCGTCGACGCGCATGACGCCCTTGAGCATGAACGGCCGGTCGCTACCCCACAGCTCGCGCAGCCAGGCGACGTCGTCCCAGGTCGGCATGGGGGACTGCATCCAGGCGCCGTAGGCGCCGAAGAACGTCGGCGCCGGCTCGGCGGGGTCGCCGACCATGTTGGGCACGGACAGGTCGGGCAGCCTGCGCGTCTTGGCGAACGCCCACAGCCAGCGCGGCCTGAGCGCCACCTGCGGGGCGTAGCGGCGCACCGCCTCGAGGTCGATCCTCTCCGGGATGAACGGGGAGCCCCAGTCGCGGCCGTAGGAGAACGACCAGTCCAGGGTGGCGATCAGCCCGGCGGCGCCGGCGCGGCGGGCGCGCTCGACCTTGGCGGCCATGGTGTCGCGGTCGCCGACCCAGTACAGCTGGAAGAAGGTCTTCGGGTTGGCGGCGATGACCTCCTCCATCGGCTTGCTGGCCATCGAGGACAGGCCCATCGCCACGTTCCGGGCGGCGGCGGCGCGGGCGACGGCGACCTCGCCGTCCGGGTGCACCGCCTGCACGCCGGTCGGGCTGATGAGGACCGGCATCGACACGTCCTGGCCCATGACCGTGGTGGCGAGGTCCCGCTCGTTGGACAGGCCGGCGGTGTGCGGGGCGAAGCCCAGCTCGTCGAACGCGCGCAGGTTGTCGTCGGCGGTCAGGCCCTTCTCCGACCCGGCCACCAGCGCCCCGTACACGCCCTTGGGCAGCCGCCGCTCCGCCCGCCGCTGGGCCTCGGCCACGGTCTCGAACCAGGGGTTGGCCATCTCGTCTCCGTCCGGTCGGTCCCCGGGACCGACCCCCGGTGGCACTCAGTGCCACCCTAGCGGCGCGGATGTCGCGCAGACCACACCCCGGCACCGTCGCGCCCCGGGGACGGAGCAGCCCCGCGGCCGGGGCCACGGGGCTGTCGTCAGGGGTGCGCCGGCGGGCGGCGCGGGTGCCGCGGTCAGAAGCGGGCGGCCGCGGCGGTGATCTCGTGCGCCGACTCGAGGGTCGGGGCGGCGGCGAGTGCGCGCTGCAGCTCGCGCTCGTCGCGACGGCGGGCGCGGGTGCTGCGGGCGGAGGCCAGGGCGGTGCGCAGGCGGGTCATCTCGGTTCCTCCTCGGGGCGGGTGCCACCGGTCGATCCACGGCGGCGGCCACCTCCGGTCGTCACCGGCGGGCCCGTGCAGGTGCGGCGCCGATCCTGTGACCGCCGTCTCGACCTGCTGGGTCTGCATCTCCAACCATCCTCCCCGCCGCACGGTTCGTCAAGCGAACCCAGCGTGACCTACGCTGCACCCGTGACGGGCGACACACCTCCCGACGGGTACGACCGGGCGCGCTGCTCGGTCGCCGGCACCCTCGCCGTGGTGGGGGAGAAGTGGAGCCTGCTCGTGTTGCGCGAGGCGTTCCTCGGCGTGCGCCGGTTCGCCGACCTGCAGCGCGCGCTTGGGGCGCCGAAGGCGGTGCTCACCGACCGGCTCAACTCGCTGGTCGCCCAGGACCTGCTCACCCGCGTCCCGTACCAGGAGGAGGGTGCGCGGCAGCGGCACGAGTACCGGCTCACCGAGCGCGGCCGCGACCTCTACCCGGCGCTGGTGGCGCTGATGCAGTGGGGCGACCGGTGGCTCGCGGAGGACGGCGTCCCGCCGCTGGCGCTGACCCACCGGGA
The DNA here is from genome assembly GCF_054050655.1 of Geodermatophilus sp. SYSU D00663. Taxonomy (NCBI): domain Bacteria; kingdom Bacillati; phylum Actinomycetota; class Actinomycetes; order Geodermatophilales; family Geodermatophilaceae; genus Geodermatophilus; species Geodermatophilus sp. SYSU D00663. Next base: position 7,631 of record NZ_JBJGZT010000043.1, on the reverse strand, counting down.
CTGCGGCGCGCCGGTGGCGCTCGGGCTGCGCTGCGCCGCGGGCCACGGGATCGGCGGCCCGCGCGAGGTGACCGCCACCCCGGTGCGCCGTGATCGGGCCGGTGAGACGGCCGACACACCCGCGGGCTAGCGTCGGCGGCGCCCGCGCTGCCGCTGCGACCCCGGGAGGCCGCCCTGCCCACCACCGTGATCCCCGGTGCCGCGAGCGCCCCGGAGCTGTCCGCCCACCTCGCCGTGCCGCCGGTGGGGGAGGGGCCCTGGCCCGGCGTCGTGGTCGTGCACGAGGTCTTCGGCCTCACCGACGACGTCCGCCGGCACGCCGACCGGCTGGCCGCCGCCGGCTACCTCGCCGTCGCCCCCGACCTGTTCACCGCCGGCGGCGCGGTGCGCTGCCTGCGCTCGACGTTCCGGTCGCTGAGCCGGGGCGAGGGCCCGGCCTTCGGCGACCTCGAGGCGGCCCGCCGCCTCCTCGCCGACCGCGACGACTGCACCGGCCGGATCGGGGTCCTCGGGTTCTGCATGGGCGGGAAGTTCGCCCTGTTCGGCGCCACCCGCGGCTTCGCCGTCGCCGCGCCCAACTACGGCCCCCTGCCGAAGGACGCCGAGCAGGTGCTCGCGGGGGCCTGCCCGGTGGTGGCCAGCTTCGGCGGCCGCGACCTCGTGCTGCGCGGCGCGGCCGGCCGGCTGGGCCGGGTGCTCACCGACCTGGGCGTCGAGCACGACGTGAAGGAGTACCCGGACGCCGGGCACTCGTTCCTCAACCGGCACGACCTCGGACCGTTCACGGCGCTGGAGAAGGTGCTCGGCGTCGGCTACCACGGCCCCTCGGCCGAGGACGCCTGGGCGCGCATCCTGCGCTTCCTGGACCGGCACCTGCGGGCCGCGGCGTGAGCGGGGGGAGCGGCCCGCTGACCGGGCTGCGGGTCGTCGAGCTCGGCGGCATCGGGCCCGGCCCGCACGCCGCGATGGTGCTGGCCGACCTCGGAGCCGACGTCGTCCGGGTGGAGCGGCCCTCCGGCGGCCTGTCCCTCGGGGGCGCCGCCCCCGACGTCGTCATGCGCGGCCGGCGCTCGCTCGGCGTCGACGTCAAGGCGCCCGAGGGGCGCGACCTCGTGCTCGGCCTGGCGGGGCACGCCGACGTGTTCCTCGACGTCTTCCGGCCCGGCGTCGCCGAGCGGCTGGGGCTCGGCCCCGACGTGTGCCTCGAGCGCAACCCCGGGCTGGTCTACGCACGGATGACCGGCTGGGGCCAGGACGGGCCGTGGGCCGACCGGGTGGGCCACGACGTCAACTACCTCGGGCTGACCGGCACGCTGGCCGCGCTCGGCCGACCCGGGCAGGTGCCGCGGCCGCCGCTGAACCTCGTCGCCGACTACGGCGGCGGCTCCATGCTGGTGCTGGTCGGCATCCTCGCCGCGCTGCACGAGCGGTCCCGCTCGGGCCGCGGGCAGGTGGTCGACGCCGCGATGGTCGACGGCGTCGCGCTGATCTCCCAGATGCTGTGGTCGATGCGCGGCACGGGGCTGTGGTCGGACCGGCCGGGCACCAACGTCCTCGACGGCGGCGCGCCCTACTACGACGTCTACGCCTGCGCCGACGGCCGGTTCGTCGCCGTCGGCGCGCTGGAGCCGCAGTTCTACGCGGCGCTGCTGGAGGGGCTCGGGCTGGCCGGCGACGACCTGCCCGCGCAGACCGACCCGCGCGGCTGGCCCCGCCTGCGCGAGCTGTTCACCGCCGCGTTCGCCGCGCACCCGCGGGAGCACTGGGAGCGCGTCTTCGACGGCACCGACGCCTGCGTCACCCCGGTGCTCACCGCGGACGAGGCGGCCGCGCACCCGCACCTGGCCGCCCGCGGCACGCTCGTCGAGGTCGACGGCGTGCGGCAGGCCGCCCCCGCGCCGCGCTTCTCGCGCACCCCGGCCGGCCCCGCCGCGCCGGTGAGCCCCGGCCCGGCCGACGCCGCCGCCGTCCTGGAGGAGTGGTCGCGCCCCCGATGACGGGAGCGCACGAGCCGCGGTGCGCCGCGGAGGAGGAGGGACCGTGACCGAACCCGTGCTGGTGGAGCGCCGCGGCGCCGTCCAGGTCGTCACGATCAACCGGCCCGAGGCGAAGAACGCGCTCGACGGCGCGGTGGCCCGCGGCGTCGCCGCGGCCGTCGACGAGCTGGACGCCGACGTCGACCTGCGCGCCGGCGTGCTCACCGGCGCCGGCGGGACGTTCTCCGCCGGCATGGACCTCAAGGCTTTCCTGCGCGGCGAGCGGCCGGCGATCGAGGGCCGCGGGCTGTGCGGGATCACCCAGACGCCGCCGCGCAAGCCGCTGGTCGCGGCCGTCGAGGGGTGGGCGCTGGCCGGCGGGTTCGAGCTGGTGCTCGCCTGCGACCTCGTCGTCGCCGGGGCCTCGGCGCGCTTCGGCGTGCCCGAGGTGACCCGCTCGCTGGTGGCCGCCGCCGGCGCCGCGCTGTTCCTCCCGCGGCGCATCCCGCAGGCGGTGGCGATGGAGATGCTGCTGACCGGGCAGCCGATCGACGCCGAGCGGGCGGCCGCGGTCGGGCTGGTCAACCGGGTGGTCGCCGAGGGCGGGGCGCTGGAGGCCGCCGTCGAGCTGGCCGGCGTCATCGCCGCCAACGGCCCGCTCGCGGTCGCCGCCACCAAGGAGATCGCCCGCGGCACCGCCGACTGGACCGCCGAGGAGGGCTGGGCGAGGCAGCAGGAGCTGATCGAGCCGGTGTTCTCCTCCGAGGACGCCCGCGAGGGCGCGACCGCGTTCGCCGAGCGCCGCGCGCCGGTCTGGCGCGGCCGCTAGCCGGCCGGGCCGGTCGAGGTCCGCACCACCAGGTCGGCGGGCAGGGTGCGCGGCGGCGGGGCGGGCCGGCCGGCGAGCAGGTCCAGCAGGGCCTGCCCGGCCGCCCGCCCCTTCTCCCGGGTCGGCTGGCGCACGGTGGTCAGGCCGAGACCGGCCGCCGTCGTCGCGTCGTCGAAGCCGGCGACGGACAGGTCCTCCGGCACGCGCAGCCCGCGGCGGGCCGCCGCGCGCAGGGCGCCCTCGGCCAGCCGGTCGCTCAGGCACAGCAGCGCCGTCGGCCGCGGGCCGGTGGCGAGGACGGCGTCGGCACCGGCCTCCCCGACCTCCGGCGTGCTGTCCCCGCCGTGGAACACCGGGACGGCGGCCCAGTCCAGCCCGGCCCGCTCCGCCGCGTCGCGGTAGCCGGCCAGCCGGTCGCGGGTGACGGCGTAGGTGGCCGCCTCCTGGGTGGCGACGTCGACCAGCCCGGGGGCGATCGGGTCGCCGTGCATGCCGAACGAGACGACGGCGAGCCGGCGGTGCCCGAGGCCGAGCAGGTGCCGGGCGACGGCGGCCGCGGCGGCGCGGTCGTCGACGCCCACCCACGGCGTCGCCGGGGCCCCGAGGGCGGCCAGCCGGTCGGGGCGGGGCTGGTCGACGACGGCCAGCGGCAGCCCGCGGGCGATCGCCGCCGCCAGCAGCGGGTCCTCGTCGCCGACCGAGGAGACGACCAGCCCGTCGACGACAGCGTCGGTCACGGCGGCCAGGCGCCGGGCGGGGTCGGTCGAGCCCGGGACCAGCAGCAGGCCCGACCCGGCGGGCTCGGCGACCTCGGTGACCCCGGCCAGCAGCGCGACCGCCACCGGGTCGTCGAAGGCGTAGGACAGCCCGTTGTCGTAGGCGACGCCGACGGCGCCCACCCGGCCGCGGCGCAGGCCCGCGGCCAGCGGGTTGGGTCCCGGGTAGCCGAGCCGGCGGGCGGCGGCCAGCACGCGCTCGCGCAGCGCCGTGGAGAGCTGGTCGGGCCGGGAGAAGGCGTTGGACACCGTCTTGGCCGAGACCCCGACCTCGGCGGCCACGTCCCGCAGGGTCACCGGGCGGGCGCGGTCGGCGGGCACGCGGCCATTCTGCGGGGGCTCCCCGCCCGGGGTCCGCCGTCCGGCGGTCAGCCCGGCGTCTCGGCGCGACCGGAGGTGGCGGGCGGGCGGTCGAAGTCGTCCTGCAGCCCGCTGAGCTGCAGGATGCGCTCCACGACGGGCGACGCCGCGCGCAGCACCGGTCGCCGGCCCACGGCGTGGGACGCCTCGACGCACCGGGCCAGGACGCTGAGGGCGGTCGAGCTGATGAAGGACACCCCGGCGGCGTCGATGACGTCGACCAGCAGCGGGGCCCGGCCCTGGCGCTGCTTGAACCGCGTGCCGACCGCGGTGTCCAGCTCGCCGCGCAGGCACAGCACCCGGCTGCCGCCCTCCTCCCGGACCGTGATGGATCCGGGGAGCGGCCGGACGTCCTCGGGGTGGGCAGTCATCTCAGCCTCCTCGCCCGCCGACGCGTCGAGAGGGAGGGTGCCGCCGGACCGCTGACTCGGCCCGGCCCGTGCGGACGACGGTACGCGTCCGGGGGCACCGTCCCGGCCACCACCCGGGCCCGCGGAGGGTAGGGAGGGCGGTGGGCTCCCCCGGTGGGGGCGGGAGGGTCCTCCGGCTAGTTGATGCAGCCGGTGTCGGCGGCGGTGCGCGGCTCCTCGGTCGGTGCGGCCGGATCGCCGGTGTCCGCGGGCGGGGTGGTCGCCTGGCCGATGCCGGTGAAGTCCGAGCCCAGGATCAGCTGGACGGTGCCGGAGGTGGCGTCGTCGGCGACCTCGGGGACCGCTCCCGGGACCTGCGCGGCGAGGGTGGCGGCCAGCGCCTCGTCGCCGGCGGCGTGCCGGATCGTCGTCTGCTCGTGGTCGCTGCTGTCGGCGTTGCCGGTGCTGACCACCGGGAAGCCCGCGGCCTCCAGGTCGGCCGTGGCCTCCGCGGCGATCCCGGAGACGCCGGAGCCGTTGTAGACCGCGACCGAGACCTCCGACGGGTCGACCGTCGCCGGTGGTGCCGGGGCCTCCGACGCGGGCGCCTCGGGCTCGGCGGACAGGCCCGCGAAGAACGCGTGCAGCGTGTCCTCGTCGGCCAGCTCCACGATCGAGGAGCCCTCGTCGTTCTTCGCGTTCGGGTCGGCGACGGGGATCGTCCGGAACTCGATGTCCCCGGCCGTCACCGACTGCATCTGCTGGGCGAGGTCGAGCAGGTCGAGGTCCTCGTCGATGGTCAGCGACTCCGACGCCGCCCGGATCAGCTCCCGCTGCTTGCCGAGGTCCAGCAGCACGTCCTGGGAGAGGATCTTGCGGAGCACCCCCCCGATGAAGACCTGCTGGCGGACGATCCGGTCCAGGTCGCCGCGGGGGAGGGCGAGGGAGCCGTCCGGGCGGACGCCGTGGCGCTGGCGGACGAACCGCAGCGCGTCGGCGCCGGAGATCGTCTGCTTCCCGGCGGGGAACACCGCGCCGGAGTACTGCGAGTCGTCGACCGCGTGGCAGAGGTTGACCTCGACGCCGCCGACGACGCTGGTGAGCTCGAAGAAGCCGAGGAGGTCGACCTCGGCGTAGTGGTCGATCCGCAGCCCCGACAGCTGGTTGATCGTCCGGATCAGCAGCTGCGCGCCGGCGGCCTGCTTCTCGCTCTCGGGAGCGGCGTCGTCGACCTCCGCGGCGCCGTAGGCGTAGGCGGCGTTGAGCTTGTCCGTCCCGTGACCGGGGATCTCCACCCACGAGTCGCGCGGGAAGGAGACGAACGAGGCGCCCGACCCGTCGGCCGGCACGTGCACCAGGATCATCGTGTCGGTGTTCGTGCCGGAGTCGACCCCGGCGTCGAGCTCGGCGAGCTGCTCGGGCGTGAGGTCGGCGCGGCTGTCGTTGCCGACCAGCAGCAGGTTCATCGCCTCGGGCATGCCACCGGACTCGGCGTTGCCGTCGGCCGGGATCGCGTCGGTGCGGCTGACCGTCGCGTCGGCCAGCCGGCCCAGGTACCAGCCCCACCCGCTGCCGGCCAGCACCACCACCGACACGACGGCGGCGACGACGCGGGCCGCGACGGCGCCCCGGGAGGAGCGCCGGCGCGTCGTCGGGGTCCCGCGGTCGCCGCCGGCCCGGCCGGCACCGGCGCCGCGGTCGCGCGGCGGTCGGCCGGCGCGCGGGTCCAGCCGCGGGGGGATCGGCCGGCCCGGGGGGCCGCCGTGCTCGGGACGGTCTCGGCTCACGCGGCGCAGGTTAGGGGCGCGCGGCGCTCCTGTGGGCTTCGCGGCACCGGGCGGTCCCGCTTCCTCCGGGACGACGCGGCGCCACCCCGTGCTTCATCGATGAAGAAGCGGGTACCCGTCCCGGCATGGCAGGTCCGGCAGCGGTCCCGACCCTGTGCGCGGTGCAGTTCGTCGACGTCCTCGGCACCACGCTGGTGGTCGCGGCGCTGCCCACGGTGCTGGCCGACCTCGGCGCACCGCCGTCGGCGGCCGCGCCGGTGGTGACCGTCTACGCCGTCCTGTTCGGGGCGCTGCTCATGCCGGCCGCGCGCCTGGGCGACCGGTTCGGTCACGCGCGGGTCCTGGGGGCCGGGCTGGCCGGCTTCGGCGCGGCGTCGCTGCTGGCCGCGGTCGCGCCGTCGGCCGGGGTCCTGGTGGTGGCGCGCGGCGCCCTGGGGGCCGCGGCCGCCCTCTCCGTGCCGACCGCGCTGCGCCTGCTGACCGCCGCGACCGAGGAGGGCGGCGCGCGGCGGCGGGCGCTGGCCGCCTGGAGCGCGACCGGCGCGGCCGCCGGCGCGAGCGGGCTCGTGCTCGGCGGCGTGCTCACCGACCTGGCCGGCTGGCGCGTGCTGTTCTGGGTGCAGGTGCCGCTGGCCGCGCTGCTCCTGGCGGCGGTGCGCCGCACGGCGCCGCCGACCCCGCAGCGGACGCGCGGGACGCTCGACCTGGCCGGCGCCGGGGTGCTCACGGCCGCGGTGGCGGCGGTCGTGGCCGGCGCGTCGCTGGTCGAGGACGGCGCGCAGCGGACCGCCGGCGTCGCGCTGCTGCTCGCCGGGCTCGCCGCCGCCGCGTGCCTGCCCGCGGTCGAGCGGCGCTCCCCGGACCCGCTGCTGCCGCGCGCCGCCGTCGGGCACCCCCGCCTGCGCCGCGGCGTGCTCGCCTCGGCGGCCAACACGGCGACCACCAGCTCGTCGGTCACTGTCGCGACGCTGCACCTGCAGGACGCCGGCGGCCTCGGCGCGACCGCCGCGGGACTGGCCCTGGTGCCGTTCAGCCTCTGCGTCGTCGCCGGGGCGGGCCTGGCCGCGCGGGTGCTGCGGCGGACCTCGGCGCGGGTCACCGCCGCGGCGGGGCTCGCGGTCGTCGCCGCCGGTGACACGGCGCTGCTCGGCGCGGGCCTGGGCACGTGGGTGGTGTCGGCCGCGGTCGCCGTCGCGGGGCTGGGCATCGGGCTGTCCTCGGTGGCCGCGACGTCGCTGGGGACCGACGTCGGCCCGGAGCTGCAGGGGACGGCGGCCGGAGCGGTTAACACCGCCGCGCAGCTCGGCACCGCCCTCGGCGTGGCCGCCGTCCTGCTCGTCGTCCGGGCCTCCGGGGGGACGGGCCTGCCGCTGGCCGGCAGCGGGCTCGGCTGGGTCACCGCGGCGCTGCTCGCGGCCCTCGCGGCGGGACTCCTGGCCCGGGGGGGGGGGGGGGGGGGGGGGGGGGGGGGGGGGGGGGGGGGGGGGGGTGGGGGCGGGGCCGCGGCGGGGGGTGGGGGGGGTGTGGTGGCGGGGGGTCTGGCAGGGGAGGGG
>NZ_JBJGZT010000042.1:0-26980 GCF_054050655.1 Geodermatophilus sp. SYSU D00663 | reverse complement strand
CCCCCGGCCCCCCCCCCCCCGCCCGTCGGGCCCCCCCCCCCCCCCACGCCCCCCCCCCCCCCCCCGCCCCCCCCCCCCCCCCCCCCCCCCCCCCCCCCCCCCCCCCCCGCTGGTGGGTCATGGCGGCCGCGGTCGCGCTCACGCTGGTCACGGGCCTCGACTACGTCTACCGGGCGCTCACCCTGCGCCGCTCCAGTGCCCGGGCCGTGCGCGCCGCCGCCGCGCGGCGTGCCGCCGGGCCCACCGGCTCGGTCACCGACACCGCGGCGTAGTCGCCGGGAAGGCCGCGCCCGCCTGCGGTGTTACGCCATGAGCGGACGCGTCCGCGCCGGCTCGGTCCCGGGTGGGCGGGCCGCGTACCGTGGGCGCACGGCACCCGGGGGTGCCGCCGCTCTTCCCTCTGCCAGACAGGAGACGGCCATGACGCTGCTGCGCACCCAGCTCGGGCGGACCCTGCGCGGTCACCGGCTGCAGCAGCGGCGCACGCTGCGTGACGTCTCCGGTGCCGCCCGGGTGAGCCTGGGCTACCTCTCCGAGGTGGAGCGCGGGCAGAAGGAGGCCTCCTCCGAGCTGCTCGCCTCCATCTGCGACGCCCTCGACGTCGAGCTCGCCGACCTGCTCGCCGAGGTCAGCTCCGGCCTGCGGGGTGCCGACACCCGCGTCCGCCCGCTGGCGCCCACCGGCACCGCCCCCGCCGGGGAGGCCGCGGACGAGCCGGCCGCCGCGTCGGCGCCCGCCGCCGAGGCCGCGCCCGCCGCCGAGCCCGCGCTCGCGCTGGTCGGCGCCGGGGCGCCGGCCCGCGCCGGGCTGCGGGCCGTCTCGCTCGCCGCGTAGCCGCCCACGGCGGGGGGTGAGCCGCCCCGCCGTGGTGCCGGGCGTCGCGCCGCCGGGCGTGGCAGGGTGACCACGGGGGGACCGCCCACCGCCGGGCGGTCGGCTGCTCCGGGCACAGACGGAGGTCGCCGTGCGGTACCTGTTCCGGCCACCGGGGACCGAGGGTGCCCGGCTGCTCTCCCTGCCCTGGCACCAGCCGCTGGAGGAGTGGGACCCGGACCTGCTGCTCGAGGTCCCGCAGCGCGGCATCTCCCGGCACGTCGTCCGCTTCGTCGCCGAGCAGGGGCAGGTCTTCGCCCTCAAGGAGATCGCCGAGCCGCTGGCGCGGCACGAGTACGCGCTGCTCGGCGAGTTCGAGGAGGAGGGCCTGCCGGCGGTCTCGGTGCTCGGCGTCTGCGTGGACCGGCCCGGCGGCCAGGACGCGATCCTGGTGACCCGGTACCTCGAGTACTCGATGTCCTACCGCTACCTGTTCTCGCGGCCCAGCGCCCGGCAGTCGGTGGACCAGCTCATGGACACCATGGTGGTGCTGCTCGTGCGGCTGCACCTGGCCGGCGTCTTCTGGGGTGACTGCTCGCTGTCCAACACCCTGTTCCGGCTGGACGCCGGGGCGCTGGCCGCGCACCTGGTCGACGCCGAGACCGCCGAGCGGCACCCGCAGCTGTCCCGCGGCCAGCGCCACTACGACCTCGACCTCGCGCGCGAGCGGGTCGGCGCGGAGCTGCTGGACCTGCAGTTCGGCGAGCTCCTGCCCGAGGGCGTGGACCCCATCGAGGTGGCCGAGAGCCTGCCCCTCCGCTACGAACGGCTGTGGGACGAGGTCACGCGCGAGGAGGTCTTCCACCCCGACGAGCAGCGCTACCGGGTGGCCGAGCGGCTGCGACGGCTCAACGACCTCGGGTTCGACGTCGGCGAGGTCGAGCTCGTCACCTCCGACGAGGGCGCCCGGCTCCGGGTCGAGACGCGGGTCTCCTCCCCGGGCCAGCACCGGCGGGAGCTGTTCCGGCTCACCGGCCTGGAGGTGCAGGAGAACCAGGCCCGCCGGCTGCTCAACGACCTGCGCTCCTACCGCGCCTACCTCGAGCAGAGGACGGGCCGGCCGGTGCCGCAGGCCGAGGCCAGCACCCGCTGGCTGACCGAGGTTTACCAGCCGGTCGTCGACGCGGTCCCGAAGGAGCTCGCCGGGCGCCTGGCGCCGGCCGAGGTGTTCCACGAGGTGCTCGAGCACCGGTGGTTCCTGTCCGAGCAGGCCGGCCGCGACGTCGGGGCGACGAAGGCCACGCGGTCCTACATCGACAACGTCCTCTCCCGGACCCCCGAGGAGATCACCACGCCGTCGGTCATCGCCCGCCGGACCTGAGGCGGACCCCGCCCCTCCCGCAGGTCACGGCCGGTTAACGGCCGGGTTGCGCGCTCCTGTGATCAGGGCCACGGTACGAGCACGCGGTGATCGTCGGTGCTCGCCGAAACGGAGGCGATGAGTCTTGTCCATCGCAGGAGGACGGATCCCGGAGACCGGAGCGGACCGGCCACCCCGGAGCCGGCGCAGACGGCGCCGTGCACTGGGCAGCGCGGCCACCGCCGCCGTGGTCGCGTCCACGCTGGCCGCCTGCGGTGGCGGCGGGGGAGACAGTGCGACCCCGACCCTGACCTGGTACATCAACCCCGACTCCGGCGGCCAGGCGACGATCGCCGAGCGCTGCTCCGAGGAGTCGAACGGGGCCTACCAGATCGAGGTGTCCCAGCTCCCCCGTGACTCGCCCGCCCAGCGCGAGCAGCTGGTCCGCCGGCTGGCGGCCGAGGACAGGTCGATCGACCTCATGAGCCTCGACGTCGTCTTCCCGCCGGAGTTCGCCCAGGCGGGCTTCCTGGCCCCCGTCCCGGAGGACGTCGCGCAGGAGGTCACCGAGGGCGTGTTCCAGGGTGCGGTGGACTCCGCCACGTGGGACGGCGAGCTCGTCGCGGTCCCCTTCTGGTCCAACACCCAGCTCCTCTGGTACCGGAAGTCGGTGGCCGAGGCCGCGGGTCTCGACATGACCCAGCCGGTGACCTGGGACCAGCTGATCGAGGCCGCGGAGGGCCAGGACAAGCTCCTCAGCGCCCAGGGGCGGCGGTCGGAGTCCCTGATGGTGTGGTTCAACGCGCTCCTGGAGTCCGCCGGTGGCCAGTACATCGTCGAGAGCGGGGACAGCCCCGAGAGCATCGAGTTCGGTCTCGCCACCCCCGAGGCCGACCGCGCCGCCGAGGTGATGGCCGCCGTCGCCAACTCCTCCGCGGTCGGCGCCGGCTTCACCACGTCCAACGAGGACACCAACGCGAGCGAGTTCGAGAGCGCCGACGCCGGCTTCATGGTCAACTGGCCGTTCGTCTACGCCCAGGCCCTCAGCAAGGTCGAGGCCGGGACGCTGGACCAGTCGGTGCCCGACGACTACGGCTGGGCGCTGTACCCCGCCGTCGACGAGGGCACGCCGAGCGCGCCGCCCCTCGGCGGGATCGACATCGCCGTGTCGGCGTTCAGCCGGTACCCCGACCTCGCCTACGAGGCGGTCACCTGCATCGTCCAGGACGAGAACCAGGCCGAGTACATGGTGACCAACGGCAACCCGGCGTCGTCGGTCGCGGTCTACGACGACCCCGAGGTGCAGGAGGCCTACCCGATGGCCGACACCATCCGCGAGTCCCTGGAGCTGGCGGCGTCCCGCCCGCTCACGGCCTACTACAGCGAGGTCCTGGGGTCCTTCCTCCGCGAGTTCCACCCGCCGGGCTCGGTCGACGACCAGACCGGTGAGCGCACGGAGACCCTCACCCAGGCCATCCTGTCAGGGGAGCAGCTGCTATGAGTCAGACGACGCTGCCGCCGGTCGAGAAGACCCAACCCGTCTCGGCGCCCCGCGGCACGATCAGCGACCGGTCCCGGGCCGAGCGCAAGCTCGGCTGGATCCTGGCCGGCCCGGCCTTCGTGGTCATGCTGCTGGTGACCGCGTACCCGATCATCCAGGCGGTCTACTACTCGCTGTTCAACTACCGGCTCACCGACCCCGAGAACCGGTCCTTCGACGGCCTCGGCAACTACTGGGTGATCCTCACCGACGGCGTGTGGTGGCAGTCCATCCTCGTCACCGTGATCATCACGGTGGTCACGGTGGCCGTCGAGCTGGTGCTCGGCTTCGCCCTGGCCCTGGTGATGGCCAAGGCCCTCTCGTCGATCCGCCCGGTGGTCCGGGCCGCCATCCTGATCCCCTACGCGGTGATCACGGTCGTGTCGGCCTACGCCTGGGCGTTCGCCTTCCGGATCAACACCGGCTTCGTCAACAGCTGGTTCGCCTGGCTGCCGGGCGTCAGCGACACCACCGACTGGTTCGGCGGCCAGGGCTCCTCGCTGTTCGTGATCTGCCTGGCCGAGATCTGGAAGACGACCCCGTTCATCTCGCTGCTGCTCCTGGCGGGCCTGGCCCAGGTCCCGGAGGTGCTGCAGGAGGCGGCCAAGGTCGACGGCGCCACCTGGTGGCAGCGGATGTGGCGGGTCACCATCCCCAACATGAAGGCCGCCATCATGGTGGCGCTGCTGTTCCGGACCCTGGACGCGTTCCGGATCTTCGACAGCATCTTCATCATGACCGCCGGCGCGAACAACACCGAGTCGGTCTCGTTCCTCGCCTACCGGCAGACGATCTCCCGGGTGGAGATCGGCCTCGGCTCGGCCGTCTCCGTGCTGCTCTTCCTGTCGGTGGTGCTCATCGCCTTCAGCTTCATCAAGGGATTCCGGGTCGACCTGGCCCAGGCACGAGGGGAGCGCTGATGTCGACCAAGGAGAAGACCTGGTGGTGGATCGGCGGCGCCCTGATCGTCGTCTACTGCCTGTTCCCGATCGCCTGGATCGTCTCGCTGTCGTTCAAGACGACGGCGGACCTCGCGAACAAGCAGTTCCTGCCGTCGGCCTGGACGTGGGAGAACTACTCGACGATCCTCACCGGCTCGGGGAGTGACCTGTTCCTGCCGGCGCTGCGCAACTCGTTCGGGATCTGCCTGATCGCGACGTTCATCTCGTGCCTGCTGTCGATGTTCGCCGCCTACGCGATCGCCCGGCTGGACTTCCCGGGCAAGCGGCTCATCCTCGGCACCGCGCTGGCCGTGGCGATCTTCCCGGTGATCTCGATCGTCACGCCGCTGTTCAACCTGTGGCGGCAGATCGGGCTGTACGACACCTGGCCCGGCCTGATCATCCCCTACCTGTCGCTGACCCTGCCGATCTCCATCTGGACCATGTCGGCGTTCTTCCGGGAGATCCCCTGGGAGATGGAGCAGGCGGCCCAGGTCGACGGCGCGACCACCTGGCAGGCGTTCCGCAAGGTGATCGTCCCGCTCGCCGCACCCGGGGTGTTCACCACGGCCATCATCGCCTTCTTCATCGCCTGGAACGACTTCGCGTACGGCATCTCGCTCACCTCGACGAACGCCGCCCGCCCCGTCCCGGCCGCGCTCGGCCTGTTCTCCGGCGCGACCCAGTTCCAGGACCCCACGGGCGCCATCGCCGCGGCGGCGGTGATCGTCACCATCCCCGTCGTCGTCCTGGTGCTCCTGTTCCAGCGGCGCATCGTCGCCGGTCTCACCAACGGTGCGGTCAAGGGCTGACCCGGCCGTGCCCCCCATCCCGCCGACCCATCGAGGGGACGAGATCTGATGGCCTCCATCGAGATGAAGAACATCGTCAAGCAGTACGGGGACGGCTATCCGGCCGTGAACGACGTCAGCCTGGACATCGCGGACGGCGAGTTCATGATCCTGGTCGGCCCGTCCGGCTGCGGGAAGTCGACGCTGCTGCGGATGATCGTCGGGCTCGAGGACATCACCAGCGGCGACATGCTCATCGGCGGCAAGCGCGTCAACGAGCTGGCGCCGCGCGAGCGCAACCTGTCGATGGTCTTCCAGAACTACGCGCTGTACCCGCACATGACGGTGTTCGAGAACATCGCCTTCCCGCTGCGGCTGTCCAAGACGCCCGACGACGAGGTGCGGCGCCGGGTGAACGAGGCCGCCGAGGTGCTCGAGCTGCGCGAGCACCTCGAGCGCAAGCCGGCCAACCTCTCCGGTGGTCAGCGGCAGCGCGTCGCGATGGGGCGGGCCATCGTGCGCCAGGCCGAGGCGTTCCTCTTCGACGAGCCGCTGTCCAACCTCGACGCCAAGCTGCGCGGCCAGATGCGCACCGAGATCAGCCGGCTGCAGCGCCGGCTGGGCATCACGACCGTCTACGTCACCCACGACCAGACCGAGGCGATGACCCTCGGCGACCGGGTCTGCGTCCTGCGCAAGGGCAAGATCCAGCAGGTCGCCTCGCCGCGGGAGCTCTACGAGCAGCCGGTCAACCTCTTCGTCGCGGGGTTCATCGGCTCCCCGCCGATGAACTTCCTCCCGGCGACGCTGCAGGGCAACGCGCTGCAGACGCCGTTCGGGTCGGTGGAGCTCGACGAGCGCCGCGTCGCCGCCGTGCGGGGCCGCGACCTGCTGCTGGTCGGCATCCGGCCGGAGTACTTCGAGGACGCCTCGCTGGTCGACGAGGCCAAGCGGCCGTACGGGTCGGTCTTCCGCGCCCGCGTCGACGTGACGGAGTGGCTCGGGGACTCGCAGTACGCCTACATCCCCTACGAGGCGCCGGAGGCGATCACCAGCCAGCTGCGCGACCTGTCCCGGGAGCTGGACTCCGAGGAGCTGCGCACCCAGGCGATCGTGTCGATCGACGCGACCAGCCGCATCCGCGAGGGCCGGGACGCGGAGTTCTGGCTCGACAGCCGGAAGATCCACGTCTTCGACCCGCAGACGGGTGAGAACCTGACCCGCGACGCCGAGGCCGGCGCCCGGCTCACCCAGCTCGCCGAGGAGGACAGGGTCGAGCAGGTGCAGGACGCGCAGGCCACCGGGCAGACCGTCGGCTCCAGTGTCATCTCCGGGACCACCGGGCCGTCCGGGACCTCCGGGTCGTCCGGGGCCCACCGGGCCGGCGCCTGAGGGAGGACCGGACCCTCCTCGTGGACCACCGCCGTCGCCCGTGGTGGCGGACGGCGGTGGTCTACGAGGTCTACCTGCGCAGCTTCGCGGACGGGACCGGGGACGGGCTGGGCGACGTGCCCGGCCTGCGCGGTCGGCTGCCGTACCTGGCCGACCTCGGCGTCGACGCCCTGTGGGTCACCCCCTGGTACCCCTCGCCCATGGCCGACGGCGGGTACGACGTCGCGGACCACCGTGACGTCGACCCGCGCTTCGGCACCCTGGCCGACGTCGACGCGCTGCTGGACGACGCGCACGCGCTCGGGCTGCGCGTCGTCGTCGACCTGGTCGCCAACCACACCTCGGCCGAGCACCCGTGGTTCCGGGCCGCCCTCGCCGGGGGACCGGCGACGCCGGAGCGGGCGCGCTACTTCTTCCGGGACGGCCGCGCGGGCGGCACGGAGCCGCCCAACGACTGGATCAGCGCGTTCGGCGGGCCGGCGTGGACCCGGGTCCCCGACGGCCAGTGGTACCTGCACCTGTTCGCCCCCGAGCAGCCCGACCTGGACTGGACGTCGCCGGACGTGCAGGAGGAGTTCGACGGCATCGTGCGGTTCTGGCTCGACCGCGGGGTGGACGGGATCCGCGTCGACGCGGCGCCGGCGATGGCCAAGGTGCCCGGCCTGCCCGACGCCGGGCACGGCCCCGGCGCGGTCTTCGCCAGCACCGAGTGGGTGGACAACCCGCACTGGGACGTCGACGAGGTGCACGAGGTCTTCCGCCGCTGGCGGCGCATCGGCGACACCTACGACGGCGACCGGCTGTTCGTCTCCGAGGCCGTGGTCAACGGGCCCGAGCGGCTGGCCCGCTACGTGCGCCCGGACGAGTTGCACACCACCTTCAACTTCGACTACCTCAAGGCGCCCTGGGACGCCGCGGCCCTGCGCGCGGTGGTCGACGGCACCCTCGCGGCGCTCGCGCCGGTCGGCGCCCCCGCCACCTGGGTGCTGTCCAGCCACGACGAGACCCGGCACGTCACCCGCTTCGGCCGGGCACACAGCGGCGCCGCCGTCATGGGCTTCGACGCGGCCGGGCCCGCGGACCTCGCGCTGGGGCTGCGGCGGGCGCGCGCCGCGGCGCTGCTGACGCTCGCCCTCCCCGGCGGCGCGTACCTGTACCAGGGGGAGGAACTCGGCCTCCCCGAGGTCGAGGACCTGCCCGCCGACGCGCTGCAGGACCCCACCTGGGAGCGGTCCGGGCACACCGCGCGCGGCCGGGACGGCTGCCGGGTGCCCCTGCCGTGGTCGGGGGACCGGCCGCCCTTCGGCTTCGCGCCCGAGGGCGTCGCCCCGTGGCTGCCCCAGCCGGCGGCGTGGCGGGACCTCACCGTCGAGGCCCAGCGGGACGACCCGTCGTCCACGCTCACGCTGTACCGGGCGGCCCTGCGGCTGCGCCGCGAGCTCCTGGCCGAGGAGCCGCTGACCTGGCTGGACCTCGGCGCCGACGTCCTGGCCTTCGACCGCGGGTCGGCGCTGCGCTGCGTGGTCAACCTGTCCGCGGAGCCGGTCCCGCTGTCCGGGCTCGGGCGGGTGCTGCTCACCAGCGCCGGAGCCGGCGGCGACCTGCCGCCCGACACCGCCGCCTGGCTGGCGCCGGGGTAGGGGCGTCAGCCGCGGGCGGCGGCCAGCTCGGCGGCGGTGGGCGGGTCCGCGCCGACCCGCGTGCAGGTGAGCGCGGCGGCCAGCGCGGCGTCGTCGACCAGGCGCAGCAGGTCGTCGTCGGACAGCGCCTCCAGCGCCGCGCGGGAGGTGACCCCGGCGGCCAGCAGGCCGGCGAAGAACCCGGCCGCGAGGGTGTCCCCGGCGCCGACGGTGTCCGCGACGGTCACCCGCGGCGGCTCCCGGTGCAGCAGCGGCCGGCCCGGGCGGGCGATCCGCAGCGGCGCCCCGCCGTCGGTGAGCAGCACCAGCGCCGGCCCGCGGCCGGCCCACCGCTGCGCGGTGGCGTCGAGGTCGGCGGTGGCGTCGGGCTCCAGCCAGCCGAGGTCCTCGGCGCTGACCTTGACCAGGTCGGCGACGGCGACCAGCCGGTCGAGCCGGGCCCGGACGGCGCCGGGGTCGTTGCCCAGCGTGGCGCCGACCGGCCCGCCTGCCAGCATCGGGCGCAGGTTGGGGTCGACGCTGACCAGCGCGCGGCCGGTGAGCCGCTCGGCCAGCCGGGCGATCGCGTCGCACCCGGGCGGGGTCCAGCTCGAGATGGAGCCGACGTGCAGCACCGCCGTCGCCTCCGGGACGACGGCGGCCAGCTCCTCGTCGGTCCACTGCCAGTCAGCGGCGCCCTGCACGTGGAAGCCGTAGTCGGCGGACCCGTCCGGACCGAGCCCGACGACGGCGAGGCTCACCGGCTCGGTCGCGGGCACCATGCCGCGGGTGTCCACGCCGGACAGCTCCGCGTGGCGCCGCAGCGCCGGGGCCAGCGGGCCGGTGCCGAGGCGGGCCAGCAGCGCCACGGGGGCGCCCAGCCGCCCCGCGGCGACGGCCACGTTGAGCGCGTTGCCCCCCGGCCGCGCCACGTACTGCGGCGCGGTGCCCTCGGGACCGGCGTCGGCGTCCGGGACCGGCAGCAGGTCGACGACGAGCTCGCCGAGGACGGTGAGGGTGGGGACGGCGCTGTCCATCAGCCGACCCTAGCCCGGTCCGGCCCGGTCCTCCGGGGATCCCCGGACGGGGGACGCCGGCCGGGACCGGGGACGTCCCTGTTGGCCGGGACACCGGTCCTGCTGGGACGATGACGGGGAGAACCGCCGTGGCACCGCGGCGGTGCGGGAGCCAGGAGGCGGCGCGGGACCGCGCCGGAGCAGGAGGAGCCCAACATGCCCAACCCGATCGTCAAGCTCTGGCGGTACCTGACCGCGTCGGCCAACGCGCAGATCGACCAGCGGGCGGACCCGAAGATCCAGATCCAGCAGGCGATCGAGGCCGAGCAGCAGCGGCACCAGGCGCTGGCCAACCAGGCCGCCGCCGTCCTCGGCAACCAGCGGCAGCTCGAGATGCGGCTGAACCGGCAGCTCGGCGAGGTGGAGAAGCTGCAGGCCTCGGCCCGCCAGGCGCTGGTGCTGGCCGACCAGTCCCGCGGGCGCGGGGACGCGGCCAAGGCCGCCGAGTACGAGCAGGCCGCGCAGGCGTTCGCCACCCAGCTGGTCGCCGCGGAGCAGGCGATGGAGGACCTCAAGCGCAGCCACGACGAGGCGCTGCAGGCCGCCGAGCAGGCGCGCGGCGCGGTCGAGCAGAGCCGCATGCGGCTGCAGACGACGCTGGCCGAGCGCACCAAGCTCATGAGCCAGCTCGAGCAGGCCAAGATGCAGGAGCACGTGGCCGCCTCGATGCGCCAGGTGAACGAGCTGTCCGCGCCGGGCAACACCCCGAGCCTGGCCGAGGTCCGCGACAAGATCGAGGCCCGCTACGCCAACGCTCTCGGCCAGGCCGAGCTCGCGCAGACCTCCGTCGAGGGCCGCATGCTCGAGGTGCAGAAGGCGACCCTCGACGTCGCCGGCGCCTCCCGGCTGGAGCAGATCCGGGCGGCGATGGGCGGGCCGGCCGCCGTCGAGGGCGGCACCGGAGCGGCCGGGGCGATCGGCCCGGGGACGGCGTCGCCGTCGTTCGAGAAGACCGAGCAGGCCGCCCAGCGCCCCGAGAACGCCTAGGTCCTGACCGCCGCGGGCCCGGCTCCTCCGGGAGCCGGGCCCGCGGCGTCCCTAGTGGGCGTTGGCCAGCGGCGGCGGGCGGCCGGGCTCGCCGGTGCGGGCCGCCGGGTCGACGGGGGCGTCGGTGGCCTGGCAGGTCGGGCACCAGTAGGTGATCCGCTCCTGCAGGTCCGGGCCCTGGTCGCCGCGCAGGATCGGGGTGCCGCAGCGGTAGCAGGGCTTGTCCTTGCGGCCGTACACCCAGTGGTCGCGGCCGCGGCGCAGGTCGCCGGTGGTGCTCTGCTCGGGGCGGTCGCGGTTGGCCAGCATCAGGGTGCGGGTCCGGTCGACGAGCCCGGGGAGGTCCTCGACGTCGGCCACCCGCATCCACGGGTGCACGCCGCAGACGAACAGCCCCTCGACCTTGTAGAGGTTCCCCGGCCCGCACAGGTTCCGCTGGTCCAGGATCGCGACGCCGATCTGCTCGTCGGGGTGTGCCCGCAGCCGGCGCAGCGCCTCGTCGAGGTCCCAGTCCGGCCCGAGGACGTCGGGGCCGAGGTGGCCGACGACCTGCTCCTCGTCGGTGGTGCGGACCATCGTGACGTCGTGCAGCCGGTAGCCGACGCAGTCCCACCGGTCGGTCGCGAGGATCGCGCGGATGGAGAACGCCGGCCCGCCGTGCCAGCGCGCGCCCTTGCGGTAGATGTGCCAGCTGCCGTCCATGCGGTAGTGGGTGCGCAGGGTCCAGCCGTCGGTGAACCGGGTGAGCATGTGCTTGCCGCGGGGGACCACCTCGCGGACCGTGCGGCCCTTGAGGTCGGTGGCGGCCAGCTGCGGCACCCGCAGCTCGCCGCGGCGCAGCGTCTGGCCGGCCAGCGCGGTGTTCATGCGCTTGGCCGCCAGCCAGACGGTGTCTCCCTCGGGCACCTCCCCAGTGTCCCTGGTGACCGTGTCCTCGGCCCCCCGCAGGGGCCCGCCGCGAGCGTGCGAGCGGTGGGGGGCAGGGGGGCCTCCGACTGCTGGGCAGCGAGGGACGTCACCCCGGCGGCGGGAAGGGCGCGCCGGGTGCGGGCGCTGCAGCACGCGTGCAGCGACGTCCCGCCCCGGCCAGCTCCACGCCCGCGCACCTGACGACCGCCGGCGAGCCGGTCACCGTGACCGTCGCCCGTGACGTGCGGCCCGCCCAGCGCGAGGCGTTCGAGCGCTGGGCCGACGACGTCCTCGGCCAGGCCGCGGCCTTCCCGGGCAACCTGGGCACCAGCCTGCTGCGGCCCGGGCCGGGCTCCACCCGCTACCACCTGGTCTACCGCTTCGCCGACGGCGAGTCGCTGGCCCGCTGGGAGCGCTCGGCGCAGCGGCAGCAGGCGCTCGAGCGGGTCGAGCACCTCGCCGACGGCGCCGACTACGCCCGCGTCGCCGGGCTGGACAGCTTCTTCACCGCGCTCACCCCGCCGCGCCCGGGCCCGCGCTGGCGGCTCACCGTGCTGACGATCGCCGTGGTCTTCGCCATCACGCTCGCCTTCCAGCTGCTCGTGGCCCCGCACATCACGTCCTGGCCGCTGCCGGCGCGGCTGCTGCTGTCGGCGACCGTCGTCGTCGTGCTGCTCGGCCAGGTGGTCATGCCGCGGCTGTCGCGCTGGCTCGCCCCCTGGCTCCGCGGCCGCCGCTGAGGACCGTCGCGCAGCCGGGCGTCGGTGCTGGTGGAGGCCGCCCGCGGGGAGCGGGCGGCCCGCACCGGTCGACCTAGCCGAGCGGGCGGACGCCGCTGGCGCTGGTGCCGCGGGCGCCGGAGGTGCGGGTGAACGCGACCCGCTGGCCCTCCTCGAGCTCGCGGTAGCCGCCGTCGTCCTCGATCTCGGAGTAGTGCACGAAGACGTCGTCGCCGCCGTCGTCGGGGGTGATGAAGCCGAAGCCCTTCTCGGCGTTGAACCACTGCACGGTGCCCTCGGCGTCGCCGCCGGCGTCCCCGCCGCGCGGGGCGCGGGCCGGCCGCTGGTCCCGGCCACCGCGGTCGTCCCGGCGGTCGTCCCGGCGGTCGTCCCGGCGGTCGCGGGGCGCGGGGCGGTCGTAGCCGCCGCGGCGCGGGGCCGACGGCAGCAGCCGCACGGAGTCGGCCTGCAGGCCACGGCTGCCCTCGACCAGCTCGAACTCGACCCGGTCGCCCTCCTCGAGGTCGCCGCCGCGGGTCACCGCGGAGACGTGCACGAAGACGTCCTCGGGGACGATGAACCCGAAGCCGCGGTCGGCGTCGAAGCGCGCCACGGTGCCCTGGACGACGATGCCGCGAGGAGCCCGGCCCCGCCCCCGGTCGTCCCGGCCGCGGTCGTCCCGTCCCCGGTCGTCCCGTCCCCGGTCGTCCCGACCACCGCGGTCGTCGCGGCGGCCGCCGCGCGGGGCGCCGCCGGTCGGGCGCACCCGCTCGGCCTGCGGGCCGCGCGGCCCCTCGGTGGCGTCGTACTCGACGGGCTGGCCCTCGTCGAGGGTCCGGAAGCCACCGGTGTCCTCGATGGACGAGAAGTGGACGAAGACGTCGTCCCCGCCGTCCTGGGGCTCGATGAACCCGAAGCCCTTGTCCGCGTCGAACCAGCGGACCGTGCCGGCTGCCATGTCTGTATCCCTCGATCCCTCACGTACTGCGACGGTCCACGGTACGCGTCCGGGGCGGGCCGGCTCCCGTCAGCCGCGGAGACGCAGCCCGCGCGGGGTGGCCGCGAACCCGGCCGCCTGCAGCGCCGACGACAGCGGGGTGTCCTGGTGCACCGAGGCGCCGTCGGCCTTCTGCACCACCATCCGGCCCAGCGCCCCCGCCGCGACCGCGCCCGACAGCGCGGTGGCCGCCTCCTTGAGCGTCTGCTCGTCCTCGGTCCACGACAGCAGCGTCTTGCCGCCGCGCTCGACGTAGAGCACCAGCTCGCCGTCGACGAGGACCACCAGCGCCCCCGCCTTGCGCCCGGCGCGGTGCCCGGTGGCCCGCTTCCCACCGCCGGTGCCCTCGCCGACGTCGACGGCGACCTGCGCTGCCGACGACCCCGTGGACTCGCCGTCGGCGGAGCCGGTGCGGTCGGGCCAGGGGAGGGCGGCGCCGTAGACGTTGGCCGGGTCGGTGGCCGCGAGCACCACCGCGCCCTCGGGCGTGCGGTCGGGGACGGCGAACGCGCGCAGCCGGTCGACCGCGCCGACCGTGCCGAACTGCGCGGCGCCGAGGGTCTCGACGAAGTAGCCGCGCCGCGCCCGGTTGTTCTCCTCGAACGCGCGCAGCACCGGGTAGACCGCGGAGAACCCGCCGGGCACCTGCTCGGCCACGACCGCGCCGCGGGTCAGCACGCCGTGCCGCTCGAGCAGCGCCTCGGCCCGGGCGGTGGTGCGCCGGGTGGCGTTGGCCTCCCGGTCGGGCAGCCGCGACCAGCGGCCGGCGACCGTGGGCGGGCCGGTGCGGCTGGGCATCGCCGGGCGGCCCAGCCGGGTGCGGCCGTAGCGGGTGCGGTCCACGCGGGCGCGCGGCGGTGCCGGCGTCCGCTTGTGCGTGCCGCCGCCGGCCAGCCGCGTGCGCAGCGGGGCGAGGGTGTCGTTGGTGAGCAGCCCGGCCCACACCAGGTCCCAGACGACGTCGGCGAGCGCGGTGTCGTCGGTGGAGCCGACCAGGTCGGACAGGCCGCGGAAGAACACCGCCTGCCCGGCCGACAGCTGCTCGAGGACCGCGAACCCGACGCCGCCCTCCTCCGGCAACTCGACGGTGTCGGGCAGCAGCAGCGGGGCGAGGTCGGCGGGCACCAGGCTGATCCAGCCGTCCCCGCCGGGCAGCCCGCCGGCGCCGGCCCACAGCACCTCGCCGGCGCTGGTCAGCTCGTCGAGCATCGCGGGGGAGTAGTCGCGCACCCGGGTCGGGAGCACCAGCGTCTCCAGCGCGCTCGCCGGCACCAGCGCACCGGCCAGCTGCTCGACGACCGCGAGGACGCCGTCGACGCCGCGCATCCGGCTGCCCACCGACTGCCAGGCCGGCGTGAACCGGGCCAGCGTGCCGATCGGCACCGGCTCGACCTCCTGGCGCAGCCTGGCCAGGCTGCGCCGGCGCACCGAGCGCAGCACCTCGGCGTCGCACCACTCCTGCCCGGTGCCGCCGGGCCGGAACTCCCCGGTGACCAGCCGGCCGGTGCCGACCAGCCGCTGCAGGGTGGCGGTGACGACGGCGACGCCCAGCCCGAGCCGCGCGGCGACCTCGGCCGGCTGGAACGGGCCGTGGGTGCGGGCGTAGCGGCCGACGATGTCGCCCAGCGGGTCGGCGACCGGCTCGGTGAACGCCTCGGGCACGCCCACGGGCAGCGCGGTGCCCAGCGCGTCGCGCAGCCGGCCGGCGTCCTCGATGGCGACGTGCCGCTCCTCGCCGGCGATCCGCACGACGATCGCCCGCCGCGAGGCCACCAGCTCCTCCAGCCACTCCGCGGGGACGCCGCGCAGCGCCGCCTCGGCGGGGGTGAGGTCGCCCAGGCCCCGGAGCAGGTCGGAGGCGCCGTCGACGTCGCGGGGGTGCCGCTCGGCGGGCAGCCGCTGCAGCTCGCGCTCCACCTCGGCCAGCGCCTCGGCGTCGAGCAGCTCGCGCAGCTCGGAGCGGCCGAGCAGCTCGGCGAGCAGGCCGGTGTCCAGCGCCAGCGCCTGCGCGCGGCGCTCGGCCAGCGGGGCGTCGCCCTCGTAGAGGAACTGCCCGACGTAGCCGAACAGCAGCGACTGCGCGAACGGGCTCGCGGCCTGCGTCTGCACGTCGACCACCCGCACCCGCCGGGAGCGGACGTCGCGCATCAGCTCGACCAGTCCCGGCACGTCGTAGACGTCCTGCAGCACCTCGCGGGCGGCCTCGAGCGTGATGGGGAAGGACGAGAAGTCGCCGGCCACGCTGAGCAGCTGGGCGGCGCGCTGGCGCTGCTGCCACAGCGGCGTGCGGCGGCGCGGGTCGCGGCGGGGCAGCAGCAGCGCGCGGGCGGCGCACTCGCGGAAGCGGCTGGCGAACAGCGCGGAGCTGCCGACCTCGGCGGTCACCTCGCGCTCGACGTCGTCGGGGTCGAGGACGGCGAGGTCGGCCTCGGGCGGCTCGCCGGTGGTGTCGGGCAGCCGCAGCACGATGCCGTCGTCGGAGTGCATGGAGGCGACGTCGACGCCGTAGCGCTCACGCAGCCGGGCGGCGAGCACCAACGCCCACGGGGCGTTGACCTGCGCGCCGAAGGGGGAGTGGACGACCAGCCGCCAGTCGCCGAGCTCGTCGCGGAACCGCTCGACCAGCAGCGTGCGGTCGTCGGGGAGGTGGCCGGTGGCCGCCTTCTGCTCCGCGAGGTAGGCGAGCAGATTGGCCGCGCCCCAGTCGTCCAGGCCCGCGGCCTGCGCCCGCTCCCGGCCCCTGTCCGGCGTCGCCGACCCGACCTCGCGGAGGAACGCGCCGAGCGCCCGGCCCAGCTCCAGCGGCCGGCCGGGGGCGTCGCCGTGCCAGAACGGCATCTTCCCGGGCTGGCCGGGCGCGGGGGAGACGAGCACCCGGTCGTGGGTGATCTCCTCGATCCGCCACGACGACGAGCCGAGCAGGAACACGTCGCCGACCCGCGACTCGTAGACCATCTCCTCGTCGAGCTCGCCGACCCGGCGCCCGCCGGACCCCTCACCGCCGACGAGGAAGACGCCGAACAGCCCGCGGTCGGGGATGGTGCCGCCGCTGGTGACCGCCAGCCGCTGGGCGCCGCTGCGGGCGGTCAGGGTGTCGGTGACCCGGTCCCAGGTCAGCCGCGGCCGCAGCTCGGCGAACGCGTCGGAGGGGTAGCGGCCGGCCAGCATGTCGAGGACGGCGTGCAGCGCGGAGTCGGGCAGGCCGGAGAACGGCGCCGACCGGCGCAGCAGCGCACCGACCTCCTCGACCGTGCGCGGGCCCTCGGACACGATCGCCACGATCTGCTGGGCCAGCACGTCGAGCGGGTTGCGCAGGTAGCGGATCGACTCGATGGCGCCGGCCTTCATCCGCTCGGCGACCAGCGCGCACTGCACCAGGTCGCCGCGGAACTTGGGGAACAGCACGCCGCGGCTGACCGCGCCGACCTGGTGCCCGGCGCGGCCGACCCGCTGCAGGCCCGCGGCCACGGTGGGCGGCGCCTCCACCTGGACGACGAGGTCGACCGAGCCCATGTCGATGCCGAGCTCGAGCGACGACGTCGCGACCACCGCCGGCAGCCGCCCGGACTTCAGCGCCTCCTCGACGATCGCCCGCTGCTCCCGCGACACCGAGCCGTGGTGGGCCGCGGCGACCGGCTGCACGCCCTCGGGCACGCCGCCGCCGGAGCCGGCCTGCGCCATGAGCGCCGCGGCGTTGGTGCCGGGCGGGACGGCCTCACCGGTGGCCCGCTCGTAGGCCATCTCGTTGAGCCGGCTGGTGAGCCGCTCGGCCAGCCGCCGGGAGTTGGCGAACACGATCGTGCTGCGGTGCGCCTCGACCAGGTCGAGCACCCGCTCCTCGACCGCCGGCCAGATCGACGTCCGCGGCTGGTCCCCGGCCGCCGACCCCTCCAGCTCGCCGGTGGGCTGCCCCAGCTGGCTCATGTCCTCGACCGGGACGACCACCGACAGGTCCCACTCCTTGCCCGCCGGCGGCTGCACCACCCGCACCGGCCGGCCGCCGGCGAGGAAGGTGGCGACCTCCTCGATGGGGCGCACCGTGGCCGACAGGCCGATCCGCTGCGCGGGGCGGTCCAGCAGCTCGTCGAGCCGGTCGAGCGAGACGGCCATGTGCGCCCCGCGCTTGCTGTCGGCGACGGCGTGCACCTCGTCGACGATCACCGTCTCCACCCCGCGCAGCGCCTCCCGCGCCGAGCTGGTGAGCATGAGGAACAGCGACTCGGGCGTGGTGATGAGGATGTCGGTGGGCCGCCGGGTGAAGGCCCGCCGCTCGTCGGCCGGGGTGTCGCCGGAGCGGATGCCGACGGTGATCTCCGGGCGCGGCAGGCCCAGCCGCATGGCCGCCTGCCCGATGCCGGCCAGCGGGGCGCGCAGGTTGCGCTCGACGTCGACGGCCAGCGCCTTGAGCGGCGAGACGTAGAGGACGCGGCAGCGGCGGCTCTCGTCGGCCGGCGGCGTGCTGGTCAGCCGGTCCAGCGACCAGAGGAAGGCCGCCAGCGTCTTCCCGGACCCGGTGGGGGCGACGACGAGCGCGTGCTCGCCGCTGCTGATGGCGTCCCAGGCGCCGTCCTGGGCCGCCGTGGGCTCGGCGAAGGCGCCGGTGAACCAGGCCCGGGTGGGCGCGGAGAACCGGTCGAGAGCGGGCACGTGTCCAGTGTCCCCGCGGGTACGACAGTCCGCTGGCCTGCGCCGACGCCCGGAGCGGACGGCGTGCGCCCGGGCCGGGGTGGCGTACGGCACACTGCCCGCCATGCGCCACTCGCTCCACGAGGCCGAGCACGAGGACTTCCGGCAGACGGTCCGCACGTTCCTGGAGAAGAACGTCGCGCCGTTCCACGACCGGTGGGAGCGCGAGGGGATCGTCCCGCGCGACGTGTGGCTCGCCGGCGGTGAGCAGGGCCTGCTCGGGATGGACATCGAGGAGCGGTTCGGCGGCGGCGGGGTGCGGGACTTCCGCTACAACGCCGTCCTCGACGAGGAGGTCACCCGGATCGGCGCCAGCGGCCTGGGCTTCGGCCTGCACAACGACGTCGTCTCGCCCTACCTGCGCGACCTGTGCACCGAGGAGCAGGCGCAGCGCTGGCTGCCCGGCTTCTGCCGCGGCGAGCTGATCACCGCGATCGCGATGACCGAGCCGGGCACCGGCAGCGACCTGCAGTCGATCCGCACCACGGCCCACCGCGACGGCGACTCCTGGGTGCTCAGCGGCGCCAAGACCTTCATCACCAACGGCATCAACGCCGACCTGGTGATCGTGGTGGCGCGCACCGACCCCGACGCCCCCGGCGCCAAGGGCACCAGCCTGCTCGTCGTCGAGCGGGACATGCCCGGGTTTACCCGCGGCCGCAACCTCGACAAGGTCGGCCTCAAGGCGCAGGACACCGCCGAGCTGTTCTTCGACGAGGTGCGGGTGCCGGCGGAGAACCTGCTCGGCACGGAGAACCGCGGCTTCGCCCACCTCATGGAGAACCTGCCGCAGGAGCGGCTGTCGATCGCCGTGGGTGCGGTGGCCGCCTGCGAGACGGTGCTCGCCCGGACCCTCGAGTACGTGACCAGTCGGACCGCCTTCGGCCGGCCGGTCGGCAGCTTCCAGAACAGCCGGTTCGTCCTCGCCGAGCTGCACACCGAGACGACGGTCGCGCGGACGTTCGTCGACGAGTGCGTGCGGCAGCTGGGCACCGGCGAGCTGACCGCCGTCGACGCGGCGATGGCCAAGTACTGGACCAGCGAGCTGCAGAACAAGGTCGCCGACCGCTGCCTGCAGCTGCACGGCGGCTACGGCTACATGGACGAGTACCCGGTGTCCAAGGCCTGGCGC
Organism: Geodermatophilus sp. SYSU D00663; assembly: GCF_054050655.1. NCBI lineage: Bacteria > Bacillati > Actinomycetota > Actinomycetes > Geodermatophilales > Geodermatophilaceae > Geodermatophilus > Geodermatophilus sp. SYSU D00663. The sequence goes on along the minus strand of NZ_JBJGZT010000042.1, from coordinate 8,018 downwards.
GACGCCCGGGTGCAGTCGATCTACGGCGGCACCAACGAGATCATGCGCGAGATCATCGGCCGGTCGCTGGGGCTGTGACGACGCAGGCGGCCGTCGACGTCGGCCGGGTGCAGCGGCGCAGCGTCGCCGTCCTCTCCGGCGCGGTCGCGCTCGGCGGCCTCGGCGTCACCGTCGGGATCACCGTCGGCGGGCTGCTCGCGCGGGAGGTGTCCGGCAGTGACGCCGCCGCGGGGCTCGGGCAGACGATGGGCGTGTTCGGCGCCGCGGTGCTCGCCGTCCCGCTCGCCCGGGTGTCCGACCGGGCCGGGCGGCGGGCGGGGCTGGCCGCCGGGTACGCCGTCGCCGTCGGCGGCGCGGTGGTCACCGTCGTCGCCGCGGCGCTGTCCTCGCTGCCGCTGCTGCTCGCCGGGCTGTTCGCCTTCGGCGCGGCGACCGCGTGCAGCCTGCAGGCGCGCTACGCCGCGGCCGACCTCGCCGTCCCCGAACGGCGCGGCCGCGCGCTGTCGCTGGTCGTCTGGGCGACCACGGTCGGCTCGGTCCTCGGCCCCAACCTCGCCGCGCCCGGCGCCGACCTCGGGCGCGCGCTCGGCCTGCCCGCGCTCGGAGGCGGCTTCGCCGTGTCCGCCGCCGTGTTCGCCGTCGTCACCGCCGGCCTGTGGCTCGCCCTGCGCCCGGACCCGCTGCTGCTGGCCCGCCGGCTCGCCGACGACGGCGGACCGGCGCCCGGCCGCCCGCGGCGGGCCACCCGGGGCGCGCTGGCCGCGGTGTGGGCCGACCCCGGCGGCCGGTTCGGCCTGGTCGCCGTCGTGGTCTCCCACGCGGTGATGGTCGGCGTCATGGTCATGACGCCGGTGCACATGGGTCACGCCGGCGGGCACGACGACGCGACGACGCTGCGGCTGGTGGGCGTGGTCATCAGCGTGCACGTGGCCGGCATGTACCTGTTCAGCCCGCTCGTCGGCTGGCTCGCCGACCGGGTGGGCCGGCGGGCGACGGTGGCGCTGGGCGGTGCGCTGCTCCTCGCCGCCGCGGGCGTGGCCGGGACGGCGCCGCCGGAGGCCGCCGGCCGGCTGGGCGTCGGCCTGCTGCTGCTCGGGCTGGGCTGGTCGTGCGGGCTGATCGCGGGCTCCACGCTGGTCACCGAGGCGGTGCCGGCGGAGGTGCGGCCCACCGCGCAGGGCGGCGCGGACCTGCTCATGGGCTTGGGCGCGGCGGTCGCCGGGGCCGTCGGCGGCCCGCTGCTGGCGCTGGGCGGCTTCGGCCTGGTTGCCGGGGTGTCCGCGGCGCTGGTGGTCCCGCTGGCGCTGGTCTGGCTGCGGCGCTGAGCGCTCGGCTGCTCAGTGGCCGCGCATGTTGCGCCACAGCATCACCAGCGTGATCAGCAGGCAGACCGCGATGCCGATCTCGAGGACGACGTCCCACGTCGCCGAGCCCGTGCTGGGGAACACGCCTCCAGCCTAGGCCGTCCTGTACCGTGAAGGCGGTTCACGGTGTAGGGGGTTCACGATGGTGGAGGCGCGGGTCGCGGCACTCGACCGGGTCCTGGAGGTCACCGTCCTGCTCGGGCGGGACATGGCGACGTCGCTGGCGGCCGAGGGGCTGACCGTCGCCCGCACGACGCTGCTGTGGCGGCTGCGCTCGGCCGGCCCTAGCACCCAGCGCGCGCTGGCCGACGCGCTCGGGGTCAGCGCCCGCAACGTCACGGGGCTGGTCGACGGGCTGGCCGCGGCCGGGCTGGTCACCCGCGAACCGCACCCCACCGACCGGCGGGCCACCCTGGTGACCCCCACCGCCCGCGCCGAGCGGCTGCTGGAGGAGATGGCGGCGGGGCAGGCGCAGCTCGCGGAGCAGCTGTTCGGCGGGTTGACGCCGGACCGCCTCGACGGGCTGGTGTCCGCCCTCGACGAGGTCCTCGACCGGCTGCGCGCCCTGGTCCCGGGAGGCGCGGCCGCGGGGGAGACCCCGTGACCGCCCGCGAGCTGGTGCGCCGTGCGGTGGCCTTCGAGCTTGGCACCTGGCGCAGCCTGTGGCGGTGGGTGCGCCGCCGTCCCGACGTGCCGGCCGGCGCCGACGCCTTCCCGTACGCCTCGGCGGCCGCGCCCGTGATGTGGACGTTCATCGTGCTGTCGGCGGTCGAGATCCCGCTGGTGGACTGGCTGCTGCCCTGGCCGTCGCTGCGCGTCGCGGTGGCGGTCCTCGGCGTCTACGGGCTGCTGTGGATGGTCGGGATGCTCGCCGGGCAGCGCGTGCACCCGCACACCGTCGACGCCGCGGGGCTGCGGGTGCGCAGCGGCTGGACCGTCGACGTCCGGGTGCCGTGGGAGGAGATCGCCGCCGCGCGCGTGCGGCGGCGCAGCGTCGAGGGCTCGCGCACGGTCGTCGTCGCGGAGGAGGGGGAGCGGCGCGCGGTGTCGGTCGCCGTCGTCGCCTCCACGCAGGTCGACGTCGAGCTGCGGACGCCGCTGGTGCTGCCGCTCGCCCGCACCGGCGGCCGCCCGGTGAGCGAGCTGCGGCTGGCCGCCGACGACCCGGCGGCGCTGGTCCGGCGGCTGCGGACGGGGATCGCCGACCACGCGGCCGCCACGGCCGGCGGGGACGCGCGCTAGCGTCGGGGACGTGCGCCTGCAGGAGTTCTGGTCCCGGCTGGAGACCCAGTTCGGGTCGATGCGGGCGGAGAGCGTCGCGCGCGACCACGTGTTCTCCGTGCTCGGGGGCCGCTCGGCGGTCGAGGCGATCGAGGCCGGGGTGCCGGTGCGCCGCGTGTGGCTGGCGATCTGCGAGGAGTACGACGTCCCCGCACGGGACCGCTGAGCCCGCCGGCGTACTCCGCGCGGAGTAGCCGCCCGCGCCGGGGTGCCTCCTGCCGGCCGACGCGCCGGGGCCGCCGCCGTCCCTAGCGTCGGCGGCGTGATCGAGATCCGCGGACTGACCAAGCGCTACGGCGATCGCACGGCCGTCGACGACCTCACCGTGACCATCCGCCCCGGCCGGGTGACCGGCTTCCTCGGCCCCAACGGCGCCGGGAAGTCGACGACGATGCGCGTCGTCGTCGGCCTCGACCGGCCGACCGCCGGCACCGTGCGGGTCGACGGCCGCCGCTACGCCGACCTCCCGGCCCCGCTGCGCGCCGTCGGTGCCCTGCTCGAGGCCCGCTCCGCCCACCCGGGGCGCACCGCGCGCGACCACCTGCGCCTCCTCGCGGCCACGGCCGGCCTGCCGCGGTCGCGGGTCGACGTCGTCCTCGACCTCGCCGGCCTGGCGTCGGTCGCCGACCGGCGGGTCGGCGGCTTCTCGCTCGGCATGGGCCAGCGCCTCGGCGTCGCGACGGCGCTGCTCGGCGACCCGGCCACCGTCGTGCTCGACGAGCCGGTCAACGGCCTGGACCCCGACGGGGTGCTGTGGATCCGCACCCTCACCCGGCAGCTGGCGGCCGAGGGGCGGACCGTGCTCGTCTCCTCCCACCTCATGAGCGAGATGGCGGTGACCGCCGACCACCTGGTCGTCCTCGGCCGGGGTCGGCTGGTGGCCGACGAGCCGGTCGCCGACGTCCTGCAGCGGGCCGGCGGCTCGTCGGTACGGGTCCGCAGCCCGCGCCCCGCCGCGCTCGCGCCGCTGCTGGCCGGCGACGGCGTCGTCCTCTCCTCGCCCGAGCACGGGTTGATCGAGGTGCAGGGGCTCTCGGCCGCCGAGATCGGCGACCGGGCCGGCCGCGCCGGCATCACGCTGCACGAGCTGACCCCCGTGTCGGCCTCCCTCGAGGAGGCGTTCATGGACCTGACCCGCGAGGACCAGGAGTACCGCACGGACGCCCGGCAGGAGGCCCTGGCATGAGCACCGGCACGGCGAGCACCGGCACGGCGAGCACCGGCACGGCGAGCACCGGCACGGCGAGCACCGGCACGGCGAGCACCGGCACGGCGGGCACCGGCACCCTCGACGCGCGCCGCCCCCTCGTGGGCCCCGCTCCGCCCCGACCGGCCGGGGGCGGCGTGCGCGGCCTGCTCGCCGGGCAGTGGGTCGCCGTCCGGTCGCTGCGGACCACCTGGTGGTTGCTCGGCGGAGCCGCGCTCGCCCTGGTCCTGTTCGGCCTGCTGTTCACCGCGACGGCGGAGTCGGGTGGACCCGCGGGGCGGGGCGGCCCGCCCGGCCTGGACCTGGCCGACCCGGTCGCCCTGAGCCTCGGCGGCCACAACCTCGCCGGGCTCGTGGTCGGGGTGCTGGGCGTCCTGCTGGTCACCGGCGAGTACACCAGCGGCGCCGTGCGGGTCGTCTTCGCCGCGGTCCCGCAGCGCTGGCCGGTGCTGCTGGCCCGTGCCGTCGTGCTCGCCGCCCTGGCCCTGGTGACCACGTGCCTGGCCGCTCTGGCCGCCTTCCTCGTCGGCCAGGCCGTGCTGGGCGACGCCGGGGTGTCCCTCACCGACGCCGGGGTGGCGCGCACCGTCCTCGGTGCCGCGCTGTACGTGACGGCGATCGGGCTGCTGGGTTACGGTCTGGGCTGGCTGCTGCGCTCCACCGGGGGCGCGATCGGCACGCTGTTCGCCGTCGTCTTCCTGCTGCCGGTGCTCGGCAGCCTGCTGCCCTCGAGCTGGGGCCCCGACGTCGTCCGGTGGCTGCCCGGACAGGCCGGGTCCAGCGTCGCGCAGCTCGTCACCGGACCCGACGAGCTCGCGCCGTGGACCGGCTTCGCGGTCCTCTGCGGCTACCTCGGGGTGCTGTTCGCGGCGGCGGTGGTGACGGTGCGCCGACGGGACGCGTGAGCTCCCGTCCCGGCCGCCGGGACGGCACGATGGCGCCCGTGGAGCCGGTGCGGGGGGCGGGCGGGTCGGTGGTGCGGACGGTGGGCCCGGTCGTCGGCGGCGCCCTCCTCTCCGTCGGCCCGCTCGTCCGCTTCGGTGGGCCGACCCCCGCCGAGGTCGCCGTCTCCCTCCTGCTCTGGGCGCTGGCGCTGGCCCGTGCCCGGGCACCGTTCGCCGCGCTCGTCGCCGGCGTGACGCTGGTGCTCGGCTGGTGGGCCTCGCACGGTCCGGAGCCCCGCGCCCTGCTGCCGGCCGGCGTCGTCGTGTGGTGGCTCCTGGTCTGGGTCGCCGACCGGTGTGAGCCGGTGCGCGTCGCCGCCGCCGTCGGGATCTGCCTGCTGGTCCCCCTGGCCGTGGGGGTCGCCGCGCTGGCCGGCCGCCCGGACGGCGCCGCCGTCGTCCCGCTCTCGGCGGTCACCGTGACCGCCGCCGTCGTCGGCCGCAGCCGGCGCACGCGCCGGGCCTACCTGCAGGCCCTGGAGGACCGCGCCGAGCGCGCCGAGCGGGAGCGGGACGCGCAGGCCCGCATCGCCGTCGTCGAGGAGCGCGCGCGGATCGCCCGCGACCTGCACGACGTCGTGGCCCACAACCTGTCGGTCATGACGGCGCTGGCCGACGGCGCCGGTTTCGCCCCCGGCACCGACCAGGCCCGCGCGGCCGTGGCGCAGATCGCCGCCACCGGCCGGGCGGCGCTCGCCGAGATGCACCGACTCGTGGGCGTGCTGCGCACCGACGGGGACCGGGCGGAGCTGACGCCGGCCCCCGGGCTGGCCGACGTCGGCACCGTCGTCGAGCAGGTGCGCGCCGCCGGCCTGCCCACGGTGCTCACCGTCGCCGGGGACCCGGTCCCGCTCACCGCCGGGGCCCAGCTCGCGGTCCACCGGCTGGTGCAGGAGGCGCTGACCAACGTGCTGCGCCACGCCCGCGGCGCCCGGTCGGCCACGGTGCGCCTGGACTGGCACCCGGCCGAGCTGACCGTCGAGGTCGTCGACGACGGCGCGCCCGCCGCGGCAGCCCCCGGCCGGGGCGGCCACGGCCTGGTGGGCATGCGCGAGCGCGTGACGGCGTGGGACGGGTCGGTCACCGCCGGGCCGCTGCCCGGGGGCGGCTGGCGGGTCGCGGCGGTCCTCCCGCTGGCGGCGGTGCGCGCTGGAGGGGACGGGTCCCCGGTGGCGGCCCCGTGACCACACGGGTCCTCCTCGTCGACGACGAGCCGCTGGTCCGCGTCGGCCTGTCGATGGTGCTGGAGTCGCAGGAGGACCTCACCGTCGTCGGCCAGGCGGGCGACGGCGCCGGGGCGGTCGCCCTGGCCCGCGAGCTGCGCCCCGACGTCGTCGTCATGGACGTGCGGATGCCCGGTGTCGACGGCGTCGAGGCGACCCGCCGCATCGTGGCCGAGGACCTGCCCAGCCGGGTCCTCGTGCTCACCACCTTCGACCTCGACGAGCACGCGTTCGCGGCGCTGCGGGCCGGCGCCAGCGCCTTCCTGCTCAAGAACGCCGAGCCGACCGAGCTGCTGCGCGCCGTCCGCGCCGTCGCCGCCGGGGACGCGGTGGTCTCCCCCCGGGTGACCCGCCGGCTGCTGGAGACCCTCGCCCACCGGCTGCCCGGCGGGACGCCGCCCGACCCCCGGGTCGCGCTGCTCACCGAGCGGGAGCTCGAGGTCCTGCGCGCGGTGGCCCGCGGGGAGTCCAACGCCGAGATCGCCGAGGCGCTGGTGCTGTCGGAGCTGACCGTGAAGACCCACGTCGCCCGGATCCTGGGCAAGCTGGAGGTGCGCGACCGCACCCAGGCGGCGGTGTTCGCACACACCCGCGGGCTGGTCTGACCCGACACCGGTCGGCGCCTGTCCGCGGTGCTCGACTCGAACACGTGTTCGCCCTACAGTGACGGGTGGGTCCACAGGGAGGTCGTCCCTCCACAGGTCGAGTCGGTCACCGGAAAGTGTCAGACCCCCGGCCTAGCGTTTCCCTCCGACACCGCATCGACTCCACGACACGCGACTTCCCGAAGGTGAGCACCATGGCAACGCTCGACCGCGACAAGGCCCTCGACATGGCCCTCGCCCAGATCGACAAGCAGTTCGGCAAGGGCTCGGTCATGCGCCTGGGCGACAGCACCGCGCAGGCGATCAAGGTCATCCCGACCGGCTCGATCGCCCTCGACATCGCGCTCGGCATCGGCGGCCTGCCCCGCGGCCGCATCATCGAGGTCTACGGCCCGGAGGCCTCCGGCAAGACCACGGTCGCCCTGCACGCGGTGGCCAACGCCCAGGCCGCCGGCGGCATCGCGGCCTTCATCGACGCCGAGCATGCGCTCGACCCGGAGTACGCCCGGGCCATCGGCGTCGACACCGACGCGCTGCTGGTCAGCCAGCCCGACACCGGTGAGCAGGCCCTCGAGATCGCCGACATGCTGATCCGCTCCGGCGCGCTCGACATCATCGTCATCGACTCCGTGGCGGCCCTCGTGCCCCGCGCCGAGATCGAGGGCGAGATGGGTGACAGCCACGTCGGTCTGCAGGCCCGCCTCATGAGCCAGGCGCTGCGGAAGATCACCGGTGCGCTGAACAACTCGGGCACCACCGCGATCTTCATCAACCAGCTGCGCGAGAAGGTCGGCATCGTCTACGGCTCGCCCGAGGTGACCACCGGTGGCCGCGCGCTGAAGTTCTACTCGTCGGTCCGCCTGGACGTCCGCCGGATCGAGACCCTCAAGCAGGGCACCGAGGCCGTCGGCAGCCGGGTCCGCGTCAAGGTCGTCAAGAACAAGGTCGCCGCGCCGTTCAAGCAGGCCGAGCTCGACCTGCTGTGGGGCGTCGGGTTCAGCCGCGAGGGCGGCCTCATCGACGCCGGCGTCGAGCAGGGCTTCATCCGCAAGTCCGGTGCCTGGTACACGTACGAGGGCGACCAGCTCGGCCAGGGCAAGGAGAACGTCCGCACGTTCCTCCGCGACAACCCCGACCTCGCCGACGAGATCGAGAAGAAGGTCAAGGAGAAGCTGGGCATCGGCCCGCAGGTCGACGCCCCGGCCGCTGACCCGGTCGACTTCTGAGCGACCTCGTGACCGGCTGGTCCGGCCCGGCTCCCGAGGAGGCCGGGCCCGAGCAGGCCGATCGCCCCGCAGGCCGCCGCGGCCGGGGTGCCCGCCAGCCGGGCTCCCCGGGCCGGGGTGGGCGCGGGCGGGGGGGGGGGGGGGGGGGGGGCCGCCCCCCCCCCCCCG
>NZ_JBJGZT010000041.1:0-28480 GCF_054050655.1 Geodermatophilus sp. SYSU D00663 | reverse complement strand
GGGGGCGGGGGGGCCGCCCGCGCGCGGCCCCCGGCGGGCCAGGGGCGCGGCGGGGGCCCTCGGGAGCGGATCAGGCGGTGCGGAGCACGGCTTCGATCTCGAGCTCGACGTCGATCTTGTCGCCGACGACGACGCCGCCGCCGTCCATCGGCATGTCGATGTCGACGCCGAAGGCCTTGCGGGAGATGGAGGTCTTGGCGCTGAAGCCGGCGCGGTAGCCGCCGTAGGCGTCGGGACCGAAGCCGTTGAGCTCGAGGGCCAGCGTGACCGGCTTGGTGATGCCCTTGATGGTCAGGTCGCCCTGGACGGTCCAGTCCTCGCCGTCGGCGACGACGCCGGTCGAGCGGAAGGTCATGACGGTGTGGTTGCCCACGTCGAAGAAGTCGGCGGAGCGGATGTGCGCGTCGCGCTGCTCCTGGCGGGTGTCGATCGAGTCCATGTCGATGGTGGCGGTCACCGAGGAGGCGGCCGGGTCCTCGGCGGTGACGATCTCGCCGGAGAACTCCGTGAAGTAGCCGCGGACCTTGCTCACCATCATGTGGCGGACGGAGAAGCCGACGGTGGAGTGGGTGGCGTCGATGTCCCAGGTGCCGGCGACGTAGCCGGGGATCTGGACGGCGGTGGTGCTGGTCATGGGAGGGACCTCTCGGTGGTTGAGCGTTTGAGCTTCCGCGGTCCACAGCGTAGTTGAGCGCTTGACTATTCCGCCAGTACCCTGAGGGACATGACGACGCAGGTGTCACCCGGAGCGGGGGCTGCCGCCGGCCCGCCCGCCGGGGAGCCACGCTGGCTCGACGCCGAGGAGCAGAAGGCCTGGCGGGCCTGGCTCTACAGCACCCAGCTGCTCAACGACCGGCTCGACCGCGAGCTCACGCGGGCCACCGGCATCCCGCACACCTACTACGAGATCCTCGTGCAGCTATCGGAGACGCCCGGCCGGCAGATGCGGATGAGCGAGCTGGCCGACCGCTGCCTGTCCTCCCGCAGCCGGCTGTCGCACGCGGTGTCCCGGCTCGAGGAGCGCGGCTGGGTGCGCCGTCAGGTCTGCGCCGAGGACGGGCGCGGGCTGCTCGCCGTCCTCACCGACGAGGGCTTCGCCGCCCTGGAGGGCGCCGCGCCGATCCACGTCGAGGGCGTGCGCACCCACCTGTTCGACCAGCTCACCCCCGAGCAGGTCGCGGCGATGCGGGACATCGGCGAGACGCTGCTGCGCCACCTGAACGAGGACTGAGCACCTCCGCCCCCGGTCCGACGGGCGGGTCCTCCCCCGGGTGGACGACGGCGCGCGCCGCGCTGCCTAGATTCGGCGCGATGGACGAGCGGCCCCTCCTCGAGCGCCTGGTGGCGCGGCTGCGCGCGCACCCCTTCGAGGTCGACGCCGCGCTCGCCGCACTCGTCGGGCTGGTCACCGTCGTCGCGCCCGCGCGGGCGTACTGGCCGTCCGAGGGCGTCGCGTCCGTCCTCGGCGTGCTGCTGGTCGCCCCGCTGGCCTGGCGCCGTCGCGCCCCGGTCCCCGCGGCCGCCGCCGTCACCGCCGTGGGGCTGCTCGAGCTGGTCGCGGGCACCGACTTCCTCGCCGCCAACGTCTCCGCGCTGCTGATGGTCTACGCGCTGGCCGCCTACGCGCCGCCGTGGGCCTCGCGGGCGGGGCTGGTCCTCGGGTTCACCGGCGCCGTCCTCGTGGCGCTGCGCTGGTACTCCTCGGACCTGCCCGACTCCCTGGTGGTCAGCGCCGGCTCGGTCAGCGTGTCCGTCGTCGCGGCCTGGGCCCTGGGCCGGGTGCGCCGCTCCCGGCTCGGTGAGCTCGCCGGCCTGGCCGAGCGCGCCCGGCTGCTGGAGATCGAGCGCGACCAGGAGATGCGGCTGGCCGCCACCGCCGAGCGGGCCCGGATCGCCCGCGAGATGCACGACGTCGTCGCGCACTCCCTGTCGGTGGTCATCGCGCAGGCCGACGGCGGCCGCTACGCCGGGAGGACCGATCCGGAGGTGGCCACCGGCGCGCTGGAGGCGATCGCCGCCACCGGCCGGCAGGCGCTGACCGACATGCGCGCCCTGCTCGGCGTCCTGCGCGACGGCGCTGCCGAGCAGTACGCCCCGCAGCCCGACGTCACCGCCGTCCCGGCCCTCGTCGACGACGTCCGGGCCAGCGGGCTCGACGTCGACCTGCTGGTGGAGGGCGAGCCGCGGCCCATGGCGGCCGGCCCGCAGCTGGCCGCCTACCGGATCGTGCAGGAGTCGCTGACCAACGTGCTCAAGCACGCCGGGCCCAGCGGCCGGGCGTGGGTGCGGCTGCACTGGCGCCCGGACTCCCTCGAGCTGTCGGTGCTCGACGACGGCCGCGGCGCGGCGGCGGCCCTGGCCGAGGGGGACGGGCACGGCCAGGGGCTGCGCGGCATGCACGAGCGGGCCCAGCTGCACCGCGGGCGGCTGGAGGCCGGCCCCCGCGCGGGTGGCGGCTGGCGGGTGCACGCGGTCCTGCCGCTGGGCGGCGCGCGGTGACCGTCCGGGTTGTGCTGGTCGACGACCAGCAGATGGTCCGCGCCGGGTTCCGGATGGTCATCGACTCCCAGCCCGACCTGACCGTCGTCGGGGAGGCCGGCGACGGCGCCGCGGCCGTCGACCTGCTGCGGTCCACCCGGGCCGACGTCGTGCTGATGGACGTCCGCATGCCCGGCACCGACGGGATCGAGGCCACCCGGCAGGTGACCGCGCTGCCCGAGGCCCCGCGCGTGGTCGTGCTGACCACCTTCGACCTCGACGAGTACGTGGTGTCCGCGATCGGCGCCGGGGCCAGCGGCTTCCTGCTCAAGGACGCGCCGCCGGAGGAGATGCTCGCCGCCGTCCGCACCGTGCACGCCGGCGACTCGGTGATCGCGGCCAGCTCCACCCGCCGGCTGCTGCGGCACGTGGCGCCGATGCTGCGCGGGGCCGGGTCGGCGCCCGCGCCGGCGACCGAGCTGGCCGAGCTGACCCCGCGCGAGCGCGAGGTGCTCGTGCAGATGGCGCTCGGCGCCACCAACACCGAGATCGCGCAGCGGCTGTTCGTCAGCGAGGCGACGGTGAAGACGCACGTCGGGCGGGTGCTGGCGAAGACCGGCTCGCGCGACCGCGTGCAGGCCGTCGTCCTCGCCTACCGGACCGGGCTGGTCTCCCCCGCCGACCTGCTCCGCGACGCCTGAGGCCGGGCACCTCCGCGGAACCGCACGGGGCACCTCCGCGGAGGTGCGCGTACGACCGGGGGATGACGCCGGGGTCCGCCCACGGACGCAGCGGCGCGACGGCGGGAACCGCCCTCCGCTCCGACGCGGGAGGACGGCCGCGGCCGCGAGGGTCGTCGTCGTCCCAGAAGCGATCCGCGGAGGTCTCCCGTGTCCGTCCCCGTCATGACCGTCCCCGGCGAGCCGCCGGCGTCGGTGTCGTCCGCCGCCGTGCGCGCCACCGGCCTGACCAAGGTGCACGGCACCGGCGAGACGGCCGTGCGCGCGCTGGCCGGCGTCGACGTCGCCTTCGGCCGCGGGGAGTTCACCGCGATCATGGGGCCGTCCGGGTCGGGCAAGTCCACGCTCATGCACTGCCTGGCCGGCCTGGACACCGCCACCTCGGGACGGGTCTTCCTCGGCGACACCGAGCTGACCCGGCTGCGCGACGACGAGCTGACCCGGCTGCGCCGCGAGCGGATCGGCTTCGTCTTCCAGGCGTTCAACCTGCTGCCGGTGCTCGACGCGCGCGAGAACGTCGTGCTGCCGATGCAGCTGGCCGGCCGCCGTCCCGACCCGGCCTGGTTCGACGCCGTGATCGCCCGCCTCGGCCTGCGCGAGCGGCTGCGGCACCGGCCCTCGGAGCTGTCCGGCGGCCAGCAGCAGCGGGTGGCCATCGCCCGGGCGCTGCTCCCCCGCCCCGACGTCGTGTTCGCCGACGAGCCGACCGGCAACCTCGACTCCCGCGCCGGCGCGGAGGTGCTCGACCTGCTGCGCAGCAGCGTCCGCGAGACCGGGCAGACCGTCGTCATGGTCACCCACGACCCGACCGCGGCCTCCTACGCCGACCGGGTCGTGCTGCTGGCCGACGGGCGGCTCGCCGGGGAGGTCGAGCGGCCCACCGCCGCGTCGGTGCTCGAGGCGCTGCGCGGGCTCGGGGGCTGACCGGTGCTGTCCACCACCCTCGCCGGCCTGCGCGCCCACCTGCCGCGGCTGGTCGCCTCCTGCCTGGCCGTCGTGCTCGCGGTGGCGTTCGTCGTCGCCACGCTCGTGCTCAACGAGACCACCCGCAGCACCGTGCTCACCGCCGCCGGCGCCCGCCACCTCGGCGCCGACGCCGTCGTCACCTCCGACGACGGCAGCTCCCTGCTCGACGACGTGCCCACCGTCACCGGCCTGGACGGCGTCCTCGCCGTGGCGCCGGAGTGGGAGACCTCGGTGCAGGCGGTCACCCCCGGCCGCACCGGGGCGCAGTACCTGCTGGTCGGGACGGTCGCCGACGACCCCGCGCTGCGCTGGCAGCGGCTGGCCGACGGCGCGCTGCCCGACCGGCCGGGCGAGGTCGCGGTCAGCGAGCGCGCCGGCGCGGGCGTCGGCGACGTGCTGCAGGTGGCCGGGACCGCGCCGGACGGCACGCAGACCTCCACCCCCGTGACGGTCACCGGGGTGGTCGACCTCGGCGGCGACCCGGAGGCCGGCCTGTACGGGCGGGCCTGGGCCACCCCCGCGCAGGTGCGGGCCTGGGGCGCGGTCGACCCGGCCGAGCTGCGGGTCGCCGGCGTCCCGGGCGCCGACGAGGAGGTCCTGGCCGCCGCGGTGCGCGACGCGCTCGCCGGGCAGCCGCTGACCGTGCGCACCGGCACCGAGCAGGCCGAGCACCGCGCGGCGTCGATGCTCGGCAACGCCACCGCGCTGGCCGCCGTGCTCCTGGTGTTCGGCACCGTGGCGGTCGTCGTGGCGGGGCTGGTCATCGCCAACACCTTCGCCGTCCTGCTCGCCCAGCGGACCCGGGAGCTCGCCCTGCTGCGCTGCGTCGGCGCCACCGCCCGGCAGGTGCGCCGCGGCGTGCTGGCCGAGGCCGCGGTCACCGGGCTCGCCGCCTCGGCGGTCGGGGTCGCGGCCGGTGTCGGGCTCGCCGCCGTCGTCTCGGCGCTCGCCGGCGGCGTGGACTCCCCCGTGCCGCTGTCCGGGCTCGCGGTCCCGCTCACGGCGGTCCTCGCGGGGCCCGCCGTCGGCACGCTGACCACCCTGCTGGCCGCGCTCGCCCCGGCCCGCGCGGCGACCCGGGTGGCGCCGCTGGCCGCGCTGCGCCCGCTCGACCCCGCGCCCCTGCGCTCCCGCCCGGGCGTGCTGCGCCTGGTGATCGGACTGTCGCTGCTCGTGCCCGGGGCGGCGCTGCTCGCGCTCGGCGTGGCCGTGGCGTCGGTGTTCGTCGCGCTGCCCGGCGGGGTGGCGAGCTTCCTCGGCGTCGTCCTGCTCGCCCAGCGCGGGGTGCCGCCGGTGGTCCGCGCGGCGGGCCGCCTGATGTCCCGCGTGGGCGGGGTGCCGGCCCGGCTGGCCGCGGGCAACGCCACCCGCAACCCCCGGCGCACCGCGGCGACGGCCACCGCGCTGCTCATCGGCGTCACGCTGACCACCGCGATGGTGGTGGGCACCGCGTCCACCCGGGCGACGGCGACCGCCGGGCTGGCCGCCGCCTATCCCGCCGACGTCGTCGTCGAGGGGCTCGGCGGGGAGCTGCCGGCGTCCCTGCTGGACCGGCTGGAGGCCCTCGACGGCGTCACCACCGGCACGGCGCTCACCCTCGCCCGGCCGGCCGGTCCCGACGGCGAGCCGTGGGAGGCCTACGGCGTGGACACCGCGACCGCCGTCCCGGCGCTGCGGTCGACGGCCGACCTGCGGCTGCCCCGGCCGGGCGAGGCGCTCGTCCCGCAGTGGCAGGCCGACTCCTGGTCGGTCGGCACGGGCGACCCGGTGGAGCTCTCCCTCGACGGGCGGACGGTGACGCTGCGCGCGGAGGTCGTGGACGGGGACGCCCCGCTGCTGCTCGCCGGCGCCGACCTCGCCGCCCTCGCCCCGGACGCCGCGGTCGGCCAGCTCTGGCTGCGGCTGGACGACGCCGACGCCGACGTGCAGTCCGCCGTCGTCGACACGGTCACCGACACCGTCGGCGCGGCCGCGACCGACGCCCAGGTGACCGGGGTGGTGAGCCTGCGCCAGCAGCTGGACGAGGTGCTCGACGTGCTGCTGCTCGTGGTCACCGGCCTGCTGGGCGTCGCGGTGGTCATCGCGCTGATCGGCGTGGGCAACACCCTGGCGCTGTCGGTGGTGGAGCGCCGGCAGGAGAACGGCCTGCTGCGGGCGATGGGGCTGACCCGCGGCCAGCTGCGCGGGCTGCTCGCCTGGGAGGCGGTGCTGGTGTCGGGGGTGGCCGCGGTGCTCGGCGTCGTCCTCGGCGGGGTCTACGGGGTGACCGGGACCGCCTCGGTGCTCGGCACGGCCGGCGAGGTCGTGGTCGACGTCCCCTGGCTGCAGGTGGGCGCGATCGTCGTCGTCGCGACCGTCGCCGGGCTGCTGTCCTCGGTGCTGCCGGCCCGCCGCGCGGCCCGCACCGCCCCCGTGGCCGCCATCGCCGCGGTGTAGCCCGCGGTCACGGCGCCGTGACCGCCCGCGAGGGTGCGGAGGTGGTTCCGGCGCCGTGATCGCGGTGGAGCTCAGGGGGCGACGTCGTCCGGCGGCTGCGGCCAGGGCGGGACGCCGGCCACCGGCCCCTCCCCCAGCGGCGTGGTGAACGCCGGCGCGCGCTTGGCGAGGAAGGCGGCCACGCCCTCGGCGGCGTCGGGCCCGCGGCCGAGCTCGGCCAGCGCGCGCGACTCGACCCGGTGGGCGTCCCAGGGCGAGGGCGCCCCGAGCATCGACCACAGCATCTGCCGGGCCGCGGCGACCGCCACCCCGGAGGTGTTGTCGGCGATCTCCCGGGCCAGGTCGAGCGCGGCGGGCAGCAGGTCCGCGTCGGGGACCACCCGGCTGACGAGCCCGCCGCGCAGCGCCTCGTCGGCGCCGAACACCCGGCCGGTGGCCACCCACTCCACCGCCCGGCTGATGCCGACCACCCGCGGCAGGAACCACGTCGACGCCGCCTCCGGCGTGATGCCGCGGCGGGCGAAGACGAAGCCGAAGCGGGCCGACCCCGCCGCGATCCGCACGTCCATCGGCAGCACCATCGTCGCGCCGATGCCGACCGCCGGGCCGTTGACCGCGGCGATCACCGGCTTGCGCAGCGCGGCGAACGGCAGCGACGCGACGCCGCCCCAGTCCCGCGCGACGCCGTCGACGGTCCCCTGCACCGGCGGGTCCCCGCCGCGGTCGCGGTCGGCGAAGGTCCCCGAGCCCGCGCCCAGGTCGGCGCCGGCGCAGAAGGCCCGCCCCTCCCCGGTGACGACGACGACCCGCACCCCCTCGTCGGCGTCCGCGGCGGTCGCGGCCCGGGCCAGCTCGGCGGCCATCACCGGCGTGAAGGCGTTGAGCCGGTCGGGCCGGGACAGGGTGATCGTGGCGACGCGGCCGGCGACCTCGTACCGGAGCTGCTCGAACGTCATCCCAGGGCGCCGGCCTCGGCGAGCCGGGCGACGGTGTCCAGGTGCTCGGCGGCGTCCCCGAGCAGCAGCCGGTCCACCTTGGCGCGGCGCCAGTACAGGTGCGCGTCGTGCTCCCAGGTGAACCCGATGCCGCCGTGGACCTGGATCGCCGTCTCGGTGGCCCGCTCGGCGACCTCGGCGGCGTAGGCCTTGGCGGCGGCCGCGGCCAGCGGGAGCTCGGCCGGCGAGGAGTCGGCCGCCCACGCCGCCCACCACACCAGCGAGCGCAGCTGGTCCACGCCCACCCAGGCGTCGACCAGCATGTGCTTCACCGCCTGGTAGGAGCCGATGACCCGGCCGAACGCCTCGCGCTGGCGGGCGTACTCCACGGCCATCAGCACCGCGCGGTCGGCGGCGCCGAGGTCCTCGGCGGCCAGGACCACCGCGCCCACCTGGCGGGCCCGCGCCCACAGCTGCCCGGCGTCCTCGGCGAGCACCCGGCGGGAGGTCATCCGCACCGAGGCGAGCCCGCGGGTGGCGTCCATCGGCCGGCCGGGGGTCACCTCGCCCTCGCCGGCGACGAGCGCGCCGTCGTCGAGGCCGAGGAACAGCGTGGCGTCGGCGGCGTCCAGCGACGGCGCGGAGCCGGTGACCGGCCCGTCGAGGACGGCGAGCGCGGCCGACCCGTCGGCCAGCTGCGCGGCGAGGTCGGGCGCGGACTCCAGCAGCACCGCGGCGCGCGCGGCGGTGACCAGGGAGGGCCCGGCCAGCACGGCGCCGGCCTGCTCGGCGACGACGGCGAGGTCGAGCACGCTGCCGCCGGCGCCGCCCGCGGACTCCGGCACCGTGATGCCGAGGAAGCCGATGTCGGCCAGTGCCTTGCGTCCCGGGCCCGGGACGCCGGCGCCCTCGAGCGCCGCGCGGGCGGCGGCCGGGGTGACCGAGCCGGTGAAGAACTCGCGCGCGCCGGCGGCGGCCGCGCGCTGGTCGTCGGACAGGTCGAAGTTCACCGGGCACCTCCGGAGAACGGCGCGGTCTTGTCGGTGCGGGGTTCCGGCGGCAGGCCGAGCACCCGCTCGCCGAGGATGTTCCGCAGCACCTGGTCGGTGCCGCCGGCGATCGCGATGCCGGGCACGTAGGCCTGCGCGCGCTGCCAGGTGTCGTCGCCGTCGGCGGTGGCGCCGTACACGGCGTCGTCGCCGAGCAGCCGGACGCCGGCGTCGGCGACCAGCCGGGCCGCGGCGGTGCCGCCGAGCTTGCCGGCGCTGGCCTCCGGGCCGGGCACGCCGCCCTGGGACAGCGTGGTGAACCGCCGGTAGCCGGTGTAGCGGGCGGCCAGCGAGGCGACCAGCGCCCGCCCGACCGCCTGCCGGGCCAGCGCCTGCCGCTCCGGGTCGAGCGCGGGCAGCCGGTCGCGGGCGTGCGCGGCCAGCGACTCCGGCGCCGGGCCGATGTCGCTGCCGGCGCCGCCGATCGCGACCCGCTCGTTCATCAGCGTGGTGAGCGCGACCCGCCAGCCCTCGCCGGGCTCGCCGAGCCGCTCGGCGTCGGGGATGCGGACGTCGTCGAAGAAGACCTCGTTGAAGTCCGCGCCGCCGCTCATCTGGCGCAGCGGCCGGACGGTGACGCCCGGCGCGTGCATGTCGACGACGAACATCGTCAGCCCGGCGTGCTTGGGCCGGGCCGGGTCGGTGCGGGTGAGCAGGATGCCGTGGTCGGCGACGTGCGCGAGCGTCGTCCAGACCTTCTGGCCGTTGACGACCCAGTCCTCGCCGTCGCGGACGGCCGAGGTGCGCAGCGCGGCGAGGTCCGAGCCGGAGCCGGGCTCGCTGAACAGCTGGCACCAGACGTCGTCGGCGCGCAGCAGCCGGGCCAGGTAGCGGGAGCGCTGGTCGTCGCTGCCGTGCGCGATGACCGTGGGCCCGCACATGCCGATGCCGATGTGGTTGATCAGCGTGGGCACCCGGGCGCGGGCGAGCTCCTGGGCCACGATCGCCTGCTGCACCAGCGTGCCGTCCTGCCCGCCGTACTCCCGCGGCCACGTGACGCCGACCAGCCCCGCCTCGGCCAGCACCCGCTGGGTGGCCCGCAGCTCCGCCTCGCGGGAGCGCGCGTCGACCGGCTCCCCCGGTGAGACGTGCAGCAGCTCGGACGCGTGCTCGTCGAGCACGGTGCGGACGTGCGCCCGGTAGGACGCCTCCTCGGGGGTGTCGTCGAAGTCCACCCGGTACCTCCTCGTCGTCGAGCAGTACGCGCCGCAGCGTGACAGCGGTCACCCTCGACGGTCAACGGTGACTGTTCAGCGGCCCGCCGGGGCCCTAGCCTGCGGCGGGTGAGCGCCGACCCCCTCCCGGACGACGGCCCGCGCAGCCGGTCGACCCGCACGGCCGACAGCCGGGCGCTGATCCTCGACGCCGCCGTCGCCTGCCTGGTCGAGTCCGGGTACGCCGGCGCGTCCACCCTGGCCGTGCAGGCCCGGGCCGGGGTGTCCCGCGGCCGGCTGCTGCACCACTTCCCGTCCCGCGCCGAGCTGCTGGTCGCCGCCGCCGGGCACCTGTCGAGCACCCTGCTGGCCGGGGTGGAGGAGCGCGCGGCGGCGGTCATGGCCGACGAGCCGGCCGGGCCGGAGCGGATCGACCGGGCGATCGACCTCATGTGGGCGACGTTCCAGGAGCCGCCGTTCTGGGCGGCGATGGAGCTGTGGGTGGCCGCCCGCACCGACCCGCAGCTGCGGGCGGCGCTGCGGGTCGAGGAGCGCCGGCTGCGCGCGGCGATCCGCCGGGTCGCCGACGGGATCTGGGGCCCGCGGATCGCCTCGGCCCCCCGCTACGCCGAGGTGTGCGAGCTGCTGTTCACCAGCATGCGCGGGGTGGCCTGCGTGTACGCCTTCGAGGAGCGGCCCGCCGCCACCGACCCGCACCTCCCGCTCTGGAAGGGGCTCGCCGCGCGGATGCTGACGCCGTCCGCGGAGGGCTGACGGCACGGCCGCCGCCGGGCCACCATGCGGGTGCATGACGAGCGGCACCCGCGACGGTCCCGGCACCGGCTACGTCCTCGGCGACACCGACCCCGAGCTGGCCCGGCTGGACGTGCTCGCCCGCCTCTACGGCCCGGCGACCGCCGCCTGGCTGGACAGCGCGGGCCTGGCGCCGGGCGCGTCGGTGGTCGACCTCGGCTGCGGCCCCGGCGTGGCCGCGCTGGCCGCCGCGGAGCGGGTCGGACCCACGGGCCGGGTGGTCGGCGTCGACGCCTCGGACCGCCACCTGGCGGTGGCCCGGCGGCGGGCGGCGGAGGCGGGGCACGCCCACGTCGAGTTCGTGCGGGCCGACGTCACCACGTGGTCCCCGGCCGCCCCCGTGGACGCCGTCCTCGGGCGGCTGGTGCTGCTGCACCTGCCCGATCCGGTCGCGCTGGTCGCCCGCTCGGCCGCGCTGGTGCGCCCCGGCGGGGTGGTCGCCTTCCAGGACGTCGTCCTCACCAGCCGGGCCGCGCACCCGCCGCTGCCGCTGCTGACCGCCTACGACCGGTGGCTGCGCACCGCGCTCGGCCGGCTCGGCGTCCCCCTCGACGCGGGCCTCCGGCTGACCGGCGTCTTCCGCGCCGCGGGGCTGCCCGACCCCGTGCTCACGTCCGCCCAGCCGCTGGAGCGGGGCGGCGACGCGGCCGGGTGGGCGGTCGTGGCGGGCGACGTCACCAGCCTGCTGCCGGCCTTCGAGCGCACCGGCACGGCCACCGCCGCGGAGGTCGGACCGGAGGACTTCGAGCGGCGGCTGCGCGCCGAGGCCGCCGCCGCGGACGCCGTCCTGGTCAACCCGATGCTGGTCGGCGCGGTCGCCCGGGTGCCCTGACGGTCAGGGTTGACCGCCTCCCCGCCGCCCCGACAGCATGACGCGGGTCACACCCGGTGGCGGCGCAGGAGGAACCCGTGGACGACCCGACCCCCCGGCTGCAGGGGCGCGGCATGACGACGGCCGACCAGCTCGCCCGCTGGGCCCGGCGCACCCCCGACGCGGTCGCCGTGCGCTTCTCGGGCACCGGCCGCACCTACGCCGAGCTCGACGAGCGGGTCACCCGCCTGGCGCGCGCGCTGGCCGACCGGGGCGTGACCGCGGGCGACCGGGTGGCGGTGCTGGGGCTCAACGGGATCGAGGTCTGGGAGTCCTACCTCGCCGGCGTGCGGCTGGGCGCGATCGTCGTCCCGGTCAACTTCCGGCTGGTCGCCGACGAGGTGGCCTACGTGCTCACCGACAGCGGGGCGGCCGCCCTGGTGGTCGACGCCGCGCTGGCCGGCGTCGCGGCCGAGGCGCGGGAGCAGGCGCCGGGCGTGCACACCGTCCTGACCGTCGGCCAGGACTACGAGGACGCGCTCGCGGCGGCGTCGGCCGAGCCGCTCGACGTCGAGGTCGACGAGTCGGCGCCGGCGTTCATCATGTACACGTCGGGCACCACCGGCCGGCCCAAGGGCGCCGTCCTCACCCACCACAACCTGCTGATGCACGTGTTCAGCCAGGTGGCCACCCTCGGGGTGGGCCCGGACGACCGGGTCGGCGCGCCGGGGGCGCCGCTGTTCCACATCGCTGGGCTGGCCGGCGGGCTGCCGCCGCTGCTGCTCGGCGGCACCCACGTCATCCTCGCCTCGGGCGGCTTCGACCCCGTGGCCGTGCTCGACCTCGTCGAGCGCGAGCGGATCTCCAACCTCTTCCTCGTGCCGGCGATGTGGGCGGCGGTGGTGGCGGTGCCGGGGATCGCCGAGCGCGACCTGTCCTGCCTCAAGCGGATCTCCTGGGGCGCGGCGCCGGCGTCGACCACCCTGCTGCGGGCGATGATCGACACGTTCCCGCAGGCCGAGGTGGTCACCGCGTTCGGCCAGACCGAGTGCAGCCCGGTCACCTGCCTGCTCCGCGGCGAGGACTCGATCCGCAAGATCGGCTCGGTCGGGACGCCGATGCTCAACGTCGAGGTCCGCGTCGTCGACGACGCCATGCAGGACGTGCCGCGCGGCGAGGTGGGCGAGATCGTCTACCGCAGCCCGATGGTCATGAAGGAGTACTGGGGCAGGCCGGAGGCGACGGCGGAGGCGTTCGCCGGCGGCTGGTTCCACTCCGGCGACCTGGTGCGCGAGGACGAGGACGGCTACCTCTACGTCGTCGACCGCAAGAAGGACATGATCATCACCGGCGGCGAGAACGTGTACTGCGCCGAGGTGGAGGACGCGCTCGCCGCGCACCCCGGCGTCGCCGAGGTGGCGCTCATCGGGGTGCCCGACCCGCGCTGGGGCGAGGCGCCGCTGGCGGTGATCGCGCCGCGGGACCCGGAGAACCCGCCCACGCCCGCCGAGCTGTCGGCCTGGTGCGGCGAGCGGCTGGCCCGCTACAAGCACCCGCGGGAGTACTCGGTGGTGTCCGCGCTGCCCCGCAACCCCAGCGGCAAGGTGCTCAAGACCGCGCTGCGCGAGGAGCACCGCGCCGGCTCGCTGGTCTCCGACCCGGCCGTCTAGCTCCGCGCTGTGCGGTCAGCACATCTGCGGGTGTGCACAGCGCTGCGTGACAGCGGGTGTGAGCTGTACCACGCTGACGGAGCCCTGTTCCGGACGGAAGGACACGCATGACCGCCACGCACCCTGCGCCCGCCGACGCCGCGCAGGAGCCCGCCGCCAGCTGGCCGCCGGGCCTGCCGCGCTCGCTGGAGTACCCGCCGGTGCCGGTCGGGTCGATCCTGCGCGCCGCGGTGCGCCGCTGGGGCACGCGGACGGCGTTCGTCGACCACGACGTCGAGCTGACCTTCGAGGAGCTCGGCGCGCGGGCCGCCGCGGTCGCCAACTGGCTGGCCGACCACGGCGTGGGCCGCGGTGACGTCGTCGCGGTGCACGTCCCGAACTGCCGCCAGTACCCGGCGGTCTACTACGGCGTGGTGATGGCCGGCGCCGTCTTCTCCCCCACCAACCCGCTGCTGCCCGCGGCCGACCTCGCCGCCCAGCTCACCGACGCCGGCGCCAAGGTCCTGGTCACCTGGGACCAGGTGCTGCCCTTCGTCCGCAGCGCGCTCGAGGCCACGCCGGTGCAGACCGTCGTCGTCACCGGGGAGGCGCACACCCTCGACTTCGCCGCGCGGCTCGAGGGCCTGGACGCGACCGACGTCGACCTGGCCGACCTGCTGGCCGCCGACCCCACCGACCGGCACCTCGACGCCGGGCTCGACCCCGCCGCCGACCTGGCGCACCTGGCCTACACCGGCGGCACGACCGGGGTCAGCAAGGGCGTCGAGCTGCCGCACCGCAACGTGGTCACCAACGTGCTGCAGTCCTCGTGCTGGACCTCGGGCTCGCTGCCGGAGCTCGACGAGGCCGGGGACGTCACGATCCGCCAGGTGCTCGGCGAGGACGAGTGCCCGACCCGGCTGGGCGAGGCCACGCTGATCAACCTCACGCCGTGGTTCCACGCCATGGGCGCGATCGGCTACCTCAACGGCATGGTCATGGGCGGCACCACCACCGTGATCCACATGCGCTTCGACCCGGTGAGGTACGTCGAGGACGCGAAGCGCCACCGGGTCACCAGCATCGGCGGCGCCCCGCCGGTGTTCGTGGCGCTGCTGCAGGTGCCCGGGTTCGCCGAGCAGGACTGGTCGCACGTCCGCGGCGTCTCCAGCGGCGCGGCGCCGCTGCCGGTGTCGCTCATCGAGCGGCTGCAGGCGCTGCTGCCCAACGCCGTCATCGGCGAGGGCTACGGGCTGACCGAGGTCACCATGATGGCCACCGGCAACCCGACGTTCCGCTCCGGCACCCGCAAGGCCGGCACGGTCGGCGTGCCGATCTTCGACACCGAGATCACCGTCCGGCCGCTCGGCGGCGGCGACCCGCTGCCCACCGGCGAGCGCGGCGAGGTGTGCATCCGCGGCCCGCAGGTCATGCGCGGCTACGCGCACCGCCCCGAGGCCACCGCGGAGGCGATCGACGCCGACGGCTGGTTCCACACCGGCGACGTCGGGATCCTCGACGAGGACGGCTACCTGTCGATCGTCGACCGCACCAAGGACATGCTGCTCTACAAGGGCTACAACGTGTTCCCGCGCGAGCTGGAGGAGATCCTCTTCGGCGTGCCGGGCGTGGCCGGCGCCGCCGTCGTCGGCCGGCCCGACGAGGCGGCCGGGGAGCTGCCGGTGGCCTACGTGGTCCGCAGGGCCGACGACGCCGGGGCGGCGCTGACCGCCGAGTCGGTGATGGCCGCGGTCAACGACCGGGTCACCCACTACAAGCGGCTGCGCGACGTCGTCTTCATCGACGCCATCCCCGTGTCGGCGGCGGGCAAGGTGCTCAAGCGGGAGCTGGCCGCCCGCGAGCGCGAGGCGGTGGCCGGCGGCTGACCCGATCGGGGCGGTGCGCGCCGGCATCCCGGTGCGCACCGCCCCCGCTCGCTATCGTCGCCGGACGTGATGGGCGGACACGGGCCGGGCGACGACCCGCACACCGGGGTGCAGATCGCGCACGTCGAGCAGTCCCCCGTGCGCCAGGTGTGGCAGCGGGTCGTCCTGGCGGCGTTCTTCCTCGCGCTGACCGTGTTCATCGTCTGGCTGGACCGCGACTCCTACCGCGACGGCGACGAGGTCGGCATCTCGCTGCTCGACGCCGTCTACTACTCCACGGTCACGCTCTCGACCACGGGCTACGGCGACATCACGCCGATCACCGAGGGCGCGCGGCTGGTGAACATCCTGTTCATCACGCCGCTGCGCGTCATGTTCCTGATCGTCCTCATCGGCACCACGCTCGAGGCGCTCACCGCGCGCTCGCGCGAGGAGTTCCGGATCCGACGCTGGAGGTCCCGCGTGCGTCAGCACGTCATCGTGTGCGGCTACGGCACCAAGGGCCGCAGCGCCGTCCGCTCGCTGCGGGCCACCGGCACGCCGCTGGAGAACATCGTCATCGTCGACGGCGACCAGCGGGCCATCGACGAGGCCAACTCGATCGGCCTCACCGGCATCGTCGGCGACGCCGGGCGCACCGACGTGCTGCGCCGCGCGCACGTCGAGCGGGCCCGTGCGGTGATCGTGGCGGCCAACCGGGACGACGCCTCGGTGCTGATCACCCTCACCGTCCGGCAGCTCAACCCGAGCGTGCCGATCACCACCTCCGTGCGCGAGGAGGAGAACGCGCAGCTGCTGCGCCAGTCCGGCGCCGACACCGTCATCACCACCTCGGCGACGTCGGGCCGGCTGCTGGGCCTGTCCACCGACAGCCCGCGGGTCGTGTCCGTCGTCGAGGACCTGCTCACCGGCGGGCAGGGGCTGGACCTCTCCCAGCGCACGGTGACCTCCGGCGAGGTCGGCCTGGGCCCGCGCGACCTGCGCGACATCGTGCTGTCGGTGACCCGCGGCGGGCGCACGCTGCGCTTCGACGACCCGCTGATCGGCACGCTGCAGAGCGAGGACGTGCTCGTCGTCGTCCGCTCGCACGGCCCCGACGGTCAGGTGTTCGCGCGGACGTAGGTGCGGGTCGGCTCGCCGCGGCCGCGCAGCTCCACCTCCGCGTCGGGCACCCAGTGGGCGGCCTCGCCGCCGCCGGCGGCCCGGACCGCGGCCTCGCTGGCCACCGCCCGCCCCGGCCGGTCCTTGGCCAGCTCGGTGAGCCGGGCGGCCTCGTTCACCGGGTCGCCGATGACGGTGTACTCCAGCCGGCTGGCGGTGCCCACCTGCCCGGCCCACGCCGGCCCGCAGGCCACGCCGACGCCGACGTCGACCTCCCCGGCGCGCGCGACGTCGTCGCAGATCCGGCGGGCGGCGCGCAGCGCGGCGCCGGAGGCGTCGGGGTGCCCGGTGGGCGCGCCGAAGACGCACAGCGCGGCGTCGCCCTCGAACTTGTCCACCAGCCCGCCCTCGGCCTCGACCGCGTCGACGACGACGGCGAAGAACCGGTTGAGCAGGCCGACCATCCCCTCCGGGCCGGTGCGCCGCACCAGCGCGGTCGACCCGACGACGTCGACGAACAGCGCCGCCACCGGCCGCAGCTCCCCGCCCAGCGAGGCTCCCTCGGCCAGCGCCCGCGCGGCGACCGTCGTCCCGACGTGCCGGCCGAACAGGTCGCGCAGCCGCTCCCGCTCGGCGAGGCCGGCGGCCATCGTGTTGACGCCCTCCTGCAGCAGGCCGATCTCGCCGGCGTCGTCGACGGTGACGCTCGCGGTGTAGTCCCCGGCGCCGACCCGCTGCACCACCTGCCGCAGGTCGCGCAGCGGCTGCCCGACCGCGCGGGCGGTGAGCAGGGTGGCCAGCCCGCCGACCAGCACGGCGACGACGGCGAGGAAGACGACGGCGGTGCGGCCGGGCCCGCCGGGGTTGCTCGGGTCGGCGAACAGCAGCACCACGCCGAGCAGCGGGACCGCGCTGGTCAGCCCCCAGGTGAGCAGCAGGCGCGGGCGGACGCCGAGGGCGAGCCGGCCGGCGGGCGGGTGCGCGGCCAGCGCGCGGGTGGTCAGCGCGCGGGCGGCGCGGGCGACGAGCAGGTACACCACACCGGCGGTGACGGCGCCGCCGAGCAGCGCGACGACGCCGACCCGCAGGCCGACCAGCGGGTCGGGGAAGGTGACCGCCGCGACGGCGCCGGCGAGGACCGCCCCCGCCAGCCACACGACGGCGGCGGTGAGCGCGGCGTCCACCGGCAGCCGCAGCGCGCGGGCGGCCTCGGCCGGGGTGGGGTCGCGGCCGGCGAGCAGCCAGGCGGTGGTGGCCCGCTGCCGGCGCAGCCCGGCGAGGGTGGCCACGGGCAGCGCGACGAGCAGGTAGGCCAGCGCGGCGAGCAGGGTGGGACCGCGGCCGGCGTCGTCCCCGTCGTCGGAGACGCCGAGCAGCAGCAGGGTGACGGTGCCGACGCCGACCAGGTCGGCGACGACGACCAGCGCGACGATGAGCGGGACGGCGATCCGGCCGCTCGGGGCCCAGGCCAGCACGTCCTCGGCGCGGCGGGCGGCCGTGCGGGCGCTGTCCGGGATCACGGGAGGCTCAACGACCCCGGCGGGGCCGGGACACGGTCAGGCCGGCAGGGCGGCGAGTTCCTCGGCCAGCCGGGCGTCGGACAGCACGAGGTCGGTGGCGGTGGTGTGCCAGCCGGCCACCAGCAGCAGCGGCCAGGGGCGCTCGTCGTCGGCCGAGGCGGTGGCCGCGACCAGGCCGGCCTGCGCCACGGCGCGGCACGCGATCGGGTTCACGTCCCGGTCTTCGGCACCGGCGCAGGCCGTGTGCAGCCGGGCGGCGGACCTCACCCCGGGGGATGAGATCGGGGGCCCGGCCCGGTCTGCCCCGCATGGACTCCGACGAGCTGCAGGTCCGCCAGGTGCTGGAGGCGTGGGCACGGGCCGTGCGGCGCGCCGACGTCGACGCGGTCGTGGCCGTGCACACCGGCGACGTCGTGCTGTTCGACGTCCCGCCGCCGATGGTGGTGACCGGGATCGACAGCTACCTGCGGCAGTGGCGGCTGTTCTGGGAGGCCCAGGGCGAGGGCCTGTTCGACGTCTCCGAGCTGACCGTGGTGGCCGGGGACGGCGTCGCGTTCGCGCACGGCCTGCTCCGGATCGGCGCGGCGGGCACCGAGGGCTTCGAGGTGCGGCTGACCGTGGGCCTGCGCCGGGTGGACGGGCGCTGGCTGGTCACCCACGAGCACCACTCGGTGCCCGCGGAATGACCGGGACACGCGGACACGCCCGCGGCCGCCCGGGAGTGACCCGGGCGGCCGCGCGGCTCAGGCGCGGGCGGCGCGGACGGCGTCGGCGAGCGGGGTCACCGGCCGGCCGAGCAGGGCGGCGAGGTCGGCGTCGCCGGTGTCGAGATCGCCGTTCGCGATGGAGGTGTCGATGGCGGCGACGAACCCGGCGGTGCCGGCGTCGAGGCCGGCGCCCTGCAGGGTCGCGACGAGCTCGTCGGCCGGGAGGTCGCGGTAGCGGACCGTCGTCCCGGTGGCCTCGGTGACGGCGGCGGCGAGCTCGGCGAGGGTCACGCCGGGCCCGCCGACCTCGAGGACGACGGTGCCCTCCTCGTCGGCCAGCAGCGCGGCCGCGGCGGCGACGGCGTAGTCCGCGCGCGGGGCGATCGACACCCGGCCCTCCCCCGCGGCGCCGACGATCTCGCCGGTGGCGAGGTACCGGTCGAGCTGCGCGGTGTAGTTCTCGAGGTACCAGCTGTTGCGCAGGACGGTCGCCGGGACGTCCGCCTTGAGCAGCACCTCCTCGGTCCCGCGGTGCTCGGGGGCGAGCGGGTTGGCCGAGGTGTCGGCGTGCGCGATCGACGTGTAGACGATCCGCTGCACCCCGGCGGCCACCGCCGCCTCGACGACGGCCTCGTGCTGGGCGACCCGCTGCCCCGGCTCGCTGCCGGAGACCAGCAGCAGCCGGTCGACGCCGGCCAGGGCCGCGGGCAGGGTGTCCGGCCGCGAGTAGTCGCCGTGGCGGACCTGCACGCCGCGGCCGGCCAGCTCGGCGGCGGCCTCGGGACGGCGGACGACGGCGACGACGTCGGACGCCGGGACGCCGCGGTCGAGCAGCTCCTCGACGGCGCGGCGGCCGAGGTGGCCGGTGGCTCCGGTGACGGCGTAGGTGGTCATGCGGGCGCTCTCCTCGTGCAGGGGCCGATGTGCTTGCGGGTTCAACAACCCGGCACCCCGGTCGTGTCATCCCGCCCGGCGGCGCCGGTCCCGGATTGCGGCTCCGGCGGGGTGCACCGAGGCTGGGAGCGCGGGCCTGCGTGCTGACCGTGCGCGCACTCCTGCCCGCCGGGGACGCGGTCCCCCAGCAGTCGACCGAACGGAGGGTCGTCCGCGCGTGCGCGGACGCAGACCAGTGAGCCCCACCGCACCGCCCGGACACCCCGACGGAGGGGCGGCCGCACCGGCCGTCGCCCCGCTCCCCACCGACCCGCACCCCGCCATCGCCGAGCCGCCTCTCCCGGCGGCCGACGCGCGCGCCCGGCTCGACCGCGTCGTCTTCACCGTCGCCGCGGTGCTGGCCCTGGCGTTCGTCGCCTGGGGGTTCGTGAGCCCGAGCGGCCTGGGCTCGGCCAGCAGCAGCGCGCTGGTCTGGATCGAGTCCAACCTCGGCTGGCTGTTCGTGACGCTGGCCTCGGCGTTCGTCGTCTTCGTGCTGTGGCTGGCGGCCAGCCGGTACGGCCGCATCCCGCTCGGCCGCGACGACGAGGCGCCGGAGTTCCGCACCGTCTCGTGGGTCGCGATGATGTTCAGCGCGGGGATGGGCATCGGGCTGATGTTCTACGGCGTCGCCGAGCCGCTCGCGCACTACGTCACCCCGCCACCGCGCACGGTGGCCGGCGAGACCCCCGAGGCCGTGCAGACCGCCATGGCCACGACCCTGTTCCACTGGACCCTGCACCCCTGGGCGATCTACGCCGTGGTGGGGCTGGCCATCGCCTACGGCACGTTCCGCCGCGGCCGCCGGACGCTGGTCAGCGCGGCGTTCGAGCCGCTGTTCGGCCGGCGCCGCACCGAGGGCTGGGCGGGCCGGGTCGTGGACGTCCTGGCCATCTTCGCCACGCTGTTCGGCTCGGCGGCCTCCCTCGGCCTGGGCGCGCTGCAGATCGGCAGCGGCGTGGAGATCCTGGGCTGGGCCGGCGACGTGGGCAACGGCGTCCTGGTCGGGATCATCGCGGTGCTGACCGCGGCGTTCGTCGCGTCCGCGGTCTCCGGCGTCGCCCGGGGCATCCAGTGGCTGTCCAACGTCAACATGGTGCTCGCCGTCGTCCTGGCCCTGTTCGTCTTCGTGGCCGGACCGACCGTGCTGATCCTCAACCTGGTCCCCGGAGCGGTCGGCAGCTACGTCGCCGACCTCGCGCAGATGGCCGCCCGCACCGAGGCCAGCGGCGGCCCGGCGACGGCGGAGTGGCTGCGCGGCTGGACGGTCTTCTACTGGGCGTGGTGGATCTCGTGGACGCCGTTCGTCGGGCTGTTCCTCGCCCGGATCAGCCGCGGCCGCACCATCCGCCAGTTCGTCACCGGCGTCCTGCTGGTGCCCAGCGGCGTGAGCCTGGTGTGGTTCGCCGTCTTCGGCGGGGCCGGCATCGCCGCGCAGCGGTCCGGCGCGGACGTCGCCGGGCAGGCCACCTCGGAGGGGCAGTTGTTCGGGGTGCTGGAGCAGTACCCGCTGGCCACCGCCACGACGGTGCTGGTCGTGGTGCTGGTGGCGATCTTCTTCGTCTCCGGGGCCGACGCCGCCTCGATCGTCATGGGCTCGCTGTCCGAGCGCGGCACGCTCCGGCCCCGCCGCGGGACGGTGGTGTTCTGGGGCGTGGTCATGGGCGCCGTCGCGGCGGTGATGCTGCTGGTGGGCGGCGGCGAGGCGCTCACCGGCCTGCAGAACCTGACGATCATCGCGGCGCTGCCCTTCGCGCTGGTCATGGTCGGGTTGGCCGTCGCGCTCGCCAAGGACGTGCGCACCGACCCCATGGTGCTGCGCCGCACCTACGCCGCGGAGGCGGTCGAGCAGGCCGTCGTCGACGGCATCAGCCGGCACGGCGAGGACTTCGCGCTGGTCGTGGAGGCCGGCGGGGAGGGGGCGCCGGGAGTCCCGTCGGTGCGGGTCACCGGGAACACGGTCGAGGACACGGCCGGGCACGCGCCCGTGGGCGACACGGCCGGGCACGCACCCGCGGGCGACACGGCCGGGCACGCGCCCGCGGGCGACGGCGCCGAGCCCGCCGCCCGGGCGCGGCCGGGCGGGTAGCCGCACCGCGGTGCGGACGCCGGGGGCGGGGGCCCGGACGCGCGAGCTGCTGCGCCGGCCCTGGGTGCAGCGTGCGGTGCGGGCGGCGCTGGCCGCCGCGCTCGCCTGGCAGGTGGCGGTCCTGCTGCCGCCGCCGTTCACCCAGTACGCGTACTACGCGCCGCTCGGCGCGGTCATCGCCGTGCACCCGACGGTGGCCGACTCCGCCGCCGCGGCCTGGCGGACGGTGCTGGCCATCCTCCTGGGCTTCGGGCTCGGCGTCACGGTCCACCGGCTCACCGAGCAGGCGCTGCCCGGTGCGCTCACCATCGCGCTGATCGTCGCGCTGGCGATCGGCGTCGAGTAGTGGCGGGTGCTGCAGGAGCACGCGAGCTGGGTGAGCTTCGCCGCCGTCCTCATGCTCACCGTCGGGACGGCGGCCGACCCCGCGCGCTACGCCGCCGCCTACGCCGGGCTGACCCTGCTCGGGGCGGCGATCGGCGTCATGGTCACCACCGTGCTGTTCCCGCCGATGCAGCTCACCGCGGCCGTCCGGGCGATCGCGACCACGCGGGCGCTGCTGGCCCGGCACCTGCACGGCATCGCCGGCGGGCTGCGGGGCGGCGCGCTCCCGGCGCCGGGCGAGTGGGTGCGGCCCCGGCGGGACCTGGACGCCGCGCTGGACCGGATGCGCGCGGCCGAGGCCGTGGTCGAGCGCGCCCGGCTGGCCAACCCACGGGCGCGGCGCTGGGGCGGCACCGCCGCGCGGGTCCGGCAGGAGTCGCGGGCGCTCGACCGGGTCGCCGTCCTCGTCGACGACCTGACCACGCTCGTGGCCCACCTCCCCCCGGACCGCCGCGGCATCGACCGCGTCGACGGCGGCACCGGCTGGCTGCTCGCCGACGCGCTCGACGGCCTCGCCCGGGTGCTGCGCGCCGCCGGGTCCACCGACGGCCGGGACGACGCGGTCCGCGAGGCCGGTGCCGCGCTGCGGCGGCTCACCGCGCTGCTCCGCGAGTCGGCGGTGGCCGACGACGAGGGGTTCGTCGCGCTCGGCGCGGTCGCCGTCGGCATGTACCGGTCGCTGGACACGCTGCGCGGCCGGTCGCCCACCGTCGACGCGTGAGCCCGCCGGGCGTGGCGCTCGCGGCGCGTGCCGCCACGCCGCGGAGCCGGGACCGGCGCGGCTCGGGGGCTGGACCGCCGCCGCGTCGTCCCCCTGGGATGAGCCGCGCCGCACTCCCGAGACCGCGGAGGACGCCGTGCGCCCGACCCCGCTGCCCCGCCGCCGCACGCTGGTCGGCACCGTCCTCGCCTCCGGCCTGGCGGCGCTGCTGCCCGCGTCCCCCGCCTCCGCCGCCGCGACGGGACCGACGCCCCCGGCGGCCGCGCCACCGGCGGTCGAGGCGCCGGCCCCCTACGTCGCCCAGGCGGTCTGCGACCCCGCGCCCAAGCCGGGCGCGCGCGACCTGGCCGACGCGCTGCTGGCCCACTACGGCACCGGCAGCGTCGGCATCTCCCGCGAGTGCGCCGTCGGTGGGCCGAGCGAGCACAAGGAGGGCCGCGCGCTCGACTGGATGCTCGACGCGGGCGTGCCGGCGCAGCGGGCGGTCGCCGAGGAGTTCCTGGCGTGGCTGACCGCGCCCGGACCGTCCGGCGAGTCCGCGTGGGCGGCGCGGCGGCTCGGCGTCATGTACGTCATCTGGGACCGCGAGATCTGGTCGCCGGCCCGGGGGTGGCAGCCGTACGACGGGGCCAGCCCGCACACCGACCACGTGCACGTCTCCCTGTCGTGGGCCGGCGCGATGGGCACCACCTCGTGGTGGACCGGCGTCGCCGCCCGCGTCGACACCGGCCCGTGCACGCCCGACCCGGCGCCCGGCGACCTGCCGCCGTGCGCGGCCGGCGCGGAGCAGCCCGCGCCGAGCACCGCCGCGGCCGCCGAGCCGCGGGAGGACGCCGGGGAGCCCGACGCCGAGGCCCGCGCGCTGGCCGAGCTCGCGGCGCTGCGCGAGGAGTCGCTGGCCCGGGTCCCGCTGGACGGCCGGTGGGTCGCCCAGCTCGCGTCCAAGGACGTCGGCATCACCGACCCGCTGCAGACCGCGCAGGACGGCTCGCACACCTTCTCCGCCGTCGACGTCCTCGCCGAGAGCCGGGCGGGGCTCGCGACGGTGACCGACCCGTCGGCGCTGTACGTGCTGCAGGGCACCGACTTCGGCCGGCGCTCCACCGCACCCGACGGCGACCCGTACTGGATCACCGTGGTCGACGCCGCGTTCGGCGGCCGGGCCGACGTCGAGGCCTGGTGCGCGGCCACCTACCCCCAGCTGCACGGCGCGGGGCTGACCAACGCCTGCCTGCCGCGCCGGCTCACCCCGCCGCACGGGTGACCCGGGCCGGTCCCGGGTCCCTCGACCCTGGGCCGGGTGGTGCCGGCTCCCTACGCTGCGCGCGCATGAGCGGTCCGGTGCTGATCGCCGTCGACGACGACCCGGCCCTGCTGGAGGCCGTCGGGCGGGAACTGCGCAGCCGGTACGAGCGGGACTACCGCGTGCAGTGCCGGGGGTCGGCGGACGAGGCGCTCGCCCTGCTGGACGAGCTCGCGGGGGCCGGCGAGGAGGTCGCCCTGGTGCTCGCGGGCGAGACGGTGTCCGGTGCCCCGGGAACGGAGCTGCTGGCGGAGGTGCGCGGCCGGTTCCCGCACGCCGAGCGGGCCCTGCTCGTCCCGTGGGCGCACGTCGGGACCCCGGGCACCGGGGACGCGGTCCTCGAGGCGATCGCCCGCGGCCGCATCGACCACTACCTGGTGCGCCCCGCGCCGCCGCCGGACGAGCAGTTCCACCAGGCGGTGTCGGGCTTCCTGCTGGCGTGGGCGCAGACGCGGCGCCGCGCGCCGCACACGATCGACGTCGTCGGCGAGACCTGGAGCGGCCGGGCCTACGAGCTGCGGGAGGTGCTCGGCCGCTGCGCGATGCCGCACCGCTTCTGCCTGGCCGACTCCGCCGAGGGCCGCGCCCTGCTGGCCGACCGGGAGCGGCGGAGGCTGCCGCTGCTGGTCATGCCCGACGGGACGGTGCTCGAGGACCCCACCGACCTCGACATCGCGCGGTCGGCGGGGACGGCGATCGACCCGTCCGGTGACCGCTACGACCTGGTCATCGTCGGGTGCGGGCCGGCCGGCCTGTCCGCCGGCGTCTACGGCGCCTCCGAGGGGTTGCGCACGATCGTCGTCGACTCCGGCAGCATCGGCGGCCAGGCGACCTCCAGCTCGGCGATCCGCAACTACCTGGGCTTCCCCCGCGGCGTGACCGGCGGGGAGCTGGCGCGCCGCGCCTACGAGCAGGCGTGGCTGTTCGGCGCCCGGTTCGCCTTCATGCAGGAGGTCACCGACCTCGCGCACGAGCCCGACGGCATCGTCGTCTCGCTCGACACCGGCGGGGTCGTGGTGGCCCGCGCGGTGGTCCTCGCGCCCGGCGCCAGCTACCGGCGCCTCGGGGTGGAGTCGCTGGAGGCGCTGCGGGGGGCCGGCGTCTCCTACGGCGCCGCGGCGTCGGAGGCCCCGCTGGTGGCGGGCGAGGAGGTCTACGTCGTCGGGGGCGCCAACTCCGCCGGGCAGGCGGCGCTGCACCTGGCCCGCTTCGCGGAGCGGGTCACGCTCGTGGTGCGGGCCGCGTCGCTCGACGCCGGGATGTCGCACTACCTCGCGCGCCAGGTCGAGGGGACGCCCGGCGTCGAGGTGCGGACCGGCACCGAGGTCGTCGGCGGGGGCGGCGACGGCCGGCTCGACCACCTCGTGCTGCGGGACCGCGCGAGCGGCGCGGAGGAGACGGTGAGCGCCCAGGCGCTCTTCCTCATGATCGGCGCCCGGCCGCACACCGAGTGGCTGCCCCCGGCCGTCGAGCGCGATCCCGCGGGCTTCGTCGTGACCGGGCCGGACGTGAGCGCCGGCGCCGTCCGCGCCCTCGGCCGTCCCCCGCTGCCGCTGGAGACCAGCCTCCCGGGCGTCCTCGCGGCCGGCGACGCCCGGCACGGGTCGGTCAAGCGCGTGGCCTCCGCCGTCGGCGAGGGCTCGATCGCGATCCGGCTGGTCCACCAGCTCCTCGCCGTCTGAGCCGCCGCGCGCCCGTCAGGACGGGGAGCTGCGCCAGCCCCGCGCGCGCAGCCGCTCGGCGCCGTCGAGCAGCAGGTCGAGGGCGAAGGCGAACTCGAAGTCCTCGTCGCAGCCCTGCCCGACCGCGGACAGGTCGCCACCGGTGGCCGCCGTGGCGATCTCCAGCACGTGCGGGAACCGCCGCGCGAACTCCGCGGCCACCGCCTGCCGCTCCTCCGGCGTGGGCTCGGGCGCGTCGTCGTCGCGCGGCTCCTCGAACAGCTCGGGACTGAAGCCCCAGATGCGGTTGCCGAGGGCGTGCATGAGGTGGTGGGTGAGGTCGACGGAGAACCCGCCGGCCCGGAAGGTGCCGGCGACGGCGTCCATGTGGCCGAGGACGGCGGGCGTCCGGTGGGTGCGCGACTCGATCGCCTTCCGCGCCCAGGCGTGCCGCAGCACCGCCCGGCGGGCGGAGAGCAGCCGCTGCCGGACCGCGGCGCGCCAGTCCGCCCCGGGGGCGGGCTCCTCGAACTCCCCGATGACGACGTCGACCATCCCGTCGAGCAGCTCGTCCTTGTCGGCGACGTGCTTGTACAGCGCCATGGGGACGACGCCGAGCTCCTGGGCCAGCCGCCGCATGCTCACCGCACCCAGGCCCGCCTCGTCGGCGAGCGCCACCGCGGCCGCGAGGACCCGCGCCCGGTTCAGGGGCTCCCGTGCCATCCGACCCCTCCCTGCTTGACGGGTGTACGACGTACACCTTAACGTCCGCGCCGTCGGTGTACGCCGTACACCACCATCTCGGAGGAGACAGAGTCATGAGGGAGTCCCGCGGAGCCGCCGTCGTCACGGGCGTGTTCTTCCTGGTCGCCGCGGTCAGCGCGGTCGCGGCGCTGGCGCTGTACCAGCCGCTGCTCGGCGACCCGGCCTACGTGCTGGGTGAGGGCGCGGACACGCAGGTGCGCTGGGGCGCGCTGCTGGAGGTCGTGCTGGCCGCGGCCTGCATCGGCACCGCGGTCGCGGCGTACCCGGTCGTCGAGCGGCACGGCCGGGCCCTGGCCCTCGGCTACGTGTGCGGGCGGCTGCTCGAGGCGGCGGTGATCGTCGTGGGGATCGTCAGCGTGCTCGCGGTGGTCGCGCTCCGGTCGGCCGGGGACGACGCGTCGTCCGTCGCCGTCGCCCGCGGGCTGGTGGCCCTGCATGACGCGACGTTCCTCGTCGGCCCCGGCCTGGTCATCGGCGTCAACACGCTGCTGCTGGCCGCGCTGGTGCACCGGGGCCGCCTGGCGCCCCGGTGGATCGCGGTGACCGGCCTGGTCGGCGGGCCGCTGGTGTTCCTCTCGTCCACCGCCGTGCTGTTCGGCGTCTACGAGCAGGTCTCGGTGTGGGGCTTCCTCTGCGCCGTCCCGGTCACCGTGTGGGAGATGGGCCTGGCGGTCTACCTCATCGCCCGCGGCTTCCGCACGGCCCCGACGCCGGCGCCCGGGCGGCGTGACCTGGTCCCCGCCTGAGGTGTCACCGGGGGTCCCGTAGCCGCACCCCGGGGGTGCCGCTACGGGCTCCGGACGGTCTCGCCCGCCGGTGAGCTCGGTCGTCGTGGCGCCGGCGGGGTCACGCCCGGCGCCGGCGGGCCGGCCACCGTCGGGGTCGCGGGGACCTGCTCGCCGGCGCGCTGCATCTCCGCCATGGCCTTGATCATGTCGGCGAACTGCTCGGAGTCCGGTGGCACGAACCTCTCGGCGGTGGGGACCTGCGCCAGCACCCGGAGGAACTCCTCCAGCTCCGTCCCGCTCGCGACGGGGAGGTGCGAGGAGAAGATCCGCCGGGGCTGGATCTGCCGGACGCGGTCGAGGACCCGGCCGAACTGGACCTCGTCCGTGAGGTGCACCCAGGGCGAGTCCGACGTGGCCCAGCCGATCATGCCGCCGGCGAGGGCCTCCGGGGACACGTCCGACGCGTCCTGCGTGGGCTCCGGGAGCAGCGCCCCGAAGGCGTCGACGGTGAACAGCGCCCCGGTGGACCGGTCCAGGACGCCGAGGGACATCGGGTTGTCGAACAGCGGCGGGGCGACCGCGGTGAGCGTGCGGTCCCCCACGTGGATCTCGTCACCGGCCCGGATGGCGTGCACCCGCTCCATGGGGACCGGCCACCACGTCGACATGCGCAGGGCGGCGAACCCGTGCGTGACCAGCCGGGCGTTCGGCGCCGCCTCCATGATCCGCTGGATGTTGCCGGTGTGGTCGGCGTCGTCGTGGGTGAGCCACACCCACTTCAGGGTCCGCAGGTCGATGATCGAGCCGACCGCGTCGAGGAACTGGTCCGCGTCGACGGCGATGCCGCTGTCGATGAGGACCGGCTCCTCGGACGTGATCAGGTAGGCGTTGATCGGGAGGACGCCGACCCCCGGCAGGGAGATGTTGGTGGGCAGGACGTGGACGTCGTCCTGACCTCGGTAGGGGCTGTCCACGGGACGCCTCCGGTGGTCGCGCTCGGTGGCCGCCTCCTCGGCCGCCTCGAACGTAGGGCGGCTAACCGGCACCCACCAGGGCCCCTCGTCCTCGGGGCGCCGCCGGCCGGCCCCGTGGTGGTCCGGCAGCAGCCCGCACCGCCGGCACCGCCCGTCGGGCGGGACGCCGTACCGGAGGCGGTCGCCGGCCGCTCGACGACTGCCGTCAGCGGCTGACCGACCGGTGCGGACAGCGGAGCTGCGCGAGCGTTTCGCCTCCGCCGCCGTCGCTCGCCTGGCCACCGTCCGCCCGGACGGCGCTCCGCACCTCGTCCCGGTCGTGTTCGCGGCGTCCGCCGACACCGTCTGGCTGGCCGTCGACGCCAAACCCAAGCGGACGACACAGCTGCAGCGGTTGACCGACCTGCGCCACGAGCCCCGGTGTGCCCTGCTGGTCGACCACTACGAGGAGGACTGGAGCCGGCTCTGGTGGGTGCGCGCCGACGGCATCGGCGTCGTCATCGACGATCCGGGCACCGGCCACCCGGGCCTGGCCGCGCTCGTCGATCGGCATCCCCAGTACCGCGACCAGCCGCCGTGCGGGCCGCTGGTCGTCGTCAGCGTCGAACGCTGGAGCGGGTGGTCGAGTACGTGAGTGCAGGCGAAGAGGCCGGGGCCACCGCCGTGGCGGTGGCCCC
>NZ_JBJGZT010000040.1:0-30589 GCF_054050655.1 Geodermatophilus sp. SYSU D00663 | reverse complement strand
CGCCCGCACCACACGGGAAGCCGCAAGGGGCTTTGGCAGCGGCGGGCGCCGCGCTCAGCCGCCCCCCGGGCGCGCGCCCCCCCCCCCCCCCGGCCCCCTCGTGGTGGTCGCGGCGCTCGCCGCCGCCCTCTTCGCCACCGGCGTCGGCCCACGCCCGCCCGGACAGGCCTGGGACGTCCTCTACGACGTCGTCCTCTACCACCTGTCCTGGCTGGCGGCCGGCGCCGCCTGCTGGCTGACCGCCCGGCGGGCTCCCCGCGAGGCGCTCGCCTGGCGGGCGCTGGCCACCTCGCTCGTCGTCGGCGCGGCCGGGAACGTCGCGCGCATCCTCGAGACCGGCCAGGCGGGCACCACGCCGTCCCCGGTGGCCGACACCTGCGTCGCCGTCGCCTACGGCAGCCTCTACGTCGCGCTGTTCGTGCTCATCCGCGCCCGCGTCGCGCGGTTCCTGCCCAGCATGTGGCTCGACGGCGTCGTCGCCGCGCTCGGCACCACGGCGGTCGGCACCGGGTTCCTGCTCGGGCCCTACCTCACCGACAGCAGCCACGTCTCGGTCGCCCAGCTCGCCTGGCCCGGTGCCGACGTGCTGCTGCTGTCGCTGCTGGTCGGCGTCAGCGCCATCCTCGGCGTGCACCTGGACCGCACCCTGCTGTGCATCGCCGGGGCCATCGCGCTGTTCTGCGTCGCCGACGCCGCCCTGTTCGTGCTGAGCGCCGAGGGCCGCTACGCCGACGGCGGGCCGCTGGAGCTGGTGTGGCAGGCCGGCGTGCTGCTGGCCGCCGTCGCCGCGTGGCGCACCACCGGCGACCCGCGGCGCGCCGCCGGGCAGGAGGGCGTGCGGATCACCTGGCGGCTGGTCGCGCTGCCGCTGGCCGGCACGCTCGCCGCCCTTGCCGTGCTCGCCGCCGGCTACGGCGACGACCTGCCCGACAGCGCCGGGTGGCTGGCGGTGGGCTGCGTGCTCGCCGCGCTGGCCCGCACCGCGGTCACCTTCCGCGAGGTGCGGACGTTCGCGGTGGTCCGGCAGGAGGCGCGCACCGACGAGCTCACCGGCCTGCCCAACCGGCGCGCGCTGCTCGAGCGCGCCCGCACCGTCGTCGCCGGGGCGACCACCGCCTCCCCCGCCGCGCTGCTGCTGCTGGACCTCGACGGGTTCAAGGAGGTCAACGACAGCCTCGGGCACGGCGCCGGCGACCAGCTGCTGTGCCAGGTCGGCCCGCGGGTGACCCCCGCGCTGCGGCCGGGCGAGGTGCTCGCGCGGCTCGGCGGCGACGAGTTCGCCGTCCTGCTGCCCGCCGTCGACCTGGACACCGCCGCCGAGCGCGCCGGCGTCGTGCACGACCTGCTGCGGCAGCCGTTCGAGGTCGACGGCATCCGGCTGCACGTCGGCGTGAGCATCGGCGTCTCGACCGCGCCGGTCCCCGCCGACGACGTCCAGGAGCTGCTGCGCTGCGCCGACGTGGCGATGTACGCGGCCAAGACCGAGCGCGCCGGCGTGCACGTCTACGTCCCCGACCCGACCAGCGGGTCGGGCGAGCGGCTGCGCACGATGGAGGAGCTGCGCACCGCGCTGGCCGAGGACCAGCTCGACGTCCACCTGCAGCCGCAGGTCGCCATGGACGACGGCCGCACGGTCGGCGTCGAGGCGCTGCTGCGGTGGCACCACCCCGGGCGTGGGCTGCTCGGCCCCGCGCAGGTGCTGCCCGCCGCCGAGCAGGCCGGCCTGCTGCGCCTGCTGACCGACACCGTGCTCGAGCGCTCCCTGGACGCGGTCGCCCGCTGGTGGGACGAGCACCGGGTGCCGGTGTCGGTGAACCTGTCCGCGGCCAACGTCGCCGACCTCGACCTGCCCGGCAAGGTCGCCGCGGAGCTGGCCCGGCGCGGGCTGCCCCCGGCGGCGCTGACCCTGGAGCTGGTCGAGGACACC
Organism: Geodermatophilus sp. SYSU D00663; assembly: GCF_054050655.1. Lineage (NCBI taxonomy): Bacteria > Bacillati > Actinomycetota > Actinomycetes > Geodermatophilales > Geodermatophilaceae > Geodermatophilus > Geodermatophilus sp. SYSU D00663. The sequence continues at coordinate 28,662 of NZ_JBJGZT010000040.1, read as the reverse complement.
CTCATGGCCGATCCCGAGCGCGGCCGCACCGTGCTCGGCGAACTGCGCCGCCTGGGCGTGCGCACCTCCATCGACGACTACGGCACCGGCTACAGCTCGCTGGCCTACCTGCGCCGGCTGCCCGCCGACGAGCTCAAGCTCGACCGCAGCCTCACCGCCGACGTCGACCGCGACGAGCGGGCCGCCGCGATCGTGCGGCACACCGTCGCGCTCGCCCACGACCTGGGCCTGAGCCTGGTCGCCGAGGGCGTCGAGGACCTCACCACCGCCGCCCGGCTCGCGGCGCTGGGCTGCGACGTCGCCCAGGGCTACGCCGTCGCCCGGCCCATGCCGGTCCCCGACCTGCTGCGCTGGCTGGCCGCCCACCGCGCCGCCACCGCCCGTGTCCGGGACTGAGACGGTGCCGAGCCGGTCCGCCGCCGGCCGGCCGGCGCCGTGGCGGGGTGGCGCCGTGGTCGCCGCGCGGGGGCAGCGGACCGGCACCCGCCGCCCGGTGGTCTGGCTGACGGCGGCCCTCGTCGCCGTCTACCTCACCGGCGTGGACCGGGCCCGCAGCGGTCCGGCGGAGACGCTGCTGTACGACGTCGTCCTCTACAACGCCGTCCCGGTCCTGGCCGGCCTCCTCTGCTGGCGCACCGGCGGCCGGTCGCCCGCCGAGCGGCGCACCTGGCAGGCGGTGGCCGTGGCGTGGGGCCTGATCGTGGTCGGCAACCTCACCTACGTCCTGGTCGTGGTCCCGCAGGCGCAGCCGCCGTTCCCCTCGGTGGCCGACGCGTGGTGGCTGGCCGCCTACCCGCCGCTGTTCGCCGTCCCCCTGTTCCTCGTCCGCAGCCGGGCGCCGCGGGCGTCGGCGGTGAGCTGGCTCGACGGGCTGATCGGCGCGCTCGCGGTCGCCGCGGTCACTGCGACCTGGGTGCTGGGGCCCACGCTGTCCTCCCGGGCGCACGACCCGCTGGCGGTCGCCGCCAACCTCGCCTACCCGGTGGCCGACCTGCTGCTGCTCGCGCTCGTCGGCGCGGTGTTCGCGGTCCTGGGCGCCCGCGTCGACCGGACCGTCCTCCTGCTCTGCGCCGTCCTGACCGGGAAGCTGGTCGCCGACGTGCTCATCGCCGCGGCCCAGGCCGGGGGCACCTACGTCCCCGGCGGCTGGGGCGACCTGGCCTGCGTCCTCAACGCGGCGCTCACGGTGGTCGCGGTCGTCACGGCCCCCCGGCCCGCCGCCCCCGAGCCGGTCGTGCAGGTCCGCACGGGCTGGCGCTGGGTGGGCATCCCGGTCGGCTGCAACGTCGCGGCGCTGCTCGTCCTGAGCGTCGAGTGGAGCCGGCCCGGCGCCGGGCTCGGGGAGCTGTGCGCCCTGGGCTGCCTGGCCGCGTCGCTCGCCCGCACGGCGCTGACCCTGCGGGAGCTGCGGGCGCTGACCGAGGTCCGCCGGCAGGCGCACACCGACGAGCTGACCGGCCTGGCCAACCGGCGGGCGCTGGCCGAGCGCGCCGCCGCGCACCTGGCCCCCGGCCGGCCCGCGGGCGTGCTCCTGCTCGACCTGGACGGGTTCAAGGCGGTCAACGACGGCCTCGGCCACGCCGCCGGCGACGACATGCTGCGGACCGTCGGGGCGCGGCTGCGCGGGGCCCTCCGCCCGTCCGACGTCCTGGCCCGGCTCGGCGGGGACGAGTTCGCCGTCCTGCTGCCGGGCGCCGACGCCGTCCTGGCGCGGGAGTGCGCCGCCCGGCTGCACGGCGTCCTCGTCGAGCCGGTGGCGGTCGCCGGGCGCGTCGTCCGGGTCGGCGCCAGCATCGGCCTGGCGACCGCCCCCGGCGACGGGCGGACGATCGAGAGCCTGCTCGCGGCCGCCGACGCCGGGATGTACGCCGCCAAGGCCGGGGGCGGCGGGGTCGCCGCCGACCCCGCCACCCCCCTGCCGCTGCCGCGGGACCCCGAGGGCGCAGCCGCGGCCGACGTCGTCCTCGTGCCCCTGGTCGACCCGTCGGGACGCCCGGCCGCCCGCGAGGCGCGGACGCCCGACGGACGCCCGGCCGACCTGACCGCCCTCACGCGCGCCCTGCCCCTCCTCGGCCTCGCGGACGCCGCTCCCCCGGTCTGGACGACGCTGTCGCCCGCCGACGTCGCGGGCACGCGCACCGCCGACTCCCTGGCCGCGGCGCTGCTGCGGGCGGGGGTCCCGCCGGAGTCGGTGGTCTGCGTGCTGCCGCGCGACCTGCCCGGCCCGCTGCTCCCCGCGGCGGCCGACCTCCTGGCGGGGCTGCGCGCCCGCGGCCTGGGGACGGCGGTCGACGGCACCGTCCTGCAGGTCCTCGGCCACGCCGGCGACGGCGCACTGGCCGCCGACGTCGTGCGGCTCGACCTCACCGGCGGCGCCGTGCCCGCCGCGGCGGTGACGCACGCCGTCGCGCTGGTGACCGCGCTCGGCGGCCGCGTCGTCGCCGTGACCGACGACGCCGACCCTCCTGACGTGCCGGGCTGCACCGTGCTGCGGACCGCCGGCGCGGACCGTGCCGCCCCGGGGGCGCGCGCGTCCTGACCGGCCCGGCGGCGGGTCGGCCCGGGGATGTGCCTTCCCGCCGGAGCGGGCAGGATGGCCGGAGTCGATCAACCCGGAGGTGCATCCCGTGTCCCGCACACAGTCCCGCGGCCAGGTCACACAGTCCCGCGGCCAGGTCATCGGGGCCGAGCTCCAGGAGGGGCTCAGTCACCTCGGCGCCGCCGTCACGGAGGCCGGCCGGGCCGCCGCGGAGCAACTGGCCCCCCGCGTGGACGCCGCGCGCGAGGCGGCCGCCCCCAGGGTCGCCGCCGCCGTCGCGGTTGCCGCGCCCGCCGTCGCCTCGGCCCGCGAGGCCCTGGCCCCGCGGGTGGACGCCGCCCGCGGCGCCGCGAGCCCGGTCCTCGACGCCGCCCGCGAGCGCGTCGACGCCGCCGTCGTGGCGCTCACCCCGCGCGTCGTGGCCGCCCGGGAGGCCGCCAACCCCGTCCTCGACGCCGCCCGCGAGCGCGTCGACGCGGCCGTCGACGCGCTGACCCCGCGCGTGGCCGCCGCCCGCGAGTCCGCCGGCCCGGCGGTCACCTCGGCGCTGACCGCCGCCGGTGCCGCCGCCGCCAAGGCCGCCGCGGACCTCGCGCCCCGGGTGGAGGCCGCCTCGGCCGCCACCCGCAAGGCGCTGGCCACCGAGGTCGCCCCCCGGGTGGCCGCCGCGAGGGACACCGTCGTCCCGGCCCTGGGCAGCGCCCGCGACAGCCTGGTCGCCGGCGTCGGCACCGCCCTCAGCGAGCTCGAGCACCGCCGGGCCGAGCTCGTCGGCGGCGCCGCGCAGACCGGCCGCAAGGCGACGGAGGCCGGCCGGAAGGCCACGCGGAAGACCGCGAAGAAGGCTGCGCAGGCGAGGCGGAAGGTGGGTACGGGATCCGAGCCGCGCCGCTGGCCGTGGGTGCTCCTCGCGCTGGCGGTCGGCGCGGCGGCGTTCTCGTTCCTGCGCCGCAAGACCGAGGACCCGTGGACGCCGGCCCCCGCCGGCGACGGGCCCGTGCCCAGCTACCGAGAGGACCCCGTGCCCAGCTCCCCGAGCAACGACGACTCCGGCAAGACCGTCTCCGACGCGATGTTCGTCGCCGGCGACTCGGCGCCCCCCGAGTCCGACATGGGCATCCGCGATGCCCAGAACGTGGCCGGCGACGACGACGCCGGCGCCACCGACCCGACCCGGACCGCTCCCGAGCCGTTCACCAGCGGCGGCGGGGCGGACGAGGGCCCGACCGCCGGGCCCGCCGCCGGCCAGGCCTGACGGCCCGCCGTCAGCACGCCGATCGCCCCCGCTGCCCTCGAGGCGGCGGGGGCGATCGCCGTCCGGGAGTACGGTGGGGATCATGAGCGAGACGGTGACGACCAGTACCTCCGAGCCGTCCCGGATCGGTCCCTCGGGCCGCAAGCTGCTGCGCCTGGAGGTGCGCAACAGCCAGGTCCCGATCGAGCGCAAGCCGGAGTGGATCAAGACCCGGCTGAAGACCGGCCCGGAGTACACCGAACTCAAGTCGCTGGTCCGCCGCGAGGGCCTGCACACCGTCTGCGAAGAGGCCGGCTGCCCCAACATCTACGAGTGCTGGGAGGACCGGGAGGCCACCTTCCTCATCGGCGGCGACCAGTGCACCCGGCGCTGCGACTTCTGCCAGATCGACACCGGCAAGCCCGCCGAGTTCGACGCCGACGAGCCCCGCCGCGTCGCCGAGAGCGTCGCGACGATGCAGCTCCGGTACGCCACCGTCACCGGCGTCGCCCGCGACGACCTGCCCGACGGCGGCGCGTGGCTCTACGCCGAGACCGTCCGCCAGATCCACGCCGCCGTCCCCGGCTGTGGCGTCGAGCTGCTCATCCCCGACTTCAACGCCGACCCCGGCCAGCTGGCCGAGGTGTTCTCCTCCCGGCCCGAGGTGCTGGCGCACAACGTCGAGACCGTGCCGCGGATCTTCAAGCGCATCCGCCCCGGCTTCCGCTTCGAGCGGTCCCTCGCGGTGATCACCGCCGCCCGCGAGGCCGGGCTGGTCACCAAGTCCAACCTCATCCTCGGCATGGGTGAGGAGCCCGACGAGGTGGTCGAGACCATGCGCGCGCTGCACGAGGCCGGCTGCGACCTGCTGACGATCACCCAGTACCTGCGGCCCTCGCCGCGGCACCACCCCGTGGTCCGCTGGGTCAAGCCCGACGAGTTCGTCGGCTTCCAGCAGGAGGCGGAGAGGATCGGCTTCCCGGGCGTGCTCGCCGGGCCGCTGGTGCGCAGCTCCTACCGGGCCGGGCGGCTCTACCAGCAGGCCGTCGAGGCCCGCGGTCTCACCACTCGGGGCTGACCGCCCCGCGGGCTCCCCGGGACCGCTGCGCGACGCCCCTATCCTGGGGACATGGCACGCAGCAAGCCCACAGACTCCCCCGCTCCCGCCGGCAACGCCGGCCGGGGCCCCGCCGCGGGGCGCGGCCGGTCCACGGGCGGTGCCACCGCGGCGGGGAAGGCGGGCAAGCCCGCGAAGACCGGCAAGGACGGCGAGCCGAAGGTCGGCCGGCTGAAGAAGGTCGGCAACCAGGTCCGCATGATCAAGCAGGCCTACTCGCTGACGCGGAAGAACGACCCGAAGCTGCCGTGGTACATGCTCATCGCCTTCGTGGCGGTGGCCGGTGTGGTCGAGCTGCTGGCCATCCTGTTCGGGGCGCCGTTCCTCTTCCTGCCGATCGCGGTCGTCCTCGGCGTGCTGGCGGCGATGATCGTCTTCGGCCGCCGCGCGCAGGGCTCGGCCTACCGCCAGGTGGAGGGCCAGCCCGGCGCCGCCGCGTGGGTGCTGGAGGGCATGCGCGGTGACTGGCGGGTGTCCGCCGGGGTCGCCGGCACCGCCCAGCTGGACGCGGTGCACCGGGTGCTCGGCCGCCCGGGCGTCATCCTGGTCGGCGAGGGCTCGCCGGTCCGCGTCCGCGGCCTGCTGGCGCAGGAGAAGAAGCGCATCGCCCGCGTCGTCGGCGACACCCCCATCTACGACGTCACCGTCGGCGAGGAGGAGGGGCAGGTCCCCCTCCGCAAGCTCAGCGCCCACGTGATGAAGCTGCCCCGCAACCTGTCCGCCGGTGAGGTCAACACCCTCGGCCGGCGGCTGGCCGCGCTCGGCGGCGCGCGCCCGCCGGTCCCCGGCGGCCCGCTGCCCGGCGGCCGGCAGATGACCGTCAGCCAGCGGCAGGTCCGCCGCCGCTGAGGGAGGACCTCCCCGCGCCCCACCGCTCGCACGCTCGCGGCGGGCCCCTGCGGGGAGGCCGTCACAGCCGGCCGAAGGGCTCCGCGTAGCGGAAGGTGCCGCGCTGCTCCGGACCGGCCAGCCGGCGGGCCTGGAAGTGCCCGCCCCAGGCGGGGTCCGGCGGCTCGACGCCCAGGTCCGAGGCGCGCACGAAGCCGGCCCGCGCGTAGAAGGCCGGGTCGCCGAGCAGCGCCACCAGGCGCTCCCCCGCCGCCTCGGCGACGGCGACCAGCGCGTGCACCAGCACCGTCCCGACGCCCCTCCCCTGCCGGTCCGGCCGCACGCCGAGCGGGCCCAGCCCCAGCGCCGGGGCGTCGAGGGGGTCGATCCACCCGCGGGTGGCGACCACGTGCCCGACGACGTCGTCCCCGTCGGCGGCGACCAGCGACAGGTGCGGCAGGAAGCCCGCGTCCGCGCGGAGCTCCCGCACCAGCCGGGCCTCGACGTCGGTGGGGAACGCCGCCCGGTGCACCGCGTCGACGGCGGCGGCGTCGGCCGGCCGCTCGCGCCGGACGATCACCTGTCGAGGACGACGGCGGTGTCGGTGACGCGGTCGTGCAGGCCGCGGCCGTCGGCGTCGACCACCAGCGCCGGCACCAGCAGCATGAGCAGCCCGGTGCGGACGACGGCCCGCCAGGGCGCCAGCCGCGACGCGGGGTGCGGGTGCGCCAGCCGCAGACCCAGCAGCCGCATCCCCGGCGTCTGCCCGACCGCCACGAGGAACACGACGTAGACCACCGCGAACGACAGCAGGCTCCAGTTGCCCGGCAGGTCCGGGGCGGTGAACAGGCCCGCGACGACGGCGGAGAGGAAGGCGTCGACCAGGAACGCCAGCACCCGGGTGCCGAACGGCGCCAGCGACCCGGGCCCGTCCTCCGGCAGGCCCAGCGACGCACCCCGCCGGCGCTCCTGAGAGGGTGGCTGTGCGTCCCTGACCATGCCCACCAGCGTAGGACCCGCCCGCCGCACGCCCGGCCGCTTGCGCGCGACGGCGTCCGGTGCGACACGCCGGAGCCGTTGTTACCGCCCCGAAACAGACGGGACACCCCGGGGCAACTCCCCGGTCATAGCTTGCGAGTCGGCTGTCCGCCCCACACCGGAGGATCGATGTTCACCAGTCCCGACGAGGTCGCCGCCTACATCCGCGACAACGACGTCGAGTACGTCGACGTGCGCTTCTGCGACCTGCCCGGCGTCATGCAGCACTTCACCATCCCGGCGTCGACGTTCGGTGAGGACACCTTCTCCGACGGCCTCGGCTTCGACGGGTCGTCGATCCGCGGGTTCCAGGCGATCAACGAGTCGGACATGCTGCTGCTGCCCGACGCCAACAGCGCCTTCCTCGACCCGTTCCGGAAGCACAAGACGCTGAACGTCAACTTCTTCATCCACGACCCGATCACGCGCGAGGCCTACAGCCGCGACCCGCGCAACGTGGCGAAGAAGGCCGAGGCGTACCTCGCCAGCAGCGGGATCGCCGACACCGCCTACTTCGGCCCCGAGGCGGAGTTCTACATCTTCGACTCGATCCGGCACTCGACCGGCATCAACGAGGGCTACTACCACATCGACTCGGTCGAGGGCTCCTGGAACTCGGGCGCCCTGACCGGCGAGAACGGCGGCCCCAACCTGGGCTACAAGACCCGCGCCAAGGGCGGCTACTTCCCGGTCGAGCCCTTCGACCACTACAGCGACCTGCGCGCCACGATGATGTCCAACCTCACCGGCGTGGGCCTCGAGCTCGAGCGCGGTCACCACGAGGTCGGCACCGGTGGTCAGGCCGAGATCAACTACAAGTTCGACACCCTGCTGCGCGCCGCCGACAGCCTGATGCTGTTCAAGTACGTCATCAAGAACACCGCCTGGGCGCACGGCAAGACCGTCACCTTCATGCCCAAGCCGCTGTTCGGCGACAACGGCTCGGGCATGCACTGCCACCAGAGCCTCTGGAAGGACGGCGAGCCGCTCTTCCACGCCGAGACCGGCTACGCGGGCCTGTCCGACACCGCCCGCCACTACATCGGCGGCCTGCTGGCCCACGCCCCGTCGCTGCTGGCCTTCACCAACCCGACGGTGAACAGCTACCACCGCCTGGTGCCGGGCTACGAGGCGCCGATCAACCTCGTCTACTCGGCCCGCAACCGCTCGGCCTGCTGCCGCATCCCGATCTCGGGCGACAACCCGAAGGCCAAGCGCATCGAGTTCCGCGTGCCCGACCCGTCGGCCAACCCCTACCTCGCCTTCTCGGCGATGCTCATGGCCGGCCTCGACGGCATCAAGAACAAGATCGAGCCGCCGGCGCCGGTGGACAAGGACCTCTACGAGCTGCCGCCCGAGGAGGCCCTGGGCATCGAGAAGGTCCCGGCGTCGCTGGACGCCGTCCTCGACCGGCTCGAGGTCGACCACGAGTACCTGATCGACGGCGGCGTCTTCACGCCCGACCTGATCGAGACGTGGATCGAGTACAAGCGGGAGAACGAGATCGACCCGATCCGCCTCCGCCCGCACCCGCACGAGTTCGCCATGTACTACGACATCTGATCCGTCCCGGCACGCGACAGGGGCCGGTGACCTGGACGAACAGGTCACCGGCCCTTCTCGTGCTCGACATGGCTCCCGGTGCAGGTCACCACCCGGCCTGGCTGGCAGTGCACACCGCGCGGGCTCGACGGCGGCGCCGGGGAGGACGTCTCCCGCAGCGGCCCGGCTCGCACGCCTCGTACCGTCCAGGGAAGGGGTCGTGCCGGACCGCAGGAGTCACCGGCGCCGGCCCGTGCGGAGGACCGGCGGACCCCGTCAGACCGCTCCGACAGTCAGGACCCGGGGTCGGAACTCCTCCGCGGCGGGCCCCAGCCCGAACAGGTGGCGCACCGCCTGGACGCAGCGGCCGGCGGCAGCGCCGTCCCCGTAGGGGTTGACCGCACGAGCCATCGCCGCGTGGGCGGCAGGGTCGGTGAGCAGCTCCTCCGTGGCGGGGACGAGGACACCGGGATCGGTGCCCACGAGCCGGACCGTGCCCGCCTCCACAGCCTCCGGCCGCTCTGTGTTGTCCCGCAGGACGAGCACCGGCTTGCCGAGGCTGGGCGCCTCCTCCTGGACGCCCCCGCTGTCGGTGAGGACGAGCGTGGCGCGGGCCATGAGCCGGGCGAAGTCCCCGTAGGCCAGCGGTTCGACGACGAGCACGTTCGGCAGGTGCTCGAGATGTGGCAGCAACGCCTCCCGCACCACGGGGTTGCGGTGCACCGGCAGCACGACCCGCAGCTCCGGGTGGCGCCGGGCGATGGTCGCGACCGCCCGGCCGACGCCGCGCATCGGCTCGCCCCAGGACTCGCGGCGGTGGGAGGTGACCAGCAGGACCGGCCGGTCGTCCTCGTCCAGGGCTGCCAGGGCCGGCTCGGCGTAGGAGCGGCTGCGGCCCACGACGTCGATGAGTGCGTCGATGACGGTGTTGCCGGTGACGACGATGCGCCCTGCGTCCACCCCCTCTCGAAGCAGGTTGGCGCGGCTGGCCTCCGTCGGCGCGAGGTGCAGCGTGGCCAACTGGGTGGTCAGTCGCCGGTTCATCTCCTCGGGGAAGGGGGAGGTAACGTCGCCGGTGCGCAGACCCGCCTCCAGGTGCACGACGGGGACCCGCTCGTAGAAGGCGGCGAGTGCTGCGGCGAGCGTCGTGGTCGTGTCCCCTTGCACCAGGACGGCATCGGGCTGCCGGTCGTGGATCAGGGGGACGAGGCCCGCCAGCGCCCGCACGGTGATCCCCTCGAGGGTCTGTCGGGGCTCGATGATGTCCAGGTCGTGCTCGGCGGTGATGTCGAACAGTTCGTTGACTTGGTCGAGCATCGACCGGTGCTGGCCGGTGAGCACCACCGAGGCGCTCAGATCCGGGTCGTCGTCGAGCCCGCGGACGACGGGCGCCATCTTCACCGCCTCCGGACGCGTGCCGTAGACGACCATCACGTGCTTCATGTCCTACCTCCGGGCGGTCGAGTGACCTAGACGGCGGTGAGTTGGATGTCCTCGAACTCGACGGCGGCGTCCTCGGTGTAGAGCCCGACGGACCCGCCCCTGTACGGCTCGCCGGGGTCTACGACCCGGGCCAGCAGCACCCCGTCGACGGTGACCTCCATCTCGGCGCCCACCTGCCGGACCGTCACCTCGTACCAGGGCCCCACCGGGAACGTCGGGGCCGTACCGGTCGCGAGGAACTGCTGCGAGCCAGCGAACGCAGGGTCGGCCTTTCCGATCTCCCACCCGTTGGGCTTCAGGGTGAGGTAGTAGAAGTGCTCGTTGTCGGTGTGGTGCCACACCAGCCAAGCGACCTCCCAGGGGTTTCCCCCAGACCGGCGCAGCTGCTCGCGCGTCCTCAGCCGCACCGAGACCTCGACGTCCTCGAATTCCTGCTCGCTCAGCGCCAACGCAGCTGCCGTGTCGCTCTCGTGGTCGACGGCTCGAGGCGCCAGCCGGTACCGCCAGCCGTCCGCGCGCTGTACGCCGCTGGCGGTGCCGTAGCCGTCGAAGGCCAGCCGCCACCCGCCGCACCGGTCCGACTGATGCCAGGGGTCGCAGACGATGGGATCGGTGGCACCTGCATCGGGGGGGACGTCGCCGTTGCCGCACGCGGGGAGAAGGGCACACACGAGCAGGCTGCCGATCAGTGCTCGGGCAAGCCCTCTGCGGCCGGTGCCCACCGCGTCAGGCCCCCCGGCCGGTGGAGGCGGGCCGGGCACCGGTGCCCTCTTTGCCGGGGAAGGAGACGACGACGCCGTCCGACCCGGCCCGGGCGTAGCCGGGCTTGCCGCGGTCGGGCAGGCGCTCGGTCTTGAACCACGAGCGGCGGCCCTGCAGCACCCGGAGGACCGCCCACCAGCCCGCAGCCATCCACAACAGGCCGAAGAGCACGAACACGTGCCCGTAGAGGACGACACGCCACCGACGGATCCGATCGCCTCGACGCCGGTACACGTGGGCGAAGAGGACGCCGGGCAGGAAGGTCAGCACGTACCAGGACAGGAGCACCGGCCATTGGAGCAGTTGCGCCCGTGCCAGCGGCGAGGCCGCGAGGCCCACGACCGAGGCCACGAGCGACAGGACCATCAGCGAGCTGACCAGGATGAGGACCGGCATCAGGATGGTGTGCAGGATCTCGGCGGCCACCCGCCCGGACGAGTGCCGCAGCACCTGCGGGACCAGGCGCCAGGCCTGCAGGTTGCCCTGGAACCAGCGGGACCGCTGCCGGACCAGCCGGCGCAGGCTCGTCAGTCCCTGCTGGTGGACGGCGACGATCGGGCAGTGCATCGTCCACCAGCCGGCCAGCTGCAGGCGCACGCCCAGGTCGAGGTCCTCGGTGAGGACGTCGGACCACGGCGCACGACCCAGGCTCGTCAGCGCGGACAGCCGGGTGAACTGGCCGTTGCCGCCCAGCCCGGCGATACCGAGCCGGTTGTGGGCCACCTGGAAGATCGACGTGTAGGTGACGAACTCCATGTCCTGCAGGCGGGTGAGCACCCCCGCGCGCCGGTTGTCGATGCGGACGGCGACCTGCACTCCGCCCACCCTGGGATCGGCGAAGTAGGGGACGACGGCCTCCAGGGCGTGCTGGTCGAGACGGCCGTCGGCGTCGAGGAGGCCGACGACGACCTGGTCCGGAGCGCGGTTCACCAGGTCCGTCGTCAGCAGGTGGTCCACCGCGGCGTTGAGGGCTGCCCCCTTCCCCTGTCGGGCGTTCGGCGGCGTACGCCGCAGGACGTGCACGCGGCGGTCCGGGTACGACCGGGCGATCTCGGCGGTGGCGTCCGTCGAGCCGTCGTCGATGACGAGGACGAGGAAGTCCTGCAGCGGCAGGGAGGTCAGACGCTGGAGGGTGCCGGCCAGCACCTCCTCCTCGTCCAGGCACGGGACCAGGAACACGAAGAAGGGGGCGTCGAACCCTGATCGCTGGAGTCGCAGGGGCACGACCCCGCTCTCCAGGTACATCCCCAGGGCGTAGGTGAGGCTGCAGATCACCGCTGCCGATGCCGCCAGGAGGAGGAGACCGGTCATCGTCACCGGCTCCTCACCCCGGAACCGCGCGCACGCCTCCGGGCCCGCGGGAACGGGAGATGCCGGGGCCGGGGGTGGAGGTACCGGCTGGCCACGACGAGGCAGACGAGCACGAGCAGGTAGCAGAGGAAGGCAGCGCCGGCGGTCGCAAGGGCCCAGCGCGCGAGCCAGAACGCCCAGTCACCCATCGGTCCTCCCCCACGCGGCGGGACCGTCGGCGGACCTGTGACGGGTGGGCGCAGGGGCGGACGTCACAGCTCTCCCGGGGGGACGAACTCGTAGCCGAGCTCCCGGAACCGGTCGATGATCCACTCCAGCCGCTCGGTGCCCAGGTAGGGGTGGTAGAAGAAGCTCGCGACGCCGTCCCGGACGACGAGGTTGGATCGTGCACCGTCCACGATGGCCTGCATCGACCCAGGCCCGCCGACGGGGACCGGAGGTCCCTCGACGAAGCCGAGGTTCTCCGGGATGACCGTGCTCCCGTAGCCGTCGCGTACGACGTAGGGCGCGTACTGAGCGAAGAGGAAGTCGTTCATCGGACCTGCCCGCCACCCGCCTGACAGGTAATAGGGACGGTCGTAGCGTGCGTCGAAGAGCCGTCCGGCCGCTTCGTACGAGGCCGATGATGCGGCGTAATGGGGGAACTCGAACACCCGCGGCCTCGGCAGACCGGTGCCGGTGACCTCGGCGATGGCCGACTCGAGGCGATCGGTGGCCCACGCGGGTGAGTCCCCCGGGACCGGCCCCTGGTAGACCAGCGCGCCGTCTGGCGTGCGGTCGACCCGGAAGAACTCGAAGTCCGCGCCGCTCCCGCCGGTGTCCGGGTTCCGCTGGGCGCCGAACTGGTGGGTGTACCCGTGGAGCACCATCGTGCCGCCGCGCTGGATCATGTAGGCGACCGCCTCGACCACGTCCGGCCGCTCGGACAGTCTCACCGTGCGACGTGGCTCGGCTTCCAGCCCATCCACGGCCACTGGGTAGAGGGCGAAGCTGAAGGGCACGCCGGCGCGGTCCAGTGCGTCGGCCTGGCGGCGGAGCTCTCCGGGATCGGACAGGGGGTTGACGTCCTCCAGACGCACGAGGGCGCGGTGCCGGGTAGTGGTGTCCGGCCGGAGCAGGTCGAAGAAGAGGTCACAGACGACGAGGTAGCGGTCCCCGCTCTCCCCGGCGGGGTCCAGGGCGACCTCGGCGACGTAGATGAGAGCACCCGACCGCACCGCCCAGGGGGTCCTGCTCCCGTCTTCGTGGACCGTCTCGGCCAGGACCTGCACCCGCGCGGGATCGGTCACGGTGACACCGGCGGGAGCACCGGCGTCGGCGGGGCGGGAGAGCTCGGCGCCCTTGTAGGCGACGCGCGGCGCCGGGTGCGGATCAGCGGGCAGCCACGTCATCCCCAGGGCCTGGCGCAGGTCGGCCGACGCGGCCGGTAGCTCGTCGAGGTTGGCGCCCAGCCAGAGCACCGGGGTACCGCCGTTCCGCACGTCGGCGACGAAGGAGGGCGGGAGCACCTGGTCGGCGTTGGTACCGAGGTAGACCACCCCGCGGTAGGTGCCCATCTCACCCGGCGCGTAGGTCGAGATGCCGTGCACGTGCGGTGTGCCGAAGTGGGAGGCGAGCGCGGCCGCGAGCGTGCCGTACAGCTGGGACAGCGGCAGGAACTCACCCGTGTCGTCGTAGAGGACGAGCGAGGACGCCGTTCCCGACGGCGCGAGCGGGGCCCGCACGGCACTCGACGGGAACTCCAGCCCGGAGAGGTCCGCGCGGTGCGGCCCGGCCGGTGCGACCGGGACGGCCGTGGACAGGCCCACCAGGACGGCGGACGAGAAGAACGCTGCGCACACGACGAGTGCGAGGAACCACCGGACGAGGATCCTGGGTCGCGGCGTCCCGTCGTCCGTGTCGACCATGCGACGACCACTCCCCGTTCGCGTCCTCGGCCGTCACCACAGGGTCCCGACCCCGGAACGCCTCCACCACGTCCTGATGAGTGTGGCGGTTGGGACAGTGCAGAAATAGAAGCAGTCGACGTGCATTGCGTACAGGGGTACCAGCCATTCTCCTTCTGCACACGGAGTAATCGATCAATGGCACCGCGCAGGAAGACAGGAGATGTCCTGCGAGTGGTGACTGATCGCGACTGCTCTTCGACGCCCTGTCGCTCCACGGGACGTCTCGGACACCGCACGCGCGATCGCGTCCTGCCGAGCGAGTCGGAGACCAATGCATGTGACCAAGCGGCTACATTGCGTGGCGACCGTCCGCTCGACCCTCGCCCGAACCTCCCGGCCCCGGCACCGGAGCCCTGCCGTCCGTGGCCCGTCGTACACCGGGGTCCTCGCCGTCACATCGGAGCTCCTGCATGCGTGTGTCCCGAGCGACCGGTGCAGCCGTCGCCGCCTCCCTGCTCCTCGCACCGGCCCTCTCCAGCTGTGCCGGCGCCGTCGATCCCGTGCGGGACGTCGCCAGGGGCGGCACCGCCACACTGGAGACCGTGGACCGGTGGGCCGAGGACCCGGTGGACGGCGCGAGCGCCGCGCAGGACGACGTCCTCCTCGCCGAACCGTTCACCGGGATCGCGACCGACGATCCCTGGGTGGACGGCAGCCGGCACGGCGCCTGGCAGTCGGTGTACGACGGCTACGGAACCGTCCTGCTCCGTGGCGGTCAGCCGGTGGCGCTCTCGCAGCGCCCGATGGCCGCGACGTCGGAGGAGGAGACCCATGCGGCGCTCGCCGTCACGGTCCAGGAGTACTCGGCCGTCGACGTGACCGTTCGGCAGCGGACCGTCGAGCAGCTCCGCGTTCCGGACCCGAACACGTGGGAGGTGCCGTGGTTGTTGTGGGGTCACTCCGACGACGAGCACTTCTACTACCTCGTCCTCAAGCCCAACGGGTGGGAGCTCGGCAAAGCCGACCCCGCATACCCGGGCGCCCAGCGCTTCCTCGCCACCGGCTCCAGCCCCACGTTCGGTGTCGGGGACTGGCACACCGCCCGGGTCCGACACACCGGCGACACGATCGAGGTGTGGGGTGACGGTCAGTTTTTGACCAGGTTCGTCGACCGCGAGCGGCCCTATCGAGGTGGGCACGTCGGCCTCTACACGGAGGACGCCCACGTGGAGCACGTGGACCTGGTGATCCGCCGGGCGGACTGACGTCGCTGCGCCGTCCGCCCTGAACGCCCCGCCTGCTCGGGCGGGTCCCGCCCCGCTCCTGACAGGCGGCTCTCCTCAGAGCTGCCCTTGCGTGATCGGCTCTCAGCCGGCACCGCGGCCGCCTGATGCGGTTCCTCCGGAACGTGGCTCGCGTCGGCATCGTCACCGGCACGACCGTCGAGGCGACCGAGGGCTGGGGTCTGCACGCCCGACCTGATCGCGTACGAGCGAGAACGGGATCGACCCCATCCGCCTCCGCCCGCACCCGCACGCGTTAGCGATGTACTACGACAAAGATCCACCCGACACACTCCAGGAGCCGGTGACCAGCACGAGCGGTCACCCGCCCCTCTGGTGTCCTCGCCCTGCGCTCAGCGCAGGTGATCACCGCAGTCGCGAGAAGCGTCGCACCGCCTCACTCCTCAGCCAGAGACGGTCACGGGCGGCCACCTCCGGGTCACCCCGGGCTGCGGAGCAGACGGCGGGCCCGGACCGCCGCGAGCGCCCCGACGCCCGAGGTCACCCCGACCAGCAGGAGCTGCACACCGAGGAGGTGGCGGGGCAGCCCCGGTCTCCCGAGCTGACCGTCGAAGAAGCCGGAGAGGCTGCTGAGCAGGCACACGGCGGCGAGCAGTCCGGCCGCCGCGGCCCCCCGCCGGCCGGGCCGGCGGACCGCCGCGGCGGCGAGTGCGGCCTGCGCGACCATCACCGGAGCGGGCGCGGCGGCGACGGCCCGTCCGCTCCAGGCCTCGGCCGGGGTGTTCCAGCCGGACGCCACGGCGAGGCCGCCGCCGACGCCGTCGAGCAGGAGCATGCCGGCGGTGGCCAGCCCGAGCCTCCGGCCGCTCCTGTCGGTGGGTCCCGGCGGCTCGACGACCCGCCGGCTCGTGGTGCGGCCGACCATCACGGCGGGACCTCCTGCTCGGCCGATCGACGACCGCAGGGTAGGTGGGACCTCGCGCGGTGGGTACCGGTGTGGTCGCCGCACCCGATGCCGACCCCGGTCACCCGGGACGACCCGGGCCGGCCCTCGGCCTCCCCGTCCCGCCGGCTCGCGCACCGCAGCACGCGTGGTCAGAGTCCAAAGTCGGTTCCGCGCGCCACGCCCCGCTGGCAGGGTGGGCACGCGGCAATCCCTGACGTGCAGCAGGTCGTCCACGGGGGAGAGACGGGGCCTCCCATGACCGCCGACACCCGGCCGGACCTCCGCCCCAGCTACCTGGAGCACCGTGCGATGCGCACGGACGCGGAGCGGCTGCGGACGCTCGTCGCCTCGGCCCGCCCGGCCGACGCGGACCGGCTGTCCGCGCTGGCCGCCTGGTACGCGAGGTACGAGGGCGCCATCCACGACCACCACACCGCCGAGGAGGCGGTCGTCTATCCCGCGCTGCTGGAGCGGGACCCGACCTTCGCCGATGCGGACGGCGAACTGGAGGGAGAACACCGGGTGCTGGCCGATCGCCTGGCGGTCATGGGCCAGAGCCTCCAGGCACTGCCCGCCGCGGCCGGGGGCGGCAGCTGGGAACGGGACCTGGAGGAGGCGGTCCGTGCCGCGGAGGCGCTGCAGGAGATCCTCGGTGTGCACCTCCCCCACGAGGAGGACGTCGCCTTCTCCCGGTACCAGCGGGAGTTCACGGCCGAGGAGTTCACGGCCCTGGGCGAGGCCGCGTGGAAGGTCGTCGGCGCGCGCGCCGTCGTGTTCGCCGGGCCGTGGGTGCTCGACCACGCGACCCCGGCCGAGCGCGCGGAACTGCTGGCCGCTCAGCCGCTGCTGCTCCGGGTCCTGTACCGGCTCGCGCTCCGCCCGCGCTACGAGCGCCTGGCCCGCCCGGTGCGCACCCCTGCTCCCCCGGCGTCCGCACACCCGGAGGCCTGACGTGCCCACCGTGCCGTGGCGTCGCCGCCTCTCCCCGGTCCCGGGTGACGAGTACCTGGTGCTGGCCAGCCGGCTGCCGCTCCGGTCGTTCGCCCAGGTCCCGCGGTTCCTGGGGCTGACCGTCGCGGTCGTCCGTCAGCTGGAGCGCACCGAGGGACTGGTCGGTTACAGCCTGCGGGCCCAGCCGCTCGCCAGGACGTTCTGGACCCTGTCCGCGTGGACCGACGACGCGGCGCTCGGCCGCTTCGCGCGGGAGATGCCGCACGCGGCGGTCATGGCGACGCTGCGCCCGCACATGAGGCCCACGCGGTTCGAGTCGTGGACGGTCCGCGGCGACGAGCTCCCCGTGGCGTGGGACGACGCGGTCGAGCGCCTGCTGCGACCGGCCGGCTCCTCACCGCCGCCGTCCCCGGTCCCCTAGGGAACGGTCACCCGGAGAACGGACCGGGAGGTCCAGCGATGGTGCTCCTCGTCGTGCTGGTCGGGACCTACGCCCTCGCCCGGCTGCTCCCCTCGCGGCTGCACCGCCGCCGCCCGCCGCCGGACGCTGCGCGGGTGGCGATGGCCACCGCGATGGCCTTCTCGGGGGTCACCCACGTCGTGAAGCCCGAGCCCTTCGTGCAGCACCTGCCGGAGTTCGTGCCCGCGCGGGAGCGGGTGATCCTCTGGACCGGGCTGCTCGAGGTGCTGTTCGGCGTGGGGCTGGCGGCACCCCACCGCCGGCGCCGGGAGGTGGCTCTCGCCCTCGCGGCGTACCTGGTCGCCGTGTTCCCCGCCAACGTCTACGTCGCCGCGGCGGGCGTCCGGATCGAGGGCCTCCCCGGCGCCTCGCACCCGTGGCTGCGACTGCCCCTCCAGTTCGTCTACATCGGCTGGACCTTCTGGGCCGTCCCCGGTGCGTGGCAGCTCGCCCGCAGCCGGGCTGCGCAGCTGCGGGACGCGACGGCGCCACCCCTCCGCGACCGGGAGACGGTCCTGGCCGGGGCGACGTCGTGACCGCGGGCACGGACCCCGGCCCGGCGTCGTCGCCCCGGGACCGCGGGCGGGAGCCCTCCTGCTGCTGACGGGGGACCGCGTCCCGTCGCGAGGCGGCCCCCCGGGAACCCCACCGGGGCCGAGGTCCCCACCAGGGGGTTCGCAGGAGGCGTCGCGCGGGGCAGAATCCCGGGGAGCGGCTCAGACGGGGGGCGGGCACCCGACCGACGGGAGACGCCGTGCACGCGTCCGACGCGCCGCACCACCCTGACGGCGCAGCACACCGCGACGACGGCGCGGAGCTGCGGCGGTACCGGGCGCTGGTCGAGTACGCCCCGGACGCCGTCGTGATCCTCGACCTCGACGCGGGCCGGTTCGTCACGGTCAACCGGGCCGCCGAGGAGCTGTTCGGCATGAGCCGGGCGGAGCTGCTGCAGGTGGGGCCGGTCGAGGTCAGCCCGCCGGAGCAGCCCGACGGGCGGTCCTCGCGGGAGGCGGCGGCGGCGCAGCTCGACCGGGCGCTGGCCGGCGAGCGGCCCCGCTTCGACTGGACCCACCGCCGCGCCGACGGCACCGACGTCCCGTGCGAGGTCACCCTGCTGCGGCTGCCCGACCCCGACCGGCGGCTGGTCCGCGGCAGCGTCCTGGACGTCACCGAGCGGCGCGCCACCGAGACCGCCCTCGCCGCGCAGGCCGCCCGCCGGATCGCGGAGCAGATCGCCCGGCGGGCCGCGGAGGCGAGCGTGGCCCGGCTGCAGGCGACCGTCGCCGGCCTCAACGCGGTCGTGTGGGAGCGCGACCCGGCCACGCTGCGGCTGACCTTCGTCAACGAGCGGGCCGAGGAGCTGCTCGGCTACCCGGCCTCGCGGTGGCTGGCCGACGAGGGGCTGTGGTCGCGGATCCTGCACCCCGACGACCACGACGCCGTGCTGGACCGGGTGCGCCGCGAGGTCGACGCGGGCGCGGTGGACTTCACGCTGACCTACCGGGTGTGCACCGCCGACGGCCGGTGGGTGTGGCTGCAGCACCTCGGCCACGTCGCCCGGGACGAGGACGGCACCGCCCGCACGCTGCACGCGGTCCTGTTCGACGTCACCGAGGCCCGGCGCCGGGAGCGGGCCGCGGGGCTGCTGGCGGCCGCCGGCCAGGCGCTGGCCGCCCCGGGGGCGGTGGAGGACCGGCTGGCCGCGGTGGCCGCCCTCGCCGTCGAGGAGCTGGCCGACCGGGCCCTGGTCTGGCTGCGCGGCGACGACGACCGCCACAGCGTCGTCGCCGCCGCCCCCGCCGACGCGGCGCGGGGACTCACGGGCGTGCCGCTGCTCGTCGTGCCCGAGGAGCTGCGCCCGTCCGTGGAGGCCGGGCAGCCGTTCGTCGTCGGCACGGTGACCGAGGCGCTGCGGGACGAGGCCACCGGGCGCTCGCCGCTCCGGCTGCCCGCCGACCCGCTGCCGGTCGGCCCCCGCCTGGTGGTGCCGCTGGTGACCGGCGGGGAGCGGGTCGGGCTGCTGTCCCTGGCCGTCGCGGACCCCGGCCGCCGCTTCGACGACGCGGACCGGGCGCTCGCCGGCGACCTCGGCCGGCTGGTCGCGACGACGGTGGCCGCCGAGCGGCTGGCCGAGCGGCAGCGCCAGCTGCACGACCTCGCCGTGGCCCTGGCCGCCGCCGGCACCGCCGCGGAGGCCGGTGCCGAGCTCACCGCGCGCCTGCACGAGTCGCTGGGCGCGGCGGTGGTCGCGGTGTGCGCCCTCGGCGAGGACGGCCTGCTGCACACCGTCGACGTCCACGGCGACTCCCCCGGGTGGACCGCCGGGTTCAGCACCATCCGGCTGTCCGCGCCGGCCCCGCTGGCCGAGGCCGCCCGCACCCGCCGCCCGGTGTGGCTGCCCGACCGCGAGGCCCTGGTGTCCGGCTACCCGGAGATGGCGCCGTTCCTGCGGCCGGAGACCCAGGCGACGGCGTCGCTGCCGCTGCTGGCCGGTCCCCGCCTGGTCGGCGCGGTTGCGGTGGTCTTCGACCGGCCGCGGGCCTTCGACGCCGCCGAGCGCGCGTTCCTGCTCACCGTCGCCGGACAGGTCGCCGGGGCGCTGGAGCGGGCCGCGCTGGCCGACGTGCGCCGGGAGGTGGCCGACACCCTCCAGCGCAGCCTGCTGCCCGCCCGCCTGCCCACCTCCGACCGGCTGGGCGTGACCGCCCGCTACCTCCCCGCGGTGACGGGCACGTCCGCCGGTGGCGACTGGCACGAGGTGGTGCCCGTGCCCGGCGGCCGGACGGCGCTGGTCGTCGGCGACGTGGTCGGCCACGGTGCCTCGGCGGCGGCGGTGATGGGCCGGCTGTCCAGCGCGCTGTCCGGCGTGCTGCTCACCGGGGAGGGGCCGGCGCGGGCGCTGGAGCTCCTCGACGGCTTCGCCGGGCGGATCGACGGCGCCGCGCTGGCCACCGTCGCCTGCCTGGTCCTCGACCCGGCCACCGGCCGGCTGACCGCCAGCACCGCCGGCCACCCCCCGCCGCTGCTGGTCGCCCCCGACGGGTCGGCCGTGCTGCTCGACGGCGGGCACGGCCCGGCGCTCGGCGTGGCCGGCACCGGCCGGCGCCCGGAGACGGTCAGCGTCCTGCCCGCCGGCGCCACCCTCCTGCTCTACACCGACGGGCTGGTCGAGCGGCGCGGCAGCCTGCTCGACGAGGGCCTCGCGCGGCTGGCGGCGGCGGCCGGGGCCCGGGCGACGGCGCCGCTGCCGGCGCTGGTCGACGGCGTCCTCACCGACCTGCTCGGCGGCGGCCACGGCGCCGACGACGACGTCGCCGTGCTCGCCGCCCGGGTGCACCCCGCCTCCCTGCGCCTCGAGCTGCCCGCCGAACCCCTGCAGCTGGCGCGGCTGCGGCGGGAGGTGTCCCGGTGGGCGCGCGAGGCCGCCCTGTCCCCCGACACCACCGAGGACCTGCAGCTGGCGGTCGGGGAGGCCGCGGCCAACGCCGTCGAGCACGCCTACCGCGACGCGACCGAGCCGGGCCGCGTGCTGGTCGAGCTCGTCGCCGACCCCGACGGCGGGGTGGCGGCCACCGTCACCGACGGCGGCACCTGGCAGCCGGCGGCCGCCGACCGGGGCTTCCGCGGCCGCGGGCTGGACATGATCGCGGCGCTCGCCGGCGGTGTCGACGTCCTCCCCGGCCCGGGCGGCACCGCTCTGCGGTTCCGGCTGGCGGCCCCGGGCCCGGTGCCGCCGCCGGCCCCGGGGTCCGCCGCGGTGGCGGGCGCCCCCGCGGTCCTGCGGGCCGGGGACGAGCCGTACGGCCGCCGGCTGGAGCTGGCCGGCGACCTGGACCTCGCCGGCGTCACGGAGGTCCGGGCGGCGCTGCTCGCCGAGGTCGCCGACGACCGGCCGCTCCTGCTGGACCTCACCCGGCTGGGCTTCGTGGCGAGCGTCGGCGCCGGCCTGCTGCTCGAGGCCGTCCGGACGGCGGGCGGCCACCTCGAGGTCGTGCTGCCGCCCGGCGGGTCGGCCCGGCGGCTGCTCGACCTCACCGGGCTCACCGGCGTCCTGGCCGGCGGGGACGGGAGCGCCGCCTCCTGACGTCGCCGACGCGCCGGCTCACCCGGCCGCGACCGCCGGTGCGGGGAACACCAGGTCCAGCACGCGCTCCGTGGCGTGGCCGTCCTCGCGCGAGCAGAACCGCTCCCTGAACCGGTCGTAGCGCTCGCGGTGGCGCTCGGCCAGCGCGTCGAGGTCGCCGAGCGCGTCGAGCACCTCGTCGACGGTGCCCAGCAGCGGGCCGGGGGCGAGTTCCTCGAGGTCGAGGTAGAAGTGCCGCAGGTCGCCGCGGTAGTGGTCGAGGTCGTAGGTGTAGTAGAGGATCGGCTTGCCCGTGACGGCGAAGTCGAACTGCAGGGACGCGTAGTCGGTGACCAGCACGTCCGCCGCCAGCAGCAGGTCCCGGATGTCGGGGTGGTCGGACACGTCGACCACGTGCGGCACGTCGACGCCGTCCAGCGCGTCCGTGACCTGGTAGTGCAGCCGCACCAGCAGGACGTGGTCGGACCCGAACCGGTCGGCGAAGCGCCGCAGGTCCAGGCGCAGGCGGTGGGAGGGGCCCTCCTCGTCGGCCAGCTCGTCGTCGCGCCACGTCGGGGCGTACAGCACGACGGTGCGGTCGGCGGGGACGCCGAGCTCGGCGCGGACCAGCTCGCGGGCCCGCGCGGGGTCCGGCCGGGAGAGCACGTCGTTGCGCGGGTAGCCGGTCTCGTGCACCGGCCCGTGGTAGCCGAAGACCCGCGGCAGCAGCGTGCTGCCGTCGGGGTTCTGCGCCAGCAGCAGGTCCCACCGGGCGATGTCCCGGTCGATCACCGCGGGGACCTCCGGGTCGAAGGTGACGTCGCGGTGCACCGCCTTCAGCGGCGTGCCGTGCCAGGTCTGCAGGTAGGTCGCTCCCGGCCGCTTGTCCCAGTCCACGGACAGGTGGGTATTGGACACGACCAGGTCCGCCGACTCCAGCGCCGCGACCGCCTCGTCCCCCTCGACCGGGACGGTCGCGGCGTCCGCCGGGAACTCGTCGGCGTGCGCCTCGGCGCGCATCCAGACGTGCTCGACGTCGTCGCCGCGGGCGAGCAGCGCCTCGTGCAGCGCGCGGGGGTTGTCGGAGTACCGGCCGTCGAAGCTGCGGTAGACGATCTTCACGTGTGTCCTCGGGTCGTCGGGGCGTGCGGTGCCGATCCGGCCCCGGTCGGGGACCGAGGGGGTCAGCGGCTGCGGGTCTCGGGGAAGAGCAGGTCGAGGACGCGGGCGGCGACCGGTCGCGGGAGGTGGTCGGCGAGGTCCGGCCGCGGGGTGGCGCCCACGAGGACGTACCCCGGTGCCCCGGCGTCGGGGACGCGGAGGTCCAGGCCCGCGACGGGCAGCCCGAGGGCCCGGCTCGCGCGGACGGCGGCCGCGGCGACCTCCGGGTGCAGCCGGTCGGTGACGTCCTCGACGGTGCCGCCGTCGTCGGCGCCCGGCCGGACGGGGATGCGCTCGCCGGCCGGCGGGACGTCGTCCATCGCCCAGCCGGCCTCGGCGACGGCGGCGGCCGTCCCCTCGTCGAGCGGGATGCGGGACCGCCCGCCGGTGGCCCGCTCCCGGCGCCGGCCGGCCCGGCGGACCAGCGCCGCGACGTCGGAGACCCCGTCGCCGACCACCGTGGCGGGCCGGCGCACCCCCGCGGCGACGACCGCGGAGTCGACGACGACGACCCGCAGCTCCTCCCCCGCCGGCACGGCGTCGGCAGCCACGCGGACCCCGGCGCGGGCGGCGACCCGGCGGGTCACCCGCGGGTCCGCGCAGCGGCTCAGGGCCACGGCCGAGGTGAGCTCGGGCATCGACCCGCAGGTGAGCGCGCTGCGGGCGCCGAGGGTGTGGCGCAGCTCGCCCTGGTCGGCGTCGGTGACCTCGACCCGCACCCCGCGGCGCAGCGCCTCGTCGGCGAGCAGCCGCGCGCAGGGCGCGAGCCGGTCGAGCCCGGCCGGGGCGGGGACGAACAGCGGCGCGTTGACCGCGTTGCGGCGCTTGACCACCAGCGCGGGCACCCGGCGGAAACCCAGCTTGCGGTAGAGGGCGATGGCGGGCGTGTTGTCGTGCAGCACCGAGAGGTCGAGGTAGGCGCGGCCCCGGGCGAGGTAGCGCTCGGCGAGCACCCGGACCAGCGCCTCCCCGGTGCCCGGCGGGGCCTCCTCCGGGTCCGCGGCCAGGCACCACAGGCTGCTGCCGCCCTCGGGGTCCCCGAACGCCCGGACGTGGTCGACCCCGGTGACCGTGCCGACGACCCGCCCGGTGCGCCGGTCCTCCGCCACGAGGTAGCGCACCGTGCGGGTGGAGTGGTCGTGCCAGACGGTGGCCGGGTCCCCGGGGACCATGCCGGCCAGCCGGACGATGCGCTCCATCTCGGCGACGTCGTCCGGGCAGGTCACCGTGCGCACGAAGACGTGCGGGACCAGCTCACGGCGCGGCCGGTACCGGTGCAGGTCCAGCCGGAGGGTCAGCGAGGGGTCGAGGAACAGCTCGCCGGGCGCCAGCCCGAGCAGGACCTGCGGGTCGCGGGGGTAGACGCAGATGTCGCGGCGGCCGTCGGCCTCGTCCCGGAGGACGTCGGCCAGCCGCTGCGTGTCGGCGAACGTCTGGCCGAACAGCAGCCGTCCCCAGCCGAGGTCGAGGGTGGCGTCGGCGTCCATGCCGCGCAGCTGGTGCTCCGACGGCGGCTGCCACGGGATGCCGGTGATCGTCGGGACGGCCGTCAACGGCCGCCGCCGCGACGTACTGGTGCTCACGATGGGTCGCCACCCGGGGTCGTGCCCGGCTCGTCAGGCGGCGTGCTGCACCCGGCCGTGCCGCCCCACCATGCCCCTCCTGTCGCGGACGAAACCGACCCGGAACGACCGGGTCCCGGTCAGCGCCCGACCGGGACCAGCCGCGCCGGGCCGGCCGGTGCCTGCGCCGTCGCCGCGCGCAGGAGCTCGTAGGTGCCCTGGGCGGCGGCCGCCCACCGCCCAGCCACCGGCTCGCCCCGCAGCCAGGTCGCGGCCGCGACCAGCAGCTGCCAGCCGGCCGCCGCCTCCAGGTTGAGGTGGACCGGCAGCGGCAGCACGCGCAGCAGCCCGGCGGGGTGGTCCGTGAGCAGCGTGTCGGCCAGCCCCGCCGCGCCGGAGGCGGCCAGCAGCAGGCGGGTCCGCGGCCCCCACGGCCGGGTCCACGGCACGGTGAGCAGTGCCAGCGTGCTCACCACGTCGAGGACGGCGTGCACCGTCGGCGGCAGCGGCCGGACCGGGGCCAGCGGGTCACCGGGCCGTGACCGGGGCAGCACGACGTCGTCGTCGATGGGCTCGCGGCGGTCCAGCTCGCCGGAGAGGAAGACGTCCACCAGCCGGGCGGTCACGTCCGGCGCCGACCAGTGGGCGTTGTGCGCGGCGCCCTCGATCACGACCAGCCGGCCGTCGGGCAGCAGCCGGGTGACCTCCTCGGCCCACTCCTGGCCCAGCGTCCGGTCGTGCCGGCCGCGCACCACCAGGGTCGGCGCGGCGACGTCGGGCAGCCGCTGCTCGATCGGGTCGTCGGCGCTGCGGACGAGCTGCTGCACCATCCGGGCCACGCCGGTGGACAGGTACTCGACCTGCATCACCGGCTGGAGCGTGGGGACCTCGAAGACCTGGTTGCGCAGCACCTGCGGGTACTGCCGCCAGGGCCGGCGGTAGCGGGGGTCCGGCGTCGAGCCGGACAGCACCAGCCGCTCCACCCGCTCGGGGTGGCGGGCGGCGAGCTCGACACCGACCTGCGCGCCGATCGAGTTGCCGAAGAAGCTCGCCCGGCGGATCCCGCAGGCGTCGAGCCAGGCCAGCAGGTGGCCGGTCTGCGTGGCGACGTCGGGGCCGCCGGGCCAGCGCAGGTGCGGGTCCCGCGGCGAGCGGCCGAACCCGGGGAGGTCGGGCGCGAGGACGTCGTGCCCGAGGGCGGCCAGACGCCGTCCCAGCGGGACCAGGTACCGGCTGGACAGACCCAGCCCGTGCAGCAGCACGACCGGCACCCGCTCGCCGCCCGCACCGGAGCGCCAGGTGCGGGAGTGGACCCGGGCGCCGACCGCGGGCACGGCGGTCCGCACGTGGCGCGGAGGCGGGCCGGCGGGGCGGAGGGAGGTCAGGACGGGCACGGGTCCTCCGGAGGGAGGTGGGACGCCCCTCGGCTCGGGGCGCCGACCCCGTACCCGGACGCAGGGGACGAACCACACCGGGCCGTTCCGGATTGGGACGGCGAG
This sequence comes from Geodermatophilus sp. SYSU D00663, assembly GCF_054050655.1. NCBI lineage: Bacteria > Bacillati > Actinomycetota > Actinomycetes > Geodermatophilales > Geodermatophilaceae > Geodermatophilus > Geodermatophilus sp. SYSU D00663. Next base: position 3,073 of record NZ_JBJGZT010000040.1, on the reverse strand, counting down.
CCGGTGGGCATGGGTCCGGGGCCGGTGCGGGCGAGCAGCCACTCCTCGCCGTCCCTCCTCCCGAGAGCCCGTGATGACGCCTGCCCGGACCCGGGCGACGGCACCCGCCGTCCCCCTGTCGGACCGCACCCTCCGCGACCTCCCGCCCGACGTCTCCGTCCCGGACTACGACCGCGCCGCGCTGCGCCCCGGGATCGTGCACGTCGGCGTCGGGGGCTTCCACCGCGCCCACCAGGCCGTCTACCTCGACGAGCTGGCCCGCCTGGGCGAGACCGGCTGGGGCGTGGTCGGCGTCGGCCTGCACAGCCGCGAGATCGGCGAGGTCCTCGCCGGCCAGGACCGGCTGTGGACCGTGGTCGAGCGCTCCGTCGACGGGGACCGCGCCACCGTCGTCGGCGCGCTGACCCGGTACCTCTACGGCCCGGACGACCCGGAGGCGGTGCTCGCGGCGCTGACCGACGGCGGCACCCGGGTGGTCACGCTGACGATCACCGGGACCGGCTACCGCGTCGACGCGCACACCGGGGAGTTCGACGCCGACGACCCGCACGTCGCCCACGACCTCGAGGACCCCGGCACACCCGAGACCGTCTTCGGCTACCTGGTCGAGGCGCTGCGCCGGCGGCGGGAGGCGGGGACGGCGCCGTTCACGGTGCTGTCCTGCGACAATATGCAGTCCAACGGTGCGGCGGCCCGCTCCGCGGTGGTGTCCTTCGCCCGGCTGCGCGACGAGGACCTGGCCGACTGGATCGACGCGAACGTCGCCTTCCCCAGCAGCATGGTCGACCGGATCACCCCGAGCACGACCCCCGAGGACCGGGACGCCGTCGCGCGGGAGACCGGCGTCGACGACCGGTGGCCGGTGGTCACCGAGCCGTTCCGCCAGTGGGTGGTCGAGGACGCGTTCTGCAACGGGCGGCCGCCGCTGGAGCGGGTCGGCGTCCGGTTCGTCGACGACGTGTCCCCCTACGAGACGGTCAAGACCCGGCTGCTCAACGCCGGGCACTGCGCCATCGCCTACCTCGGCTACCTCGCCGGCCACCGGACCACCGCCGACGTCATGGCCGACCCGGTCTTCCGCGGCTTCCTCACCCGGCTGATGGCCGAGGAGATCGCCCCCGGGCTGCCCGAGGTCCCCGGCGTCGACCTGGACGGGTACCAGGCCACGCTGCTCGACCGGCTGGCCAACCCCCGGATGGCCGACCAGCTGGCCCGGCTGGGCCGCCGGGGCTCGTCCAAGATCCCCAACTACCTGCTGCCGTCGGTGCGGGCCGCGATGGAGGCCGGCCGGCCGCACCGGCTGCTGTGCCTGGCCGTGGCCGGCTGGCTGCGCTTCCTCCGCGGCTCCGACTACGCCGGCGAGGAGGTGCCGATCCAGGGCCCGCGGCCCGACCTGGTGCCGGTCGCCCGGGAGGCGGGCGGCGACGCGAGGCCGCTGCTGTCGGAGCGGGCGGTCTTCGACCACGTCGGCCAGGACCCGCGCTTCGCCGGGTGCGTGCAGCGGGCCCTGACCGCGCTGGACCGGCAGGGACCGCGCGAGGTCATCGAGGAGTTCCTCGCCGACGGCGGTGGCGCGTGACGGCCGGGCGCCACCTCGCCCTCGACGCGGCCGCGGTCACCACGCTGCTCTGCGACGCCGACGGCACGCTGTTCCCCTCCGAGGAGCCGGCGTACGCCGCGTCGGCCGACGTCACCAACCGGTTCCTCGCCGGGCTGGGGGCCGGGCGCACCTACGCCCCCGACGAGCTGCAGCGCACGACCAACGGCAAGAACTTCCGCGCGGCCGCCGCGGAGCTGGCCACCGCCCACGGGCGCGAGCTCACCCGCGCGGACCTCGAGGAGTGGGTGACCGAGGAGAGGGACGTCGTCACCGCCCACCTGCGCACCGTCCTGCGCCCCGACCCCGCGGTCCGCGGGCCGCTCGAGCGCCTGGCCCGCCGGTTCGCGCTCGCGGCGGTCACCTCGAGCGCGTCGTCGCGGCTGGCCGCCTGCCTGGAGGTGACCGGCCTCGCCCCGCTGTTCGCCGGCGACCGCCGGTTCAGCGCGGAGGACTCGCTGGCCGAGCCCACCAGCAAGCCCGACCCGGCGGTCTACCTGTACGCCGGCGCCACGCTCGGCACCGGCCCCGCGGAGGCGGTCGCCGTCGAGGACTCGGTGAACGGGGCCCGGTCGGCGGTGGCGGCCGGGTACCCGACCGTCGGCATCCTGCAGTTCGTCCCGGACGCCGACCGGCCGGCCCGCGGCGAGGCGCTGCGGGAGGCCGGCGTCGCCGCGGTCGCGGACTCGTGGGCCGACGTGGAGCGGCTGCTGGGCTGACCTCAGCGGCGCCCGGCCGCCGCGGCCGCCAGCGCCCCGAGGTCGTTGGCCGCCAGGTGCAGCAGCGCCGGCGCCAGCAGGCTGCCGCTGCGCTCGCGCAGCCGGGCGAACAGCACGCCGGCGCCCGCCGTGGCGAGGCAGGCGGCGGCGACCGCGCCGGCCCGGCGCGGCCGGTCCGCGGCCGGCGCGTCGAGCGCGAGCGTGCGCACGGTCGGGGTCACGTGCCACAGGCCGAACAGCGCCGCCGCCGCGGCCCGCGCCTGCCGCGCGGGCAGCACCCGCCGCAGCACCGGGGGCAGGACGCCGCGGAAGGCGACCTCCTCCCACAGCACGGTGCCGACCGGGATGCGCACCAGCACCCGGACGGCCAGCGCCCGCGCGCCGAGCCCGGTCACGCGGGCGTCGGCGAGCAGGGGCCGCAGGGCCGGGACGGCGAGGGCGGTGGCGTACCCGGCGCCGACGACGGCGGCCCAGGCCCCGCCCGCCCGCGCCCCCGCCCCCAGCCGCCGCGGGTCCAGGCCGAGCGCGGCCCAGCTGATCCCCCCGGAGCGGGCCGCCGCGAGCAGCGTCGCCGCGGCCGCGGCCGGTACCTCCGCCTCCCCCCCGCCCCCCCCCCCCCCCCCCCCCCCCCCCCCCCCCCCCCCCCCCCCCACCCCCCCCCCCCCCCCCCCCCCGCCCCCCCCCCCCCCCCCCCCCCCCCCCCCCCCCCGCCCCCCCCCCCCCCCCCCCCCCCCCCGCCCCCCCCCCCCCCCCCCCC
>NZ_JBJGZT010000039.1:0-31532 GCF_054050655.1 Geodermatophilus sp. SYSU D00663 | reverse complement strand
ACGCCGCAGGCCGCGACGTCGACCACCGCCTCCCCCGGCCCCGGATCGGGCACCAGGACCGTCTCGACGCTGACCGGTTCTCCCTTGCCGCGGGCGACGACGCCCCTCACCTCGTAGGCCATGCCGGGAGCCTATGGGCGGCCCGGCGGGGTCCGCGCCCGCTGCTCCCGCTGGCCGGGAACCCCGCCCCGACGGGCAGGTTCCCGGACCCGGCCGTAGCGTTCCCCACAGTCGTCGTCCCCGTGGAGGTCCCCCGTGGCGCTGCCCGGCTTCCTGCGCCGTGAGCGCATCGTCGCCCGTCCCGGCTTCAACCGCTGGCTGATCCCGCCGGCGGCCCTGGCGGTGCACCTGTGCATCGGGCAGGCCTACGCCACGAGCGTCTACAAGCCCGCGCTGGTCGAGCACTTCGACACGTCGCTGACGGCGATCGGCATCATCTTCTCGATCGCCATCGTCATGCTGGGCCTGTCGGCCGCCCTGTTCGGGACGTGGGTCGACCGCAACGGCCCCCGCGCGGCGATGTTCACCGCGGCCTGCCTCTGGGTCACCGGCTTCCTCGTGGGCGGGCTGGGGATCGAGACCCGCCAGCTGTGGCTGGTCTACCTCGGCTACGGCGTCATCGGTGGCATCGGCCTGGGCATCGGCTACATCTCGCCGGTCTCCACGTTGATCAAGTGGTTCCCCGACCGGCCGGGCCTGGCCACCGGCATGGCCATCATGGGCTTCGGCGGCGGCGCGCTGATCGCCTCGCCACTGTCCCGGCAGGTGATGAGCTGGTACGACCCGGCCTACGACCCCGGCACCCAGGGCTCGGTGCCGAACGGGGACGCCGTCGCGGCGCTGTTCTTCACCTTCGCCGCGCTCTACCTGGTCTTCATGATGTTCGGCGCCTCCATCGTGCGGGTGCCCGGCGAGGGCTGGAAGCCCGCCGGCTTCGACCCGTCGACGATCAAGCAGAAGGCCCTGGTCACCACCGAGAGCGTCTCGGCCAACAACGCGATCAAGACCCCGCAGTTCTGGCTCCTCTGGGTGGTGCTGTTCTGCAACGTCACAGCGGGCATCGGCATCCTCGAGCAGGCCGCGCCGATGATCCAGGACTTCTTCCGCACCGGGGACACGTCGCTGGTGGCCGGGACCGCGGCGGCCGGCTTCGTCGGGGTCCTGTCGCTGGGCAACATGGCCGGCCGCTTCGTGTGGTCCTCGACGTCGGACTACATCGGCCGCAAGCCGATCTACATGGTCTACCTCGGCGTCGGCCTGCTGCTCTACGTCGCGCTGGCCACCATCGGCAACAGCGCCACCTGGGTGTTCGTGCTGCTCGCCGCGGTGATCATCTCGTTCTACGGCGGCGGGTTCGCCACCGTCCCGGCCTACCTGCGCGACCTGTTCGGCACCTACCAGGTGGGCGCCATCCACGGCCGGCTGCTCACCGCGTGGTCGGCGGCCGGTGTTGCCGGGCCGCTGATCGTCAACAGCGTCCTGGACACCCAGGGTGAGCCGGGCAGCCTGGTGGCGGCCAACTACCGGCCGGCGCTGTTCATCATGGTCGGCCTGCTCGCCGTCGGGTTCGTCGCGAACCTGCTGGTGCGACCGGTGGCCAGCAAGTGGCACGAGCCGCACCGCGACGCCGCCCCGGCCGCCCCCTCGACCCCGGAACGGAGCGCCGCCCGATGAGCACGCCGCTGTCGAAGACGACCTCGCCCGACGGGCAGCAGCCCGTGCACACGCCCACCGGGCTGATCGCGTTCGCGTGGACGCTGGTCGGCGTCCCGCTGGCCTACGGGCTGTACCAGACGGTCAAGACCGCGCTGACGCTGTTCACCGGCTGAGGTCCTCCGTGCAGGTCCGCGGAGGTGCGCCGTGCACCTCCGCGGACCTGCACGTCGTCACGCCCGCCGCAGCGGAGGCAGCGGCAGGTGGGCGGACAGGTCGGCGCGGTTGCCGCTGGCGCTGACCAGCCCCCCGGCGACGGCCTCGGCCCAGCCGAGCCCGCCGGTGGCCAGCCGCAGCCAGGTGGCCGTGTCGGTCTCGACGACGTTCGGCGGGGTGCCCCGGGTGTGCCGCGGCCCGGGCACCAGCTGGACGGCGACGTGCGGCGGCACCCGCAGCTCCACCGAGCGGCCGGGCACCTGCTGGGCCAGCCACCGCGCGGTCGTCTTCACCGCAGCGCCCAGCACCGACCGCGGGGGCTGCTCGGCCTCCCCGGCCAGCCAGGGGCGGACGGCGTCGACGGCGGCGCGCAGCTCCTCGGCGGGGATCGGCTGCTGCGCGGGCATCAGCTGGTGGGGACGGTGCCCGCCGGGACGGTGCCCACGGTGGCCTCCGGCGACCCGAACAGCGCCGGGAGGGTCGCCGTCCACGCCGCCCGGAGCTCGGCCAGCGGCAGCTCGCCGACGCCCTCGACGGCGAGGACGTCGCCGTCGGTGGTGCCGAGCTCGGTGACCGCGACGCCGGCCCACTCGGCGGTGGTGCGCACCGCCTCGGGGTCGGTCGTGGTGACGACGGCGCGGGCGCCGGACTCGCTGAACAGCGCGGTGAACGCGTCGTCTCCGAGCCGCAGCGTCGCCCCGGTGCCGTACCGCAGCGCGGACTCGGCCAGCGCCTGGGCCAGGCCGCCGTCGGCGAGGTCGTGCGCGGAGGTGACCAGGCCCTCGCGACCCAGGGCCCCGAGCAGCTCACCGAGGGTGCGCTCGGCCTCGAGGTCGACGGCCGGCGGGCGGCCGCCGAGGTGGCCGTGGACGACGCTCGCCCACGCCGACCCGCCGAACTCCGGCCGGGTCTCGCCCAGCAGCAGCACGGTCTCGCCGGCGGCCCGCCAGCCGGTGGGGACCCGCGTGCGGACGTCGTCGTGCACGCCCAGGACGCCGATGACCGGCGTCGGGTTGATGGCGACGTCGCCGGTCTGGTTGTAGAGGCTCACGTTGCCGCCGGTGACCGGGAGGCCGAGGGCGCGGCAGGCGTCGGCCAGGCCGCGGACGGCCTCGGCGAACTGCCACATGACCTCGGGCTCCTCGGGGGAGCCGAAGTTCAGGCAGTTGGTGACCGCCAGCGGCCGGGCGCCGGTGACGGCGACGTTGCGGTAGGCCTCGGCGAGGTTGAGCTGCGCGCCGGCGTAGGGGTCCAGCCGGGCGAAGCGGGCGTTGCCGTCCAGGGCGAGGGCGATGCCGCGGTGGGTGTCCTCGTCGATGCGGACCACGCCGGCGTCGTCGGGCTGGGCGAGCACGGTGTTGCCGCGGACGTAGCGGTCGTACTGCTCGGTCACCCAGGTCTTGTCCGCGCCGTCGGGGCTGGCGACGACGGCCAGCCAGTGCGCGGTGAGCTCCTCAGGCGTGGCCGGGCGGGGCAGCGCGGCCGGGTCGTCGGCCTGCAGGGCGTCGAGGTCGGCGGGGCGCTGCATCGGCCGCTCGTAGACCGGGCCCTCGTGGGCGACGGTGCGCGGCGGGACGTCCACGATGCGCTCGCCGTGCCAGTCGACGGTGAGCCGGTCGCCGTCGGTGACCTCACCGATGACGGTGGCCAGCACGTCCCACTTGCGGCAGACGGCGAGGAAGGCGTCCACCTTGGCCGGCTCGACGATCGCGCACATGCGCTCCTGCGACTCGCTCATGAGGATCTCGGCGGGCGTCAGGGTGCTGTCGCGCAGCGGGACGCGGTCGAGGTCGACGTGCATGCCGCCGGTGCCGGCGCTGGCCAGCTCGGAGGTGGCGCAGGACAGCCCGGCGCCGCCGAGGTCCTGGATGCCGGTGACCAGGTCGGCGGTGAAGATCTCCAGGCAGGCCTCGATGAGCAGCTTCTCGGTGAACGGGTCGCCGACCTGCACGCTCGGCCGCTTGGCCGGACCCTCCTGGTCGAAGGTCTCGCTCGCCAGCACGCTCACGCCGCCGATGCCGTCACCGCCGGTGCGGGCACCGAACAGGACGACCTTGTTGCCGGCGCCCTCGGCCTTGGCCAGGCGGACGTCCTCGTGCCTCATCACGCCGACGCACAGTGCGTTGACCAGCGGGTTGCCGGCGTAGCACTCGTCGAACAGCAGCTCGCCGCCGATGTTGGGCAGGCCCAGGCAGTTGCCGTAGCCGCCGACGCCGGCGACGACGCCGGGCAGCACCCGGGCGGTGTCGGGGGCGTCGGCCCGGCCGAAGCGCAGCGAGTCCATGACGGCGACCGGCCGGGCGCCCATGGTGAGGATGTCGCGGACGATGCCGCCGACCCCGGTGGCCGCGCCCTGATAGGGCTCGACGTAGCTGGGGTGGTTGTGCGACTCGACCTTGAAGGTGACCGCGTAGCCGTCGCCGACGTCGACGACGCCGGCGTTCTCGCCGATGCCGACCAGGAGGTGCTCGCTGCGCGGCAGGTCGCCGAACCGGCGCAGGTGCACCTTGGAGCTCTTGTAGGAGCAGTGCTCGCTCCACATCACCGAGTACATGGCCAGCTCGGCGGTGGTGGGCCGGCGGCCGAGGATGTCGCGGATCCGCGCGTACTCGTCGCTCTTCAGTCCGAGCTCGGCGAAGGGCTGCCCGACGTCCGGGGTGCTCTCCGCGAGCGCGACGGTGTCGAGCCGGTCGGCCAGCGGGCCGGGGCCCGTGTCGAGGTCGGAGAGACCCTGCGTCATGCGCTGACGACCGCCTTCAGGACGCTGGTGAAGAAGCCGAGCCCGTCGGTCGACGGTCCGGTGAGGTCCTCGACGGCGTGCTCGGGGTGGGGCATGAGCCCGACGACCCGGCCGTCCTCGCTGGTGACCCCCGCGATGTCGCGCAGGCTGCCGTTGGGGTTGCCGCCGACGTACCGGACCGCGACCCGGCCCTCGCCCTCGAGCCGCTCGAGCTCGGCCGGCGCGGCGACGTAGCGGCCCTCGCCGTTCTTGACCGGGACGACGATCTCCTGGCCCTCGGCGTAGGCCGAGGTCCACGCGGTGTCCGCCCGCTCGATGCGCAGCCGCTGGTCCCGGTTGCGGAAGTGCAGGTGGCTGTTGCGGGTGAGCGCGCCGGGCAGCAGCCCCGCCTCGCAGAGGATCTGGAAGCCGTTGCAGATGCCGAGGACCGGCATGCCCTTCCGCGCCCGGTCGACGACGTCCTGCACCAGGGGCGCGCGGGCGGCGATGGCGCCGGCGCGCAGGTAGTCGCCGTAGGAGAACCCGCCGGGCAGGACGACGGCGTCGACGTCCTCGAGGTCGTGGTCGGCGTGCCAGAGGACGACGGGCTCGGCGCCGGCCAGCCGCACCGCGCGGGCGGCGTCGACGTCGTCGAGGGAACCCGGGAAGGTGATGACACCGATGCGCACGGCTCAGGCCCCCGGCAGGTGCAGCTCGACGTCCTCGATGACGGGGTTGGCCAGCAGCGTCTCGGCGATCTGCTTGAGCTCCGCCTCGTCCGGGGTGCCCTCGACGTCGAGGACGAAGTGCTTGCCCTGGCGGACCCCGGTGACCTGCGTGTGGCCGAGGCGGCCGAGTGCGCCGAGCACCGCCTGCCCCTGCGGGTCGGAGATCTCCGGCTTGAGGACGACGTCGACGACCACCTGCGGCACGGCTCCAGGCTAACCGGTCCCCGTGGGCACCCGGTCGCCGCCGGGGAGGTGACCCGCACCCCCGTCCTCACCCCCGGGGGTGAGGAGCCACCCGGCGTGGTCAAGGTCACCTGCTCGGGCGACGACTCCACCCCAGCCGGGCGACCGTCCCGGACCGCCGAGGAACCGGAGACACCCGTGAGCATCCGCCAGTCCCAGGGCCGGCACCGCGCCGTCGAGGCCGGGTCGGCTCCCACGTCCCACCGGCGCCCGACGTCCCGCCGGCGCCGGGTCACCGCTGCCGCGGTCGGGGGCGTCGTGCTGCTCGGCGGTGGCGCCGCCATGGCCGCCTGGAGCATCTCCGGCGAGGGCCCTGGTGACGCGCAGGCGATCGCCCCCGACCGGCTGCAGGTCGACGACCAGGCCGCGGCGGTCGCCGACCTGTACCCGGGCACGACGGGTGACGTGGTGGTCCGCGTGCGCAACCCCAACCCCTATCCGGTGGTGCTGCAGACCGCGAGGTTCGGCACCGTGACCGCCGGCGGCGACTGCCCGCAGGACAGCGTCTCGGCGGTGGCGGCCTCGATGCCGATCCCCGGCTCCGTGACGCTCTCCGACGGCAACTGGCACGAGCTGACGCTGGCCGACGCCGTCGCCATGACCTTCGCCGCGCCCGACGAGTGCAAGGGCGCGACCTTCAGCGTCCGCGTCACGGTCGAGGGCCTCCAGGTCGCCTGACCCGTCCCGCCCGGCCGGCGCACCGCGCGGCGGCCGGGCGGTGGCACCGACCCGTCCCGGTCCCGTCCCGGCGGTCCCTCGAGCACCGGCCGCGCCGAGCCGATGGTCCGCCTGCCGGGGTCGAGGTCCCCCGCAGCCCACGTCATCCGCCGGAGGTCCCGTGAGCACCCGCCAGTCGCGAGGGCGGCACCGCGCCGCTCCGGCACGGCCTGCTCCCGCACGCCACGCCCGCCCCGCGAGCGGCCGCCACGCCCGGACGCGGTCCCGCGCGTGCCGCCGGCTGGCGGTGGTCGCGGCCGGCACGGTCCTCCTCGGCGGCGGCGGCGGGGCGGCGACGGCCGCCTGGGTCGCGCAGGGCGACGGGGACGCCGACGCCACGGCCCTGAGCGCGCAGCCGATCCTCGTCGACGACCAGGCCGAGCCGGTCGCCGACCTCTACCCCGGGGGCACCGGCGACGTCGTCCTGCGGCTGCGCAACCCCAACCCCTACGCCGTCACCCTCACCACCGTGCAGTACGGGACCGTCACCGGCGGCTGCGCGGCGGGCAGCGTCGTCCCCGTCCAGACCACCGTGACCCTCGCCCAGCCCATCCGGCTCGAGGAGGACTCGGCGGTCCAGACGGTGACGTTCCCGGACGTCGTGCGGATGCTGCCGACCGCACCGAACGAGTGCCAGCGCGCCACCTTCACCGTGCCCGTGACGCTGACCGGCACCAGCGCCTGATGGCCACCGGGACCTCCGCCGCGCGCCGTGCACCGCGAGCTCCGCTGCCCGTACGCGCCGGCGCCCTGGTCGCGTCCCTCGCGTGTGCCGTGCTGCTCGCCGGCCCCCAGCAGGCGTCGGCCGGCTGGGTCGCCTCCGGCGGTGGCGGCCCGGCCGCCGCGGCCACCGCGCTGTCGCCGGGTCCCCTGCCCACCCTCTCGCGCAACGGCCTGACCGGCACCGTGACCGTCTCCTGGCCCGCCGTCACCCTCGCCGGCCAGCCGGTCACCGGCTACGTCGTCCGCCGTTACAGCGGGACCGGTCCCAGTCCCGTGACCAGCGGCACCTGCACCGGCGGCCCGGTGTCGGGGACGAGCACCGCCGGCGTCGTGACGACGACGAGCTGCACGGACACCCGCGGGTGGACCACCCAGACCTACGCCTACCGGGTCGTGCCGGTCTTCCGCGAGTGGCTCGGCGCCGAGTCGCCGGCCGCGTCGATCTGACCGGCGCCGTCAGCGCAGCAGCGCGACGACCTCGTCCGGGCGCTCCCAGTGCGCGTTGTGCCCGGTGTCCTCGAGCAGCACCGCGCCGGGGTCGACCCGTCGCATCGCGTCGAGACCGACCATCGGGTCGGCCGCGCCGGCGGCCAGCCGCAGCGGCGCCTCCGCGCGGGACAGGACCTCCTCGACCGGCGGGCCGACGGCGCCGAACGCGCGCGGGTCCAGCGCCGCGGTGAACCCGCCGCCGGCCTCGCGGACCCCGGCGAGCGCCACCTCGGAGGCCGGGTCCACGAGTCCGGTCAGCCCGGCCAGCCGCAGGTGCCGCGCGGCGGCCTCGGCGGCGGTCGGGAACACCTGCGGCGGGCGGCCGGCCAGCGAGCGGGCCCGCGCGACCTCGTCGTCGGTCCAGTCGATCTTGACCCCGACGGCGACGACCCGGACGACGTCGACGCCGTACCAGCCGCCGGCGAGCACCGCGCCGACGACGCCGCCGAAGGAGTGCCCGAGCACGGTCACCCGCGTGGCCCCGCGGTCGGCCGCCACCGCGGCCACGTCCGCGGCGTGCACCGCGTACCCGTAGGGCGGCTCGGCCACCGAGCGGCCGTGCCCGCGCAGGTCGGGGACCGCCCAGGACCCGGGCCAGGACCGCTCGACCAGCGGCAGCAGCCGGTCCCACACCGCGCCGGTCGCGCCGAGCCCGTGCAGCAGCAGGAGCAGGTCCCCGCCCGACCCGCCGGAGCGGTACTCGATGCCCGCGCGCGTCCGCATCAGCGGAAGGAGGTGCCGGTCAGCTGCTCGTAGGCGGCGACGTAGCGCTCGCGGGTGGCGGCGACGACGTCGTCGGGGAGCTCCGGCGGCGGCGAGACGCGGTCCCAGCCCGAGGAGGTCAGCCAGTCGCGGACGTACTGCTTGTCGAACGAGGGCTGCGGGGCCCCGGGCGCCCACGACGACGCCGGCCAGAAGCGCGACGAGTCCGGCGTGAGCACCTCGTCGCCGAGCACCAGGCCGCCGTCGGCACCGAGGCCGAACTCGAACTTCGTGTCGGCCAGCAGGATGCCCGCCCCCGCGGCGACCTCCGCGCCCCGCCGGTACAGCGCCAGCGTCAGCTCCCGCAGCTCCTCCGCCCGCGCGGCGCCGACGAGGGACACCACGCGCGCGAAGTCGATCGCCTCGTCGTGCTCCCCCACCTCGGCCTTCGTCGACGGCGTGAACACCGGCTCCGGCAGCCGCGAGCCCTCGACCAGCCCGGGCGGGAGCGGCACGTCGCGGATGGAACCGGTGCGCGAGTACTCGACGGTCCCCGAGCCGGACAGGTAGCCCCGCGCCACGCACTCGACCGGCAGCATGTCCAGCCGCCGCACGAGCATCGCCCGCCCGGCGACGCCGGCCGGCACGTCGGTGGCCGACACCAGGTGGTGGGTGGCGCCGAACGCGGACAGCACCGGCGTCAGCTGCTCGAACCACCACACCGACAGCTGGGTGAGCACCCGCCCCTTGTCCGGGATCGGCGTCGGCAGCACGTGGTCGTAGGCCGAGATCCGGTCGGAGGCGACCAGCAGGAGACGGTCGTCGCCGGCGTCGTAGACCTCCCGCACCTTGCCGCGGGCGACCAGGGGCAGGTCCACGGTCACGTCAGCGCGGCCAGCCGGTCGAACAGCGGGCCGAGGTTGCGCACGTAGCCCTCGGGGCGGCAGATCTCGTCCAGCCGCGCCTCGTCGAGCGTCACGCCGGAGGAGTCCGCGCGGGTCCGCAGCGTCGACCGGAACGGCGTCCCGGAGTTCCACGTCTCCATCGCCGCGCCCTGCACCAGCGCGTAGGCGTCCTCGCGCGAGAGCCCGGACTCGACCAGCTCCAGCAGCACGGCGGAGGTGTAGATCAGCCCGCCGGTGAGGTCGAGGTTGGCCCGCATCCGGTCGACGTCGACGACCAGGTTCTCCACCAGGCCGGTGGTCAGGTGCAGCAGGTAGTCGGTGGTGATCGCGGCGTCGGGGAGGAACACCCGCTCGGTGGACGAGTGCGAGATGTCCCGCTCGTGCCACAGCGGGATGCCCTCCATCACCGGGACGACGGCGGCGCGCACCACCCGGGCGAGCCCGGCGATCCGCTCCGAGCGGATCGGATTCTTCTTGTGCGGCATCGCGCTGGAGCCCTTCTGGCCGGAGCCGAAGGCCTCCGACAGCTCCCGCACCTCGGTGCGCTGCCCGTGCCGGACCTCGAGCGCGATGGTCTCGCAGACGGTGGCGATGACCGCCAGCGCGGCGACCCACTCGCTGATCGAGTCGCGGATGACCACCTGGGTGGAGGCGTCGGCCGGCCGCAGCCCGAGCGCCTCGGCGACCACGACCTCCACCGACGGGTCGATGAGCGAGTAGGTGCCGACGGCGCCGGAGATCGCGACGACGCCGACCCGCTCGCGTGCCGCGCGCAGCCGGTCGCGGGAGCGGGCCGTCGCGAACGCGAGGTCGGCCACCCGGTGCCCCCACACCACCGGCTCGGCGTGCACGCCGTGCGTGCGCCCGACCCGCAGGGTCTCCCGGTGCGCCAGGCCGTGGTGGCGCAGCGCGGCGACCAGCCGGTCGGCCTTGGCCAGCAGCACGTCGGTGGCCTCGGTGAGCTGCACGGCGAGCGCGGTGTCGAGCAGGTCCGACGACGTCATGCCGTGGTGCACGTAGGCCGCCGCCGAGCGGGGCTCGGTGTTGTCGGCCCAGGCGGTGAGGAAGGCGATGACGTCGTGCTGCGTCGTCTCCTCGATCTCTGCGACGCGGGCGGCGGTCGGCGGAGGGGCGTTGCGCACCGGCTCGACGACGTCGGCCGGGACCCGCCCGGCGGCCGCGTGCGCCTCCAGCACCAGCGTCTCCACCCGGCACCACAGCTCGTACTTGTGCTCGTCGCTCCAGACCCGGCCCATCTCGGGGAGCGTGTAGCGGTCGATCACGCGGGTACCCCCGGCAGCCGGTCGAGTCGTCGGAACACGGGAGCATCCTCCCGCAGCGCTAGCGTGATCGAGAACGGCCCCCACCGACCGCGGAGGACCCCATGCTGCGACAGGCCGGCTCCCTGGTCGCCCGCGCGCGTGAGCGCATCCGGGCGGCGGGTGAGCGGGACCCGCACGCGTGGCCCGAGCGCGACGACGACCGGGCGATCCTGGTGCACGACGAGGTGTACGACGAGGCCGACGCCGGTCCCGTCGACCCGCTGACCGACGGTGAGCCGCCGCTCGGCAGTCCCGAGCCCGGCGCCCCCGACCTCGACGGGCCGCTGGGCGCGGGCGGGGTGAGCGGCCCCCCGGAAGGCGGGCGCCCGCACCGGGCCGCCGAGCGCGGCCGCCGGCTGCTGGGCCCGGGCCGCGAGGCCCCGCAGGGCGACGCCGCGGTGCCCGGCGCGCTGCGCACGGCGGCGGCCTGGTCGTGGCGGCTGATCGTCGTCCTCGCGGGGCTGTACGTGCTGCTCTACGCGGCGGCGTACGTCGCCGTGGTGATCGTCCCGGTCATGGTCGCGCTGCTGCTGGCGGCGTTGCTGCAGCCGGGTGCGGCCGCGCTCATCCGGCGCGGGTGGCCGCGGTCGCTGGCCGCGATGGCGATGCTGCTGGTCGGGCTGGCCGTCGTCGCCGGGATCATCACGCTGGTCGTCGAGCGGTTCAGCGCCGGCTTCTCCGACCTCGCCGACCAGGTCAGCCAGGGCCTGGACCAGATCCGCGACTTCGTCGTCGAGACCTTCCCGGTCACCCAGCGGCAGATCGACGACGCGGTGACCGCCGCCCAGGACGCCATCGTGTCCAACCGGGAGACGCTGGCCACCGGCGCGCTCACCACGGCCGCCACGGTCGGCGAGGTGTTCACCGGCGTCGTCCTGGCGCTGTTCACGCTCTTCTTCTTCCTCAAGGACGGCCGGTCCATCTGGCTGTGGCTGGTCGGCCTGTTCCCCCGCGACTCGCGCGCGTTCATCGACGAGGCCGCCCGCCGGTCGTGGCGCACGCTCATCTCCTACGTCCGCGCCACCGTCGCCGTGGCGCTGGTCGACGCCGTCGGCATCGGCATCGGCCTGGCGGTCCTCGGCGTGCCGCTGGTGATCCCGCTGGCCGCGCTGGTGTTCCTCGGCGCGTTCATCCCGATCATCGGGTCGTTCCTGGCCGGCTCGATCGCGGTGCTGGTCGCGCTGGTCGCCGTCGGCCCGATCAAGGCACTGATCGCGCTGGCGATCGTCGTCCTGGTCATGCAGCTCGAGGGGCACGTCCTGCAGCCGCTGCTGCTGGGCAAGGCGGTGCACGTGCACCCGCTGGCGGTCGTGCTGGCGATCGCCGCCGGCCTGCTCGTCGCCGGGATCTTCGGCGCGCTGATCGCGGTGCCGGTGGTGGCCTGCGCGAACGTCGCCGGCACCTACCTGTCCCGGCGCCACGACGGCCCGCGGCCGCCCGAGCCGCGCCCGGAGCGGGCCCGCCCGGCGGTCGGGGTCCGGGGCTGGACGGGCGCATAGTCCCCGGGGGAGCGGCGGAGGTGCTCCCGGAAGGCCCGCTCGACCGTCTCGTCCCACTCGGGCAGCGCGGCGGCGTAGCGGCGGTCCGCCTCGACCTCCAGCCGCTCGGCGGCGTCGAGGTCGTCCTCCCCCAGCCCGGTGGCCTGCCGCGCGACGTCCGCCACGGCCTCCGCGGCCGCGTCCAGCCCGAACAGCCGGAACCCGGCCACCGCCCGCTCGACCTGATCGGGCTCCAGGCCCTGCACCGCGTGCAGCAGGCCGCCGTTCACCGCCATCCCGTGGCAGAGGAGGACCGCGGCGAGGGCGGCGTCGCCGGGGTGGGGGGACGGCCCGTCCGGGTCGCAGGCGCGGTTCCAGACCGCGTCGGCCGGGTCGGTCATCCCGGGACCGCGATCCGGCCCTCGACGGCGGCCAGCGCGATGTCGCTGCGCCAGTGCGCGCCGGCGAGCCGGACGGCGGCCACCCGCTCGTAGGCCGCCTGCCGCGCCGCGGCGAGGTCGGCGCCGGTCGCGGTCACCGCGAGCACCCGCCCGCCGGCCGAGCGGACGGTCCCCTCGGCGTCGACGGTGGTGCCGGCGTGCAGCACGCCCTCGCCGTCGGCGCCGGTCACCGGGTCGCCCGTGCGCGGCGCCTCGGGGTAGCCGGCGGCGGCGACGACGACGGTGACGGCCGCGCCGGACCGCCAGCGCAGCGGCGGGTGGCCGGCGAGCGTGCCGGTGGCCGCGGCGTGCAGCAGCCCGGCCAGCGGGGTCTCCAGCAGCGGCAGGACGACCTCGGTCTCGGGGTCGCCGAAGCGGGCGTTGAACTCGACCACCCGCACACCGCGCGAGGTCAGCGCCAGGCCCGCGTAGAGCAGCCCGCTGAACGGCTCGCCGCGGCGGCGCATCTCGTCGACGGTCGGCTGCAGCACGGTGGCCAGCACCTCGTCGACCAGGCCCGGCGGCGCCCAGGGCAGCGGGGCGTAGGCGCCCATCCCGCCGGTGTTGGGGCCGGCGTCGCCGTCGTCGCGGCGCTTGTGGTCCTGCGCGGGCAGCAGCGGCAGCACCGTCGTCCCGTCGGTGACGGCGAACAGCGACACCTCGGGGCCGTCGAGGTACTCCTCGACCAGCACCGCTCCCCCGGCGTCGAGCACCCGGTGCCCGTGGGCGACCGCGGCGTCCCGGTCGGTCGTGACGACGACGCCCTTGCCGGCGGCCAGCCCGTCGTCCTTGACCACGTACGGCGCGCCTGCCTCGTCGAGCGCCGTCTCCAGCTCGGCGGGCCCGCCGACGGGCCAGGAGCGGGCGGTCGGCACCCCGGCGGCGGCCATGACGTGCTTGGCGAAGGACTTGCTGCCCTCGATCTGCGCGGCCTGCTGCGACGGGCCGAAGCAGGCGACGCCGGCGTCGCGGACGGCGTCGGCGGCGCCGGCGACCAGCGGCACCTCGGGGCCGACGACGACCAGGTCGGCGGCCCAGCCGGTGGCCAGCGCGGCCACCGCCACCGGGTCGGCGACGTCGAGCGCGGCCTGCTCGGCGATGCGGGCGGTGCCCGCGTTGCCCGGCGCGCAGGCCAGCGCGGTCACCGCGGGGTCGGACTGCAGAGCGACGCACAGGGCGTGCTCCCGGGCACCGGAGCCGATCACGAGCACGCGCACGGACCGCGACCCTACCCATGGAGGACCCCGTCCTCCCCACCCCTCGCACGCTCGGGGCGGTGCCCTGGACGGGGCCTGCTACCGCACCCGGTTCGGCTGGGAGCGGTACGCCCGGTGCAGCGCCTTGACCCGCTGGTGCTCGGCGGCGCGGGCGCGGGCGTCGGCCCGCAGCAGCTGGCGGCGCGCCTCGGCCTGCAGCTTGCGCCAGCCCAGCAGGCGGCCCGGGTCGAGCCGGCCCTCGTCGATCGCCGCGGCGACGGCGCACCCGGGCTCGGTGCGGTGCTCGCAGTCGCGGAACCGGCAGTGGGCGGCCAGCTCGGCGACGTCGGCGTAGGCGGTGTCCACGCCCTCGTCGTCGTGGAGGCCGAGCTCGCGCATGCCGGGGGTGTCGACGAGCAGGCCGCCGCCGGGCAGGACGTGCAGCTCGCGGGAGGTGGTGGTGTGCCGGCCGCGGCCGTCGGCCTCCCGGATCTCCCGGGTGGGCGCCACCTCGCGGCCGGCCAGCGCGTTGGCCAGCGAGGACTTCCCGACGCCGGACGGCCCCACCATCGCCGCCGTCACGCCGGGCCCGAGCAGCGCCCGCAGCGCGTCCAGGCCCGCGCCGGTGCGCGCGCTGACGGCCAGCACCTGCGCGCCGACGGCGTCCTCGGCCACCTCCGCGACGGCGGCGGCCACGTCGTCGCACAGGTCGGCCTTGGTGAGGACGACGACCGGCGTCGCCCCGCTCCCCCACGCGACGGCGAGGTAGCGCTCGACGCGGCGGGCCCGGGTCGGGCCGGCGAGCGCGTCGACGACGAGGACCAGGTCCAGGTTCGCGGCGACGACCTGCGCGGCGGAGGTGCGCCCGGCGACCGTGCGGGTGAACGCCGAGGTGCGGGGCAGCAGCGCGACGGCGAGCTCCCCGCGCAGCGCCACCCAGTCGCCGACCGCGGGTGCCGCCACGCCGTCGGGGTCGTGCAGCGCGGCGGCGGGGTGCACGCGCCGCTCGCCGTCGGCGGTGAGCACGGTCAGCCGGCCGCGGTCGACCCGCGCCACCCGTCCGGGCTCGGTCCCCGGCGGGAGCTGCTCCAGACGCGCCCGGGACCAGCCGATCCCTGAGAGATGTGTCACGGGGTGGATGGTCCCGCGCAGGTCAGCGCGGTGTCCTCCCAATTCTCAGAGACTCGCCAGTCCGCGTTCGCCATCCCGACACCTCCGTCGGGTGTTCTGGATGGCATGCACGCGATCGAGTCGCTTGCGACTCCCGCCGTGGCCCGGTCCTCCCGTCCTCTCGTGGTGGGGCACCGCGGTGCCTGCGCCTACCGGCCGGAGCACACGATCGCCAGCTACGAGCTGGCCATCGACATGGGCGCCGACCTCATCGAGCCCGACATCGTCGTCACGAAGGACGGCGCGCTGATCGCGCGGCACGAGAACGAGCTGTCGCGCACCACCGACGTCGCCACCCGGCCGGAGTTCGCCGACCGCCGCACCACCCGCCGGGTGGGCCGCAAGCGGCGCACCGGCTGGTTCGCCGAGGACTTCACCCTCGCCGAGCTGCGCACCCTGCGCGCCGTCGAGCGGCGGCCGGACCTGCGCCCGCTCAACACCGCCTACGACGGCCAGTTCGGGGTCCTCACCCTCGAGGAGGTCGTGGAGCTGGCCCGCCGGCGGTCGACGCCGCTGCGGCAGGTGCGCGTGCTCGCCGAGCTCAAGAAGCCCAGCTGGTCGGCCGAGCGCGGCCAGCCGATGGTCGAGCTGGTCGCCGCCGAGCTGCGGCGGCTGGACGCGACCTCCCCGGACGGCACCGTCGTCGTCCAGTCGTTCGACGCCGCGGCCCTGCGCCGGCTGCGCGCCGACCTCGGGGACGACGGCCCGACCATGTTCCAGCTGGTCGACGTCACCGCCTGCGACGACCACCTGCTCACCAACGCCGGGCTGCGCGCGGTGTCCACCTACGCGCAGGGCATCGCGCCCTGCGTGGACCACGTCCTGCTGCGCGACGCCGACCAGCGGATGACCGGCGTGTCCGACCTGCTGCCCCGCGCGCACGCCGCCGGCCTCACGGTGGTGCCGTGGACGCTGGCGGCGGAGAACGAGTTCCTCCCGCTGCACCTGCGCAGCAGCGAGGACCCGGCCGCCCGGGGCGACGCGCTCGGGGCCGCGCGGCTGCTGCTCGCCCTCGGGGTCGACGGGATCATCACCGACAACCCCGACGTCGTCGTCGCCGCCCGCGCCGAGCTGGAGCAGACGGCCGCCCCCGCGATCGACACCGCGGTGGACACCGCCGCCTGACCGGAGTCGCCCGACGGGGAGGCCCCGCAGGGTCCCGCCGCGAGCCGGCGAGTGGCGGGGGCAGGGGGTCCTCCGTCAGTCGATCAGGTCGTGGACGACGACGTTCTCGTCACGGCCCGGGCCGACGCCGATCACGCTGATCCGCGCGCCGGAGAGCTCCTCGAGGCGGCGGACGTAGGCCTGCGCGTCGGCGGGCAGCTCGTCGAAGGAGCGGCAGTGCCGGATGTCCTCGGACCAGCCCGGCATCTCCTCGTACACCGGCTTCGCGTGGTGGAAGCCGGTCTGGGTCATCGGCATCTCCTCGTGCCGGACGCCGTCGACGTCGTAGGCGACGCAGATCGGCACCGTCTCCAGCCCGGAGAGCACGTCGAGCTTGGTGAGGAAGTAGTCGGTGATCCCGTTGACCCGGCTGGCGTAGCGGGCGACGACGGCGTCGAACCAGCCGCAGCGGCGGTCGCGGCCGGTGGTCACGCCGACCTCGCCGCCCTGCTTGCGCAGGTACTCGCCGTTGGCGTCGAACAGCTCGGTCGGGAACGGGCCCGAGCCCACGCGGGTCGTGTAGGCCTTGAGGATCCCGACCACCCGGGAGATGCGGGTGGGGCCGATGCCGCTGCCGGTGGCCGCGCCGCCGGCCGTCGGGTTGGACGACGTCACGAACGGATAGGTGCCGTGGTCGACGTCGAGCAGGGTGCCCTGCGAGCCCTCCAGCAGCACCCACTCGCCGGCGTCGAGCGCGTCGGCGAGCATCAGCCGGGTGTCGGCGATGCGGCCCTTGAGCTGCTCGGCGTAGCCGGCGTACTCCTCGACCACCTCGTCGACGTCGATGGCCTTGCGGTTGTAGACCTTGACCAGGACCTGGTTCTTCTCGATCAGGGTGCCCTCGAGCTTCTGCCGCAGGATCGACAGGTCCAGCAGGTCGGCCACCCGGATGCCGGTGCGGGCGACCTTGTCGCCGTACGCGGGGCCGATGCCGCGACCGGTGGTGCCGATCTTGCGCTTGCCGAGGAACCGCTCGGTGACGCGGTCCAGCGCGCGGTGGTGCGGCATGATCAGGTGGGCGTCGGCCGAGATGACCAGCCGCGAGGTGTCGACCCCGCGCTCCTCCAGC
Source organism: Geodermatophilus sp. SYSU D00663 (assembly GCF_054050655.1). Classification (NCBI taxonomy): domain Bacteria; kingdom Bacillati; phylum Actinomycetota; class Actinomycetes; order Geodermatophilales; family Geodermatophilaceae; genus Geodermatophilus; species Geodermatophilus sp. SYSU D00663. The sequence goes on along the minus strand of NZ_JBJGZT010000039.1, from coordinate 14,598 downwards.
CCCGCGAGCTCCCCGATGAGCACCTGCGGGTCGACGACGACACCGTTGCCGATGACCGGCGTGCAGCCCGGCGTGAGGATCCCCGACGGGATCAGGTGCAGGGCGTAGCGCTCGCCGTCGGGCGTGATGACGGTGTGCCCCGCGTTGTTGCCGCCCTGGTAGCGGACCACGTAGGGCACGCGCCCCCCGAGCAGGTCGGTGGCCTTGCCCTTGCCCTCGTCGCCCCACTGGGCGCCGATCAGCACGACTGCCGGCATCTCGCTGTCGTCCCCCTCAGGACTCGTCACCGGCGGTCGACCGGCTGGCAGGTGGCAGGGTATCGGCATGCCCCTCGTCGAGTTCGACCTGCGCGGTCTCGCGCCCGGACGGGCGCCCGAGCGGGCCGTCCTCGCCGAGGCGCCGGACGCGGACTCCCTGCTGGTGCGCGGCCCCGTGCCGGCGCTCGCGGGCGTGCTGGCCGTGCTGCACGCCGCCGGCCGGACGGCGGAGGTCCCGGTGTCCTGGGACCCCGCCGACGACAGCGCCTCCCGGGGGCTGGCCCGGGACCTGGGCATCGGCAGCGGCGGGGAGCGGGAGCTGTCGCTGGTCCGCGACGACCACGGCGGGGTGCTGCTGCAGCACGGCCGCTACGAGGCCGCCGGGAAGGGACGGCTGCCGCTGGCCGCGCGCCTGGGCGTGCAGGCCCACCACGACGACGCCCGGGTGGCCGACGGGATGGTGGCGCGGATCGACGTGCGGCCGGACTGGACCGCCGTCGACACGATCCGCGTCGTCGTCTCCCCGCAGCTGATGCGCCCGCCGCGGCGGAGCTCCGGCCGCGCGCTGCAGCTGGCCAGCGACCCGGCCCGGGTCACCCGCGACGGCGTCCCCTACCCGCGGCCGGTCTCCCGCTGGACCTGGTACGCCGACGACCGGGTGCGCTGGCGCCTGCGCCCCTGAGGGGGACGCGATCGCGGCCGCCGTCGTGGACACTGGAGGGACTCCAGACCGAGGAGGCCCTCCTGCGACCGTTCCCCCCGGTGGCCCGGTGACCGTCGACCGCCTGCCCGCGTTCCGCGTCGCCCCGCCGCGCCGGCGGCTGCTCGACCGGGCCCTCGCCCGGCCCAGCCTGGTCGCGGTGCTCGGGCTGGTGATCGTCCTCGTCCTGTTCGGGCTCCGGACACCCGACCTGCTCACGCCGGCCGGGCTGGGCGGGGTCCTCGACGCCGCGGCGCTGCTCGGCATCGGCGGCGTGGCGGTGGGCCTGCTCATGGTCGGCGGCCACTTCGACCTGTCGATCGGCACCGTCACCCTCGGCAGCGCCGTCCTCACCGCGCTGCTCGCCGGCCCCGCCGGGTGGGGCATCTGGCCCGCGCTGGCGACGTCGCTGGCCGCGGCCCTCGCCGTCGGGCTGGTCAACGGCTGGCTGGTGGTGCGCACCGGGCTGCCGAGCTTCCTGGCCACCCTCGCCACCGCGCTGGTGCTGCAGGGCACCACCCTGTCCGGCGTCCCGCTCGTCGCGGGCGCGCCGCGGATCAGCGGCCTGGACGAGGCGCCCGGCTGGTCCTCGGCGTCCGCCGTGTTCGGCGCCACCGCCGAGGTGGGCGGCGGCACCTTCCCGGTGTCGCTGCTGTGGTGGCTGGCCGTCACCGCGGGCGCCGGCTGGCTGCTGTGGCGGACGCGGTTCGGCAACGAGGTGCTGGCGATGGGCGGCTCCCGCCGGGCGGCCCGCGAGCTGGGCGTGCCGGTCCGCCGGACGACGCTGGTGCTCTACGCGCTCACCGCGACCGCGGGCTGGCTGCTCGGCACGCTGGCGCTGGTGCCGGCCGCGAGCGTCGGCGCCACCCCGGCCCTGGTGAGCGCCATCGACTACGTGGTGGTCGCGGTGATCGGCGGCTGCCTGCTGACCGGCGGGCAGGGGTCGATGGCCGGCGCCGCGGTCGGCGCGCTGCTCTACGCCGCCGCCCGCGAGGGCGTGGAGCTCGCCGGGTGGGACCCGCGCTGGTCGCAGGCGCTGCTCGGCGTCGTGCTGCTGGTCGCACTGCTGGTGGGAGGGGTGGTGCGCGCCCGGCTGCGGGCCGCGCCGCGCTCGTGACCGCCGTGCCACCGGTGCTGGAGCTGCGCGGGCTGAGCGTCCGCCACGGCGGCGTGCCGGCGCTGGACCGGGTCGCGGTCGCGCTGGAGGGCGGCCGCATCACCTGCGTGCTCGGCGAGAACGGCGCGGGCAAGTCGACGCTGGTGTCGGTGCTGTCGGGGCTGCGCCGGCACGACGAGGGCGAGCTGCTCCTCGACGGCGTCCCGGTGCGCTTCCGCAGCCCCCGGGCGGCGCGGGCGGCGGGGATCGCCACGGTCTGGCAGGACCTCGCCGTTGCGCCGCTGCTGCCGGTGTGGCGCAACCTGTGCCTGGGCGCCGAGCCGACCCGCCGGCCGTGGCCGCTGCGCCGCCTGGACGTCGACGCCGCCCGGGAGACCACCGTGCGCGCCCTGGACCGCATCGGCGTCACCGGCATCGACCCCGACCAGCCGGTGAACACGCTCCTGCCGGGGTCGCGGCAGAGCCTGGCGATCGCGCGGGCGGTGCACTACGGCTCGCGGGCGCTGGTGATCGACGAGCCGACCGAGCCGATGACCATCGCCCAGCACACGCTGGTCGGGCAGGCGGTGCTCGGCGCGCGGGCGCAGGGGCTCGCCGTCGTCGTCGTCACCCACAACCCGCGCTACGCCCACCTGGTGGGCGACCGCTTCCTGCTGCTGGCACGTGGCCAGGTGGCCGGCGACCTCACCCGCGCCGACGTCGACGCCGACGACCTCACCCGGCTCATGGCCGGCGGTGAGGAGCTCACCGCGCTGACCACCCGCCTGCAGGAGCTGCACCCCGAGCTCGGCGACCGCTAGGCCGCCGAGCCCGGGGGTGGGTCAGGTGAAGAGGCTGACGCCGCCGGGGCCCACGAGCAGGCCCACGACGATCAGCACGATGCCCCAGAGCAGCTGCTTGCGGAGGATCGCGAAGATGCCGGCGACCACCAGGACGACGGCGAGGATCCAGAGGAGCGTTGCCACGGACACCTCCTGTGACGGGCGCCCCGGCGGGGCGCGCTGGTCACGGAGTGTTCTCCCGGCGAGGCCGCCCCGCCCGGTGAACGCAGTGGTGCGGGGGCGGCCTCACCCGTCACGGTGACCGTGGGTGATCCGGGCCGGGTCCCGGGGAAGGAGCCCGGGTCAGGGTGCGAGCGAGGGGTCGCAGTCGCGCAGCAGCTGGGTGCAGCGCTCCTGCTCGTCGGTCTCGCCGATCGCCTCGGCGGCGCGGGCGAGCACGGTGACGCAGCGCAGGAAGCCCCGGTTGGGCTCGTGCGACCACGGCACCGGGCCGTGGCCCCGCCAGCCGTTCTTCCGCAGCGCGTCCAGGCCGCGGTGGTAGCCGGTGCGGGCGTAGGCGTAGGCCTCGATGGTGCGGCCGTCCGCGAGCGCGGCCTCGGCCAGCGCCGCCCAGGCCGCGCTGGCCCGCGGGTGGCCGGCGGCGACCTCGGCGGGGTCCGTGCCGGCCGCCAGCGCGGCCTCCGCCTCGGGGTCGCCGGGCAGCAGCGTGGCCGGCGGCTCGCCGAGCAGGTTCTGGTGCGCGTGGGTCACGGCTCAGGCGCCCTGCGACTGGCCGGCCGACAGCAGGTCCTCGCACGCGGTGACGACGCGGGCGGCCATGCCGGTCTCGGCGGCCTTGAGGTAGCTGCGCGGGTCGTAGGTCTTCTTGTTGCCGACCTCGCCGTCGATCTTCAGCACGCCGTCGTAGTTGCTGAACATGTGCCCGGCGATCGGCCGGGTGAAGGCGTACTGGGTGTCGGTGTCGACGTTCATCTTCACGACGCCGTAGGACAGCGCCTCGCGGATCTCCGACTGCAGCGAGCCCGAGCCGCCGTGGAAGACGAAGTTGAACGGCTTGCCGCCGTCCCCGAGGCCGAACTCCTGCGACACGACCTCCTGGCCCTGCTTGAGGACCTCCGGGCGCAGCTTGACGTTGCCCGGCTTGTAGACGCCGTGGACGTTGCCGAAGGTCGCCGCCAGCAGGTAGACGCCGCGCTCCCCGAGGCCGAGCGCCTTGGCGGTGGCCACGAAGTCGCCGGGGGCGGTGTAGAGCTTCTCGTTGATCTCGTGGGCGACGCCGTCCTCCTCGCCGCCGACGACACCGATCTCCAGCTCGAGCACGATCTTGGCCGCCGCGGTCTTCTCGAGCAGCTCCTCGGCGATCTGGAGGTTCTCCTCCAGGTCGATCGCCGAGCCGTCCCACATGTGCGACTGGAACAGGGGCGCCTGGCCGGCGTCGACCCGGTCCTTCGACAGCGCGATCAGCGGCCGGACGTAGGAGTCCAGCTTGTCCTTGGGGCAGTGGTCGGTGTGCAGCGCGACGTTGACCGGGTACTTCTCGGCGACGACGTGCGCGAACTCGGCCAGCGCGACGGCGCCGGTGACCATGTCCTTGACCCGGGTGCCGGAGCCGAACTCCGCGCCGCCTGTGGAGAACTGGATGATGCCGTCGCTGCCCGCGTCGGCGAACCCGCGGAGGGCCGCGTTGATCGTCTCCGACGAGGTGCAGTTGATGGCCGGGTAGGCGAAGCCGCCCTCCTTCGCCCGGCTGATCATGTCGGCGTAGACCTCGGGGGTCGCGATGGGCATCGGGGCACTCCTGTCGATCGACGCTGGTCGGCGGTCAGTATCTCCCGGGCGCGGAACCCCCGACAGGCCCCCGTCTCAACCCCTGCGGCGCAGCACCTTGCCGGGGTTGAGCAGGCCGGCCGGGTCGAGGGCGTCCTTGATCCGGCGGTGTACGTCCAGCGACACCTCGCCGATCTCGCGCTCCAGCCACTCGACCTTGATCGAGCCGATGCCGTGCTCGCCGGTGACCGTGCCGCCCAGCGCCAGGCCCAGCTCCAGGACGTCGTCGAAGGCGGCGAACGCCCGCGCCCGCTGGTCGGGGTCGGTGGGGTCGAAGCAGACCGTCGGGTGCATGTTGCCGTCGCCGGCGTGCCCGACGACGCCGATGGTCAGTCCCCGCCGCACGGCGATGCCGTCGCAGCCGTCGAGGAACTCGGCGATCCGCGAGCGCGGCACGGCGACGTCGTCGATGAGCGTGCTGCCCAGCTGCTCGAGCGCGGGCAGCGCCATCCGGCGGGCGGCGAGCAGCAGGTCGCCCTCGGCGGGGTCGGCGGTGGTGTGCACGAGCTCCGCGCCGGCCTCGCGGCACAGCCGCGCCAGCACCTCGACCTCGGCGAGCGCCGCCTCTCCCCCGGCGTCGGACTGCGCGACGAGCAGGGCGTGCGCGGCCCGGTCGAGGTCGGCGTGCAGCAGGTCGTCGACGGCGCAGATGCAGGTGTTGTCCATGACCTCCAGCAGGCTGGGCACCAGCCCGGACGTCACCACCCGCTCGACCACCTGCCCGGTCTGCGCGGTGGTGGCGAAGGTGGCCACCAGGGTCACCGGCTGCTGCGGCGCCGGGCGCAGCGCGAGCGTGGCCTCGGTGATGACGCCGAGGGTGCCCTCCGAGCCCACGAACAGCCGGGCGAGGTCGTAGCCGGCGACGCCCTTGACCGTGCGGCGCCCGGTGCGCAGCACCCGCCCGTCGGCGAGGACCACCTCGAGGCCGAGCACGTAGTCGGTGGTGACGCCGTACTTCACGCAGCACAGGCCGCCGGAGTTCTGCGAGAGGTTGCCGCCGATCGTGCACCAGTCGTAGCTGGAGGGGTCCGGCGGGTAGAACAGCCCGGAGCCGGCGACGGCGTCGCGCAGCTGCTTGTTGACCACGCCGGGCTGGACGACGGCGAGCCGGTCGGCGGCGCTGACCTCCAGGACGGCATCCATGCGGGTCATGACCATGGTGATCGCGCCGTCGACGGCGTTGCTCGCGCCGGCCAGCCCCGAGCCCGCGCCGCGCGGGACGACCGGGACGCCGTGCCGGGAGGCGACCCGCATGACCGCGGCGACGTCGTCGGTGCTCCGGGGGAGGACGACCGCGGCGGGGGTGCCGGCCTCGGCGAGCATCGCCTGGTCACGGGCGTAGGCGGCGGTGACGTCGGGGTCGGTGAGGACGCCGTCGCGGCCGAGCACGGCGGCGAGCTCGTCGACCCACGCGGTGGCGAGTGTGGTCACCGCCACACCGTACGGCCGATCCCGGGCACGTCCGCGGCGACGTCCCGTGCTCCTCCGCGGGAGTGCGCGGCTACGACAGGCCGAGGTCGGACAGCTCGAAGGCGGCGCGGTACTCCAGGCCGGCGGCCTCGACGGCGGCCCGCCCGCCGCGGTCGACGACCACCGCGACGGCGATGACCTCGGCCCCGGCCTCCTGCAGCGCCTCGACGGCGGTCAGCGGGCTGCTGCCGGTGGTGGAGACGTCCTCGACGACGAGCACCGCCCGCCCGGCGACGTCGGGCCCCTCGATCCGCCGCTGCAGCCCGTGCGCCTTGCCGGCCTTGCGGACCACGCACGCGTCGAGGAAGCCCTCGCCGTCGGCGGCGGCGTGCAGCATCGCCGTGGCGACCGGGTCGGCTCCGAGGGTGAGCCCGCCGACGACGTCGTAGCGCAGGTCGCGGGTGAGCTGGCGCATCACCCGGCCGACCAGCGGCGCGCCCTCGTGGTGGAGGGTCAGCCGGCGCATGTCGATGTACCAGTCGGCCTCGCGCCCGGAGGACAGCGTGACCCGCCCGTGGACGACGGCGAGGTCGACGACCAGCTCGAGCAGGCGGTCGCGGTCGGGCTGGGCAGCGGGCGCCGTCATGGAGGCGAATCTACGCACGGTTCCGGCCCGACTCCCGCGAGGGAACCGGGCCGGTGGCCGTCGCGCCTCAGCCCTGCGCGGGCGCCAGGACCTGGTCGACGACGTAGACGGTGGCGTTGGCGGTCTGCACGTTGCCGCAGATCACCGAGGCCGGGGTGCCGGTGACGGTCCGGGCGACGGTGAAGCTCTCGCCCGAGCCCTCGATGGTGACCTCGTCGCCGGCCACGGTGGTGTGCGTGCCGGCCAGCTGGTCCGGCGAGAGCCGGCCCGGGATGACGTGGTGGGTCAGGACCTGGGTCAGCATCGCCTGGTCGGCCAGCACGGCCTGCAGCTGGTCGGCCGGGATCGCCTCGAACGCCGGGTCGGCCGGGGCGATGACGGTGATGTCGTCGGTGGTGTTCAGCGTGTCCACCAGGTTGGCCTGGGTGACCGCCTGCACCAGCGTCGACAGCATCGGGTTGTTGCTGGCCGCGGTGGCCACCGGGTCGTCGGTCATGCCGGCGAAGCTGCCCTCGCCGTCGGCCGGGACCGAGGAGCAGGCGGCCCCGAAGGGCTCGTCGGACGCCGGCTCGGCCATCGGGCTGCTGCTCCCCGTCGAGTCGGCGCCGTCCGCCGCCGGCGAGCTGCTGGCGGAGGGCGGGCTGTCGGAGGCCGCGCCGGTGTCCTCCGAGCCGCAGGCGCTCAGGGTGACCGCGAGGGTCGAGGCGGAGGCCAGCAGGAGGCCGCGGGTCAGGGTGCTCTTCACGGGGTGTGCTCCTCGGTCGTCGGTCCATGGTCCCCCGGCCCGTTCGAGGGGTCGGGAGAGGCGTCTGCGGCCGGGTGGCCGAGACGGGCTCTGGGGTGTGCCGGGTGCCGCCCCGCGGGGCGGGGGCCGCTAGGTCGCGATCACCCGGATGGAGTGCAGGCCGCTGGCCCCGTTCGGGAAGGGCCGGGCGCGTTCCCCGGTCTGCACCTCGCCGTCGGCCGTGGTGGCCCGGACGGTGAGCTGGTAGGAGCCGGGGGCGAAGTCGAAGGGCAGCCGCCACTGCCGCCACACGTCGGCGTCCACCGCCGGGGCGAGCTCGGCCTCCCGCCACTCGCCGTCGTCGACCCGGACCTCGACCCGGGCGATGCCGCGGGTCTGCGCCCAGGCGACGCCGGCGATCGGGCGCCGGCCGGCCCGGAACCGGCGCAGGGGGGCCGGGGTGTCGATCCGGGAGGCCACCTTGACCGGGCCCTGGGCGGCCCAGTCGCGCTGGACCCAGTAGGCGTCGAAGGCGTCGTAGGTGGTGGCCTCGATCGAGGTCATCCACTTGCAGGCGGAGACGTAGCCGTACAGCCCCGGGATGAGCATCCGGACCGGGAAGCCGTGCTCGACCGGCAGCGGCTCGCCGTTCATCCCGAAGGCGATCATCGCGTCCTCGACCTGCAGCGCCGCGCGGGTGGGCGCGCCGATGGTCATGCCGTCGGCCGAGCGGCAGACCAGCTGGTCGGAGCGGTCGGAGACGCCGTTCTCGCGGAGGAGGGCGCCGAGCGGGACGCCGGTCCAGCGCGCGGTGCCGGCCAGACCGCCGCCGACCTCGTTGGAGACGCAGGTGAGCGTGACGTCGCGCTCGACGACGTCGTCGCGGTCGAACAGGTCGGCGAGCGTGTACGTGCGCGGGGAGTCGAACATCCCGGTCAGCTCGAGCCGGTAATCGGCGGGGCGGATCTGCGGGACGGTGATCGCGGTGTCCACCCGGTAGAAGTCGCGGTTGGGCGTGAACAGCGGCGTCAGCCCCTCGACGCGCTCGGCGAGGTCGGCGCCCGGGGGCAGCGCGGCGGCCGGGGACGACGGCGTCGGGAGGGTGAGGTCTCCGCGGGCACCGCTGACGTCGAACCGGCGCTGCAGCAACCGCCCGCCGCCGCCGGCGACCGCGGCCGCGCCCAGGGCGGCGCCGCCGGTGAGGACGAAGCGGCGGCGGTCCATCCCGGCGCCCTGGCGGTCGGCCGTCGGCGGCGCGCCGGGCCGCCGGTCCCTGACCGCCTCGTCGTCACTCCGGGGGGCCGGCACGGTCAGCGGGGCCACCAGCAGGAGGAGGGCGACGACGCCGGCCCCCGCACCCACGACGGAGGGCAGCGCGTCCAGCGGGCCGCCCGCGGGCCGGGTGGCCGCGGCGAGGGCGCCGACGGCGCCGAACAGCGCGATCCCCGCCACGCCGGTCCGCCGGGAGCGCAGCGACACCAGCCCGACGAGCACCGCGTACAGCCCGACGAGGACCAGCGTGCCGACGACGAGGGCGACCTTGTCGTCCTCGCCGAACGTCGCGACGGCGAACTGCTTCACCGGCTCGGGGACCAGGGTGATGACCGTGTCGCCGACCGCCACGACCGGCGAGGACGCCGGCCCCACGGACGCGGCGACCAGCTCGGCCACGCCCAGCGCGACCGCGGCGGCCGGCAGCCCGGCGAGGGCGGCGAGCAGCCGGCGCGTGCCGCGGCCGGCGGGGCGGGCGGCCCCGTCCGGCCCGGTGGCCGGCGCGGTGGCCTGCTCGGTGGTGGTCACGTCCGGCGTTCGGGCCGGCCGGGCAAGCGGTTCACCACCGGAGGTGACGAGATGATGACGAGATCTGATCGCGTGCGACGGATCAGCGTCCCTGTGCCCGCCGCCAGCCCTGGTAGCGGTACCAGGCGCTGGCCGGCTTCTGCGCCAGCGCCACGATGCCGACCACGGTGAGCAGGAGCGAGGCGAGGGACAGCACCGTCAGCAGGCCCGAGACGGTCGGGGCACCGCCGCCGAGGAAGCCGACCAGCGAGCCGGCCACGCCCAGGCCGCCCAGCACCCAGAGCACGATCCGCGCCCAGTTGCGGCCCTTCCACGCGAACCACAGGAACAGGACCTGCAGCGCCACCAGGACCAGCGCGAAGCCGGCGCCGGCGACCAGGGCGGCCCGCGCCGCCGACTCGCTGATCGCGACGTCGGGCGAGGCCGCCTGCACCTGCGCGATGAAGCCGTCGACGTCCGCGAACGTGACCAGGGCGTTCACCAGGCCCAGGACGAGCGTGGCCGCGAAGGCGCCCACGCCCAGCACCACGGCCGAGGGGCGCTCGACCGGGGCGGGCGCGCCGAAGCCGTCGGGCGCCGCCGGCGCGGACGCGTACCCGCCGTGGGCGCCCTGCCCGTGGGGGCCCTGGCCGTACGCGCCCTGGCCGTACGCGCCCTGGCCGTACGCGCCCTGGCCGTAGGGGTCCTGCCCCGGCTGGTCCCAGCCCTGCGGGCCCTGTCCTGCGGTCATGTCCGTCCTCTCCCGTGGCGGTCGCCCGCGCATCATGATCGACGGGCCGCCGTCCGGCCACCCCCGGACGCGCAGCGCGCCCGGCCGGCGGTCAGCGGGCGGACGACCGCCGGCGCTCCCCCTCGGCCCGGTACCACTCGGAGGCCGGCCGCAGGGCGAGCGCGACGAGCCCGACCGCGCTGATCAGGGTGATGAACACCGACAGCGACCCGAGGAACCCCGAGCCGGTCGCCCCGGGACCGGTGAGGCCGGACAGCCCGCCGAGGACGTTGACCGCACCGAGGACCTGGAGCACCACCCGCGCCCAGTTGCGCCCGGTCCAGGCGAACCGGATGACCAGCGCCTCCAGGGCCACCAGCACCGCCCCGAAGCCCGCGCCGACCCAGAACGCGGCCCGCGCCGTCGACTCGGGGACCTCGGCCCCCGCGGCGGCCTGCACCTCCGCGACGATCCCGTCGACGTCGGACAGCGTGACCACCGAGGACACCAGGCCGAGGATCAGCGCGGCCATGAACGCGCCGATCCCCACCCGCACCGCGACCGGTCGCTCGGCCGGCGGCCGGGGCTCGGCGCCGGGCGCCGACGGCGCGTTCCCGTAGCCCGGGAGTCGTCCTCCCCGTTCCTCGGTCACGTCGTCCCCTTCCTCTCCTCGACGTCCTGCCGCCATCGTGCCCGTGCCGTGCGCGGCGCCTCCCCGCATCCCGCCCCGGGGACGCGACGGGCCCGCCGCCCCGAGGGACGGCGGGCCCGGGTGAGGAGCTCCTCGCGTCAGCCGCGGCGGACGGTGAGGCCCTCCTCTGCCAGGTCGTCCGGCGCGTCGACGACGACCTCGTCGCCGTCGCGGATGTCCCCGGCCAGCAGCGCGCGGGCCAGCGGGTCGCCGATCGCCGACTGCACCAGGCGGCGCAGCGGGCGGGCGCCGTAGACCGGGTCGAACCCGTTGAGCGCCAGCCACTCGCGGGCGGCGTCGGTGACGGTCAGCGTCAGCCGGCGGGCGGCCAGCCGGCGGGCGAGCACGCCCACCTGGATCTCGACGATCCCGGCCAGCTCCTCGCTGCCCAGCGCCCGGAACACCACGACGTCGTCGAGGCGGTTGAGGAACTCCGGCTTGAAGTGCGACCGGACGACGTCCATGACCGCGGAGCGCCGCGCCTCCTCCGGCAGCGACTGGTCGGCGATCAGCTGCGAGCCGAGGTTCGAGGTCAGGATCAGGATGGTGTTGCGGAAGTCCACCGTCCGCCCCTGGCCGTCGGTGAGCCGGCCGTCGTCGAGGACCTGCAGCAGCACGTCGAAGACGTCGGGGTGGGCCTTCTCCACCTCGTCGAGCAGCACGACGGTGTAGGGCCGCCGCCGGACCGCCTCGGTGAGCTGGCCGCCTGCCTCGTAGCCGACGTAGCCCGGAGGGGCGCCGACCAGTCGGGCCACCGAGTGCTTCTCGGAGTACTCGCTCATGTCGATGCGGACCATCGCCCGCTCGTCATCGAACAGGAACTCCGCCAGCGCCTTCGCCAGCTCGGTCTTGCCGACGCCGGTGGGGCCGAGGAACAGGAACGAGCCGGTGGGCCGGTCGGGGTCGGCGATGCCCGACCGCGCGCGGCGGACGGCGTCGGAGACGGCGCGGACGGCGTCGGGCTGGCCGACGACCCGCCTGCCGAGCTCGTCCTCCATCCGCAGCAGCTTCGCCGTCTCCCCCTCGAGCAGCCGGCCGGCGGGGATGCCGGTCCAGGCCTGGACGACCTCGGCGATGTCGTCGGGGCCGACCTCCTCCTTGAGCATGGAGGCCTGGGCGGCCACCGACTCCTCGGCCGCGGCGAGGTCCTTCTCCAGCTGCGGCATCACGCCGTAGCGGAGCTCGGCGACGCGGGCGAGGTCGCCCTCGCGCTCGGCGCGCGCGGACTCGGTGCGCAGCCGCTCCAGCTCCTCCTTGAGCTGCTGGATGCGGACGATCGCGCCCTTGTCCTGCTGCCAGCGCGCGGTCAGCTCGGCGAGCTCCTGGCGCCGGTCGGCGAGGTCGGCGCGCAGCGCGGCCAGCCGGTCGAGCGAGGACGGGTCGTCCTCCTTCTCCAGCGCCATCTCCTCGATCTCCATGCGGCGCACGGCGCGCTCGACCTCGTCGACCTCCACCGGGCGGCTGTCGATCTCCATGCGCAGCCGGCTGGCCGCCTCGTCGACCAGGTCGATCGCCTTGTCGGGGAGGAAGCGGGCCGTGACGTACCGGTCCGACAGCGTGGCGGCGGCGACGATCGCGGCGTCGGTGATCCGGACGCCGTGGTGCACCTCGTAGCGCTCCTTGAGCCCGCGCAGGATGCCGATCGTGTCCTCGACCGAGGGCTCGCCGACGAAGACCTGCTGGAAGCGGCGCTCCAGCGCCGGGTCCTTCTCGATGTGCTCGCGGTACTCGTCGAGCGTGGTCGCGCCGACCATGCGCAGCTCGCCGCGGGCGAGCATCGGCTTGATCATGTTGCCGGCGTCCATGGCCGAGTCGCCCGTGGCGCCGGCGCCGACGATGGTGTGCAGCTCGTCGATGAAAGTGACGACCTGCCCCTCGGACTCGGCGATCTCCTGCAGGACGGCCTTGAGCCGCTCCTCGAACTCGCCGCGGTACTTGGCGCCGGCGACCATGCTCGCCAGGTCCAGCGCCATCAGCCGCTTGCCCTTGAGGCTCTCGGGGACGTCGCCGGCCACGATCCGCTGGGCCAGGCCCTCGACGATCGCCGTCTTGCCGACGCCGGGCTCGCCGATGAGGACCGGGTTGTTCTTGGTGCGGCGGGAGAGCACCTGCACGACGCGGCGGATCTCGGTGTCCCGGCCGATGACCGGGTCGATCTTCCCCTCGCGGGCGCGCTCGGTGAGGTCGACGGCGAACTTCTCCAGCGCCTGGAAGGTGCTCTCGGGGTCGGCCGTGGTGACCCTGCGGTTGCCCCGCACGGTGCGGAAGGCGGCCAGCAGCGCGTCGCGGGTGGCACCGGCGCTGGTGAGCACCGTGCCGGCCTCGCCCCCGGAGCCGGCCAGGCCGACCAGCAGGTGCTCGGTGGAGACGTACTCGTCGCCCAGCGCGCTGGCCTGCTCGCCGGCGGCGTTGACCACCCGCAGCAGCTCACGCGACGGCGACGGCGCGGCGACGGTGGCGCCGCTGACGCTCGGCATGCGGCGCAGGGCGGCCTCGGCCTTGGCCCGGACGTCGGCCGGGTCCGCTCCGGTGGCGGTCAGCAGCGGGCCGGCGATGCCGTCGCTCTGCTGCAGCAGCGCCACGAGCAGGTGCAGCGGCTCCAGCGCCGCCTGCCCCCGGTCGACCGCCAGCCGCTGGGCGGCCGCGAACGCCTCCTGCGAACGGGTGGTCAGCTTGCTCTCCATGGTCGGTGCGCTCGGTCCTCTCCTGGGCGTGCCGGGGTCCCGGCGGGGGATCCTGTCGACCGGTGCAACGGACCAGGGGTTGAGTCTGTTCCGCTCAACTTGCCTCGTGGGGCAGGAGGTGGTCGAGGAGGCGCCCCGAGGGGTTGACATCCGGCACAACTGCATGCCACGCGACCGGATGGTCCCTACACTCAAGGCATGACGACCACCGGAGACCCGCGCCGCCCTGCCCCGAGCGTGGCTCTGGACGATCAGCTGTGCTTCGCGCTGTACGCAGCGTCCCGCGCGATGACCGCCCGGTACCGGCCGATGCTCGAGGAGCTCGGGCTCACCTATCCGCAGTACCTGGTGATGATGCTGCTCTGGGAAGAGGACCACCAGACCGTCGGCCAGCTCGGCGCCCGCCTGGCGCTCGACAGCGGCACCCTGTCCCCCCTGCTCAAGCGGCTCACCGCGGCCGGGCTGGTCACGCGCCACCGCCGCGTGGAGGACGAGCGGTCGGTGGCCATCGCCCTCACCGACACCGGCCGGGCCCTGCGCGACAAGGCCTTCGCCATCTCGCAGGACATGATCTGCGCGCTCGACCTGGACGTGGAGTCCTTCTCCGACCTCAAGCAGACGCTCAACGTGCTGACCCAGCGGGTCACCGAGGCGCCGCGCGCCGTGTGACCCGGGCGGTGGGTTGCCCGCAACCCGCCGGGGTAGGGCCGCGGGGTCCCGCGCGCCGGCGAGACGACGCCGGCGCGCCCCCCGACCGGAAGGCAGCCCGATGCCCACCCGCACCGCCCGCACCGCCTGGAACGGCACCCTCCAGGACGGATCCGGCCAGGTCGAGCTGTCCAGCTCGAAGCTCGGCACCTTCGACGTGAGCTGGCCGAAGCGGACCTCCGACGAGGCCGGCGGCTCCACCAGCCCCGAGGAGCTCGTCGCCGCGGCCCACTCCGCCTGCTTCTCGATGGCCCTGTCGAACGAGATCGCGAAGGCCGGCGGCACGCCGCAGTCGCTCGAGGTCACGGCCGACGTCACGCTCGGCCTCCAGGACGGCGCCACCATCACCGGGATCAAGCTCACCGTGCGCGCCGAGGTCGACGGCCTCGACGCCGACGGGTTCGAGAAGGCCGCGCAGGCGGCGAAGGTCGGCTGCCCGGTCAGCAAGGCGCTCGCCGCCGTCGACATCACGCTGGACGCCCAGCTGGACTCCTGACCCCGGGACGCACGACGGCCCGCTCCCCAGCCGGGGAGCGGGCCGTC